>NZ_JBEPOT010000006.1:0-469413 GCF_040546905.1 Bradyrhizobium sp. S3.3.6 | reverse complement strand
TGCATTGAAACCGGCATGGACCATTCGGATGCTCCATCGGACGATGATCTGCACCGCTTGTGGATGGCTTGCCGCAAGATAGGCTTTGGCGCTCCGTTATGAAACGAGGCAGGCGGATAAGGTCGGCTTGTGGCCCATAGCTGGCCTTCACGGCGGTGTCGCTGAGGGCTGCTCCGACCTATAGCTCACAACCAATACCTAGTTCGAAGGCGGGTGTAGTGAATGCCATTTTTCCCGGGCGGTCCTCTTTGATCCGCCGCGCCGTATTTCATCTTCTCTAAAATCTTTCCAATACCGGCAGGTGCAATATAGCCCGCCCAGCCAAAGGAAGACGAGAAGTTACGGTGACAGTGCATTCAATTCGACCGAACGCATTAAGTGCACTGTCACCGTAATTCCCGATGCTTGATCCCGATGGGTGTCTGGCGCGATCCGTGATGCGGACGCAGCCATCAACCGAAGAAACGGGCGCGGTTCGAGCACAGTGGCTGAAAGCGACCAGCGAAAGATTTGGCAGCTTGCGCTGCCAAAAAAAATGCGCTCGTCATCTTGACGACCGGCCGGCTAATGGGTGTCACCGTAATTCCCCTTAGCCTTTTAGCGGTCGGTCGCTCCATCTATCGGCGTATGCTGCATCGGTCCAAAAGAACTCGTGAATGGCAATCACTTCACAGCCTTCCGCCTTGGCGAGCCCCATTGCTTCTACCGTGAAGTGTTGACCTGCGAGCAATATCGGGCCGCGCGGAGTTGATATTTTTCCTAGCGCATGCGAAACTGCGCGCCCGGTGACAACGCCGTCGGGGAATTTGAGGACGAAGGCGTACTTCGGCACCTTGGGATTTGCAGAGTACTGCTTGGCCAGCTTGGGACCGATGGCCTTCTTTATCGAAGAGACATCGGCCGGAACGTTACAAATGACGGATGGCTTTAGGGTCACGTTACCCTCACCTGCTTATCGCCGACCTCTTAACCCCAGAGAGTTAAAGGCCATTTGAACAGAATACATAAAGCTTGGCGAATAATCGCGCCATGTCCGCTAGTGTGAAGGTTTTATGGCCTCATCGGTCATGGGGATGCTCCTGTCTTGAGTGAGGTTGTCGAAACCCCTCGATCTCAAGACAGGACGTCCCGCCGCGCTATCCTCTTGGCTCCGTCGGCAGCCGCGGAGTCCTACCGCGCAAGCGGTTTAGTTCTGTGGCCCTTCTTGGACTCATGCAAATGTCCGCTCCTCCACCGCTGCCAGGAGACAAGCGGACATCGCGGATTTCATGAGCGCGCGCCCGCCTCCTCCTCCTGCCCAAACCGTTCGACCAGAAAATCAATAAACAGCCGCACCTTCACCGACAAATGCCGCGTCGGCGGATAGACCGCATAGAGCGCGAGCGGCGGCGCGGAATAACCGTCCAGCACCGTCCTCAGTTCGCCCTTGCGCAAAGCATCCGCGGCAATGAACTCCGGCAGCAGCGCGAGGCCCCTGCCTTTGATCGCGGCATCGCGCAGCACCTCGGCATTGTTGACGCAGAGCGACCAGGCCGGCTGGATCCAGTGATCGCCGTCGCGGCCGGTGAGCTTCCACTGGTTGCCGGTGAGCAGGAAGCCGTAGGTAAGCGAGGCATGCTCGCGCAGATGCTGCGGATGCTTTGGCGTACCGTGGCGCGCGAGATAATCCGGCGATGCGCAGATCATGCGCGCCACCGGCATGATTTTTCGTGCGATCAAGCTCGAGGATTCCAGCTCCGCAATCCGCAACGTCACGTCAAAACCGTCCTGGACGGGATCGAGCAGATCGTCGCTGAGCACGATCTGGAGCTGAAGCTCCGGATATTGCTTCATGAAGTCCGCGAGAACAGGCCCGAGCCGCATCGTGCCGAACGACATCGGCGCGTTGACACGCAACAGTCCTCGCGGCGCCGACTGGGCCTGCGCCACCGCCTGATCGGCGGCCTCGATCTCCGAGAGGATGACGACGGCGCGCTCGAAATAGCGCTGGCCGCTCTCGGTCGGGCTGGCGTGGCGGGTGGTCCGGTTCAAAAGCTGGACGCCGAGGCTCTCCTCGAGGTCGGCGATGTATTTGCTGATCGCCGAGCGCGACAGCCGCAATTGCCGGCCGGCCTCGGCAAAGCTGCCGCTTTCGACCACTTTGACGAAGGCCCGGAGGCTGGCGACCTTATCCAAGGGCCGGCCCCGGCGATTGTTTCCAAATCGTAGACATAGACGTCATATTTGCATGGATTGTCTCCAATCCAAAGCGGAACGATATTTCGCTCCAGAGCAAGACCGCTCCCCGAATTCTGGAGAACTACAATGTCTGGACTGCACCATGTCACCGCGATTGCCGGCGACCCCATCCGCAATTTCGGCTTTTACACCCGGGATCTCGGCCTGCGCTTCGTCAAGAAGACGGTCAATTTCGACGATCCCGGCACCTATCACTTCTATTATGGCGACGAGACCGGCCGCCCCGGCACCATCCTCACCTTCTTCCCGTGGGCCGGCGCATCGGCCGGGCGTCGCGGCGTCGGCGAGACCCATCAGACCGCCTTCCGCGTGCCGCAGCGCTCGCTCGGCTACTGGACGCAGCGCTTCGTCGAGAAGGGCATCGCCTACGAGGCGCTCGAGAAGCGCTTCGGCGAGTCCGTGCTGCCGTTCACGGACCCTGACGGCATGGCGCTCGCGCTGGTCGGCATTCCCGGCGCCGAGAACGAGCCGGGTTGGAGCAATGGCGACGTGCCCGCCGAGCATGCGATCCGCGGCTTCCACGGCGTGACCTTGCTGCTCGATAGCGCCGCGAAGACGGCCGCCGTCCTCACCGACGTGTTCGGCTTCAAGGAGACCGGGCGCGAAGGCTCGGTGATCCGCTTCAAGGCCTCGGGCGATGCTGAGGGCAGCGTCGTCGACATCTACGAGGCCAAGGGCTTCCTGCGTGGACATCAGGGCGGCGGCTCGGTGCACCACATCGCGTTCCGCGCGGCTGACGATGCCGAGCAGGGCAAGATGGCGCAGAAGCTCGTGACCAATCACGGCCTGCATCCGACCGAGCAGCGAGACCGCAACTACTTCCGCTCGATCTATTTCCGTGAGCCGGGCGGCGTGCTGTTCGAGATCGCGACCGATATCCCCGGCTTCGCCGTCGACGAGCCCGTCGCGACGCTCGGACGCGACCTGAAGCTGCCGGGCTTCCTCGAAGCGCATCGCAAGCAGATCGAGGGCGTGCTGCCGAATTTGGAAGAGACCGCGTCATGACCGACTTCATCCATCGCTACGAGCCCGCCACCAAGGCGGGCTCTCCTCCTCTTCTGCTGCTGCACGGCACCGGCGGTGACGAGAACGATCTGCTCGGCCTCGGCGAGATGATCGCTCCCGGCTCCGCCCTGCTCTCGCCGCGCGGCCGCGTGCTCGAGCACGGCATGCCGCGCTTCTTCCGCCGACTTGCCGAAGGCGTGTTCGACGAGGAGGACGTGCGTCGCCGCGCGCTCGAGCTCGGCGAGTTCGTCGCCGACGCACGGAAGCAATACGGCATTGGCGCGCCAGTTGCGGTCGGCTTCTCCAATGGCGCCAACATCGCAGCCGCACTGTTGCTGCTGAAGCCGGACGTGCTTGCAGGCGCGATCCTGCTGCGCGCCATGGTGCCGCTGTCGGATCCGCCCAAGGCCAACCTTGCAGGCAAGCCCGTTCTGTTGCTGTCCGGCCAAAGTGACCCGATCGTGCCGGCGGCCAATTCGGCAAGGCTTGCGGCGCTGTTGTCGGAAGCAGGCGCGCGCGTCGAGCACAAGGTCTTGCCGGCCGGCCATCAGCTGTCGCAGGCCGACGTCACGCTCGCCCGCAGCTGGATCGGCAGCGTCGAGGCGAAGGCGGCATGAAGCGGCCAGCGGCGCATCGTTTTCGGACGGTGCGCTGCCGTCTCACTCGAACCAGCCGCGCCGCTTGAACCAGATCAGCGGCAACACCCCGCTGGCGACGATCACGAGCAGCGACAGCGGATAGCCGAACGTCCAGCTCAGCTCCGGCATGTTCTTGAAGTTCATGCCCCAGACACCGACCAGGATCGTGGGCGGCACGCCGACCACGGAGACAATTGTCAGGACCTTGAAGATCTCGTTCTGCTGGATGTTGATGAAGCCGAGCACGGCATCGAGCAGAAGCTGGATCTTGTCGGACAGTCGCGTCTCGTAATCGCTGAGCGAAGCGACGTCCTTAGAGACCGCCTCGAGGCGCTTCTTCGACGCCGCCGTGATCCACTCGCTCCCGACATTGTCGGCATAGGATGCAATACGCCCGACGCCGAGCAGGACATCGCGCGACTTGGCGAGACGATCGGCCAGCTCGCCGACATTCTCCAGCGCCTCGCGCATCCTGCGGCTGGAGCGAACCGGCCGCCTGGTGCGAATGAGACCGCCCTTGAAGACGCCGCGTGACAGCTGGTCGAGCTTCGCGCCGAGGTGCTCCAGAGCATCGGCGCCGCGGTCGATCATGGCCTCGAGCAGGCTGGTGAACACGCACATGCCGTTCTCGAGGCTGTCGTCGGAGCCGACGCGCTTGCTGATCTGGTCGAAGATCGGCAGCTCTGCAAATCGCACCGTCACCAGCACATGCGGGCCAATCACGAACCCCACCGGCGTGATCTCGGCCTCATTGTCCTCGTTGACCCGGACCGCCGGCGAGCTGAGATAGAGCGTGCCGTGCTCGAGGATCAGCCGGCTCGACGCCTCGATCTCGCTGAGCGATTCCTCGGACGGAATCCGTATCTTGAGCATTCGCTCGACGAATTGCTTTTCGCCTGCGGTCGCGTTCAGGAGATCGGCCCAGATGATCTCCGAGGGCATTTCCGCGCCGATGCCTTGCCAATCGTCGGACGGCCATCTGTGCAGCTTCAGCAATGACCGAACTCCGTTTGTCCTCGCCCCGGCTCGCACGGCATGCGGCCATCCTGCGCCGGGCCAACGCATGAGGGTTTCAATCGTTCAAGCGGCGGGGATCAAGAGAAGCGGCGCTCCCAAATGAACATGGGCGACGGCTTTCTCCGATGATGCCATCATGCCAGTGTTTTGCCCGACGGGTCAACGTTCACGGCCGACATGCGCAAGCCATCGAGCGGGTCGCGCAAGCCATTGAAAGAACTAGCCCCGGCTACTGTGCATGGGGTTGTTTTAAGGGTTTTGCTTTGGGCAGCTGAAAAAAACCTCTCCCCGACGGGGAGAGGTCGAAATCGAGATGTCGGATTTGACTTGGAGGACTCTACTCCCAGGACCAGGCCGAGAAGTCGTTCTCGAACTGCGGGACTTCCTTCCAGACGCCCTTCAGCTTCTTGTTGATGACCGTGGGCCATTGCGGCTGGAACAGGAAGCCGGCCACCGCGTCGGTCGCCAGCATGCGCTGGGCATCGCCGAGCAGCTTGGCGCGGCCGGCCTCGTCAGGCGTCGACACGATCTGCTTGTAGAGCGCGTTGAACGCCTCGCTGTTGTAGCCGAGGTAGAAGTCGGGCTCGGTCAGCTTGACGAGATCGAACGGCTCGACATGGGAGACGATGGTGAGGTCGTAATTGTGCGGCCCGTTCGGAGCGAACGCCTGCGACAGCCACTGCGCCCATTCGACGTTCTCGATCTTGGCGTTGATGCCGACCTTGGCGAGCTGGGCTGCGAGGATCTCGCCGCCCTGCCGCGCGTAAGGCGGCGGCGGCAGCTTCAGGCTGAGCTCGAGCGGCGTGGTGATGCCGGCCTCGGCCAGCAGCTTCTTCGCCTTCTCGGGATCGTACGGATTGACGGCGGTGGTGTCGACATAGCCGAGCGAGCCCGGCGTGTAGAAGCTGCCGATCGGCGTGCCGAAACCTTCGACCGCGCCGTCGATCATCGACTTGCGGTCGATGGCGGCGAGGATCGCGCGGCGCACTCGCACGTCGTCGAGCGGCTTCTTCTTCTCGTTGATTGCGACGATGGTCTTGGCCTTGGAGCCGCCGACCAGCACGGTGAAGCGCGGATCGCTCTTGAACTGCGCGACGCCGCGGGTGGTGACGCGCGGGAATGCGTCGACGTCACCGGACAGCAGGGCCGCAATCTGCGCGGCGGGATCGCCGATGAAGCGGATCGTCACCTTGGACAGCTTGATCGCGGAGGCGTTGCGATAGTCGGCCCATTTGTTGAGCGTGAGCGAGGAGCCCTTGACCCAGGCCCCTAACTGGTACGGTCCGGTGCCGACCGGTTGCGTCACATTGGTCGCCGCACTCTTCGGCTCGACGATCGAGCCGCTCGCCTGCCCCAGCAGGAACGGCAGGTTCGGCTCGGGATATTTCAGCGTGAGCACGATCGTGTCGGCGTCCGGCGCGTCGACCTTCTCGAAGGCCTGGAACAGGCTCTTGTCCTTGTTGGTGCTGTTCGCGGCCGCGTTGCGCTCGAACGAGAATTTGACGGCAGCGGAATCGAAGGCCTCGCCGTTCTGGAATTTGACGCCCTTGCGCAGCTTGAACGTATAGGTCTTCAGATCGGGCGACGCGGTCCAGCTCTCGGCGAGCAGCGGCGCGACCGAGCCGTCCTCGTTGATCTTGGTCAGGGTCTCGTAGATGTTGTAGAGCGTGACCTCTGCGATCGCAGCCGCAGCGGCGTTGGTGGGATCGAGCCCCGGCGGCTCCAGCGTCATGCCCATGACGACGCTGTCCTTCTTGCTCTGCGCCAGCACCGGCAGCGGCGCCGCGGCCAATGCCGCGGCAAAAGCGACGATCGTTAGCTTCTTCAACATGCCTGACTCCCCAGCCTTCTTCTGTCGTTTGAGGCTACGCCAATCTCGTAGCCGACATTAATCTTCCATGGCCGCCTGCGGCAATGCCATCACGGCCTCCGCCTTGTGGCAGGCGGCGAGATGTCCCTCGCCCACCCTGCGTAGCAAGGGCGGAACCTCGCGGCAATGCTGGTCGGCGAGCGGACAGCGCGGCGCATAGGGGCACCCGGCAGCGGCCGCCGATTGCGAGGCGATTGCCTGGGCGCCGCGCCGGCGCCGGCCCCCGCCGGCACGCGCCCGCGGTATCGCGTCCAGCAGCGCCCGCGTATAGGGATGGGCGCAGCGCTCGAACAGATCCTCCGGCCGCCCCTGCTCGACCACCCGGCCGAGATACATCACCGCGACCTCGTCGCAGAGATAATCGACCACGGCGAGGTCGTGGCTGATCAGGATGTAGCTCAGGCCGAACTGCTCCTGGAGGTCCTGCATCAGATTCAGCACCTGCGCCTGCACGGAGACATCGAGCGCGGAGACCGGCTCGTCCGCGACGATGAGCTTCGGCTGGGTGATCAGCGCACGCGCGATCGCGATGCGCTGGCGCTGTCCGCCGGAGAACTCGTGCGGGTATTTGTCCATGTCCGCTTCGCGCAAGCCGACCTGCTTCAGCACCGCAGCGACGCGGGCGCGGAACGTGCTGCGGTCGGCGTCATCAAGCACGGTGAGCGGCTCGGCGACGATACGCGCAATCATCTGGCGCGGATCGAGCGAACCGTAGGGATCCTGGAACACCATCTGGATATCGCGCCGTGCGCGACGCAATTCATCGGGGGAGATGCGGTTGAGGTCGCGACCGAGCAGCGTGACCCGCCCCGCACTCGGCCGCTCCAGCGCCATCACGACGCGCGCAAAAGTGGATTTGCCGGAGCCGGACTCGCCGACGATGCCGAGGCTCTTGCCGGCGGCGACCTGCACGCTCACCCCGTTGAGCGCGCGCACCTCTCCGGGCGATCGGAACAGGCTTTCGCGCGGCAGCGCGTAGCGCTGCTCGAGATCCTTGACGTCGAGAAGCGGTGCTGCGGTCATGCGGACAGCGCCCCGACATTGGTGGCCATCGAGACGTCGGTACGCACGCAGCGCACGACGTGCGCGGGACCGACCTCGACCATTGGCGGCAGCGCCGCGCGGCATTTGTCCTCGACCAGCGGACAGCGCTCGCTGAAGGCACAGCCCGCCGGCAGATCGGCGAGCTCCGGCACCGTGCCCGCGATCGTCGTCAGCCGCGTCCCCTTGCGCGCGCCGAGCTTCGGGCGGGCGCGGAACAGCCCCTGCGTGTAGGGATGCCCCATACGGCGGAACACCTCGTCGGTCGGCCCGCTCTCGACGACCGTGCCGCCATACATCACCATCATGCGCTGCACGTTCTCGGCGATAACGCCGAGATCGTGCGAGATCAGGATCATCGACATGCCGCGCTCCTCAACGAGGTCGGCGATGAGATCGAGGATCTGGCCCTGGATGGTGACGTCGAGTGCGGTGGTGGGCTCGTCAGCGATCAGGAGATCCGGCTCGCAGGCAAGCGCCATCGCAATCGTGACACGCTGGCGCTGGCCGCCGGAGAACTGGTGCGGATAGGCGTCGATGCGCTTGGCCGGATCGGGCAGCCCGACGCGGTCGAGCAAGGCGATCGCCTCTGTGCGCGCCTGCCCAGCGGAATATTTCTTGTGACGCCGTAGCGGCTCGGCGACCTGATGGCCGATTGTGTGCATCGGGTTGAGCGCCGTCATCGGCTCCTGGAAGATCATGCTGATGCGGTTGCCGCGGAGGCCGCAGTAATCCGCATCCGGGAGCCGCGCGAGCTCGCGTCCATCCAGCTTGATGCTGCCGGTGACGACCGCGCTGTCCGGCAAGAGCCCCATCAGCGACAGCGCGGTGACCGACTTGCCGCAGCCGGATTCGCCAACAAGCCCCAGCGTCTCGCCGCGCTTCAGCGCAAAACTGACGCCGCGCACGGCCTGCGCCGGGCCGCGGCTGGTGTTGAGGCGAACGCCGAGGTTTTCGACGGCGATCAGCGGCATGGTTGCGGGATCGGCCATCGTCACCGCTCCCGCGCCAGTCTGGGATCGAACAGATCACGCAAGCCGTCGCCGAGCAGATTGAGGCCGAGCACCGCAATCGCGATCGCAGCACCGGGATAAACCGCGAGCATCGGCGACTGGAACAGCATGGTCTGCGCGTCGTTCAGCATGCGGCCCCAGGACGGCTGCGGCGGCTGCGTGCCGAGGCCGAGATAGGACAGCGCCGCTTCGGCGAGAATGGCCAGCGCAAACTGAATGGTCGCCTGCACGATCAGGATCGACAGGATGTTCGGCAGCACGTGCTCGATGGTGATGCGGAAGGCGCCCTTCCCCGAGGCGCGCGCCGCCAGCACGTATTCGCGCGCCCAGATCGCATTGGCCGAGCCGCGCGTCAGCCGGATCAGCGTCGGGATCTGGAAGATGCCGATCGCGATGATCGAGGTCAGCATGCCCGGCCCCGCGACCGTAGCGAGCATGATTGCGGAGAGCACGGCCGGAAAGGCGAAGGTGAAATCCGAGAATCGCATGATGATCTCTTCGGTCCAGCCGCGCTTGGCCGATGCGATCAGGCCGAGGCAGACGCCGAAGGTGAGACCGATGCTGACCGCGATGATGCCGACCAGGATGGTCGCACGCGCGCCGGCAAGCAGCAGCGAGACGATGTCGCGGCCGAAGGTATCGGTGCCGAGCCAGTGCGCGGCCGACGGCGGCCGGAGTTTCGAGGCGATGTCGATCTCGTAAGGAGACCACGGCGTCCACACCAGCGAGAGCAGCGCCGAGGCGACCACCAGCAGGCTGAGCGCACCGCCCAGCACGAAGCTGCGATGCCGCAGCGCGCGGCCCCAGAACGTCTTGGCCGGCAGAGGATGCGGTGCGATCGGCACGTCAACCGAACTTGTCAGCGGCGCGCTCACAGGTCGTGCACCTTGATGCGGGGATCGATGAAGGCATAGAGCACGTCGACCACGAAATTGACGATGACCACCATGGCCGCGAGCAGCATCACGCAATTGCGCACCACGATCAGGTCGCGGTTGGCGATCGACTGGAAGATCAGCCGGCCGAGGCCCGGCAGATAGAACACGTTCTCGATCACGATGGTGCCGGCGAGCAGATTGGCGAATTGCAGGCCCATCACGGTCATCACCGGGATCATGGCGTTGCGCAACACATGGCTCCACAGCACCTCGCGCTTGCCGAGCCCTTTTGCGCGCGCCGTGCGGACGAAGTCTTCGCGCAGCACCTCGAGCACGGCCGAGCGGGTGACGCGGGCGAGGATCGCGGCCTGCACCACCGCAAGCGAGATCGACGGCAGCAGCAGCGATTTGACGCCGGGCCAGATGCCGTCCTCCCAGCCGGCAAAGCCGCCTGCCGAGAGCCATTGCAGTCGCACGGCGAACAGCAGCACGAGCAGGATCGCGAACCAGAAGTTCGGCAGCGCGATGCCGATCTGGGTCAGCGACATCACGCCGACGTCGCCGAGCTTGTTGTGGTTGGCGGCGGTGTAGATGCCGGCCGAGAGCGCCAGCGTCACCGTGATCAGCATCGACATGATCGCGAGCGGAATGGTCAGCACCAGCCGCTCCGCAATCAGGCTGCCGACCGGCGTGCCGTAGACATAGGAATTGCCGAGATCGCCGACGACGAGGCCCTTGATCCATTGCAGATAACGGATCGCGAGCGGCTGATCGAGCCCAAGCTTGGCGGTGAGCGCGCGCACCGCATCGGCGGATGCGTCGGCGCCCATCAGCATTTGCGCGGCATTGCCCGGCAGCGCATCCAGCACCAGGAAAATGATCACGGATGCGCCGACCAGCGTCGCCAGCAAAGTCAGGACACGTCGGAGGACAAATACGCTCATGCGCGGTCGGTTTCAGGGCTCATCGGCGGCACGATCAACATGTCCGGACCCCGGACGCAAGCCTTTTGCGGCCCATCGTGGACCCCTCAAGCCGGCCGGCGGGCGAGAAGGTCGTGCGAGGCCTCGAACAGCGCGCTGACGCGGAGCAATTCGGCGTCGGCCCGGAAGCGGCCCACAAGCTGGAGCCCGATCGGCAGGCCGTCGCGACCAAAACCGCAGGGCAGACTGATCGCGGGGTGACCGGTCATGTTGAACGGCATGGTCCAGGGGAACCAGTGCGGCCGGACGCTGTCAAACTGCTGGCCGTCGATCTCGATGGTGCCGAACAGGTCCTGGTCGATCGGCAGCGCGGTGCGGGTGATGGTCGGCATCGCCAGAAGGTGTCCATGCGCAAGCAGGGATTGCACGCGACGAAACAACGCCGTGCGCGCGAACATCGCCTCTTGATAGTCAACGCCGCTCACATTCGTCGCCAGCGCAATCTGCCTGACGAAGGTCTCGCTGAGGACGTCGCCATGCTCCGCCACCAGCTTCGAGAAGCGCGAGCGCCAGACGGTGTGGTTGATGGCGCGCCAGACCGGCTCGACGTCGTATCCCTCGCCGGAGAATTCCTCAAGCTCGGCACCCAGGCTCGCGAGCCGATCGAGGCTCGCCTTGAACGCTGTGGCAACATCCGCCGACACCGGGCGGCCGGGTGGCGAGGCGCAGAACAGGATTTTCTGCCCGCGCAGATCACCGCGCGGGGCAGCGGAGCCTATGAAATCGGCCACAGGCACACCGATCGACCAGGGATCGCAGGCATCCTCGCCGGCCATCGCCTGCATCATCAATGCCGTGTCGGCGATAGTGCGCGTGGTCGGTGTGACATAGGTCTGGTTGCCGAACGCATCGAGCGCCTGGCTGTGCGCGATCACGCCGTTACTCTGCTTCAAGCCAACGACGCCGTTGCAGGCGGCCGGAATCCGCGTCGAGCCGCCGCCATCGGTGGCAATCGCCAGCGGCGCGATGCCGCTCGCCACCGCAACGGCCGCCCCGCCGCTGGAGCCGCCGGACGAACGCTCCGCACTCCACGCATTGCGGGTGCGCCCGAACAGCGGTGAATCGGTCAGGCACTTGCTGCCGAACTCCGGCGTCGTGGTCTTGCCGATCAGGATCGCACCTTCCGCGCGTAGCTTTGCGACCGCGACGGCATCCTCGGTGGGGACGTTATCCTTGTAGGGAACGGCGCCAAAAGTCGTCTTCACGCCGCGTGTGTTGACGATGTCCTTGACGGTGACGGGAAGCCCATGCAGCAGGCCGAGCGGCTCGCCGGCCATCACCTTGCGCTCGGCTTCGCGCGCCGCTGCCATCGCCTCATCGCCACAGAGCGTGATGAAGCAGTTCAATTCGCCCTGTAATGCCTCGGCGCGCGCGAGCACGGCGCGGGTGATCTCGACCGGCGAGATCTGCTTGCTGTTGATGCGTTCGCGCAGTTCGGTGGCAGAGAGGAAACAGAGATCGTCGCTCATCAGGGCAGGCTCGCGTCAGGACGCGCGGACCTTGCCACTGCGGACTTGCCCTGTCCATTTCGGCTGGCGCATGGCCGCAGTCCGCCCGGACATCGGCCTTTGCGTGCCTACCAGCTCCAGCTGATCTCGTGGCTCCAGGGCGGATCGGCACCCGGACGGGTGCAGGTCAGGCCGGCGCAATTGGCGGCAAAGGACAGCGCGCGGCGGAGCTCGTCTGCGCCGATGTTCTTCAATTGTTGCCGGGCGAGGCGCCCCTGCTTGTGCAGGGCGAACAGCAATGCGGCCTGAAAGCTGTCGCCGGCGCCGATCGTGTCGGCGACCTCGATCTGCGGCGCCTCAACCTCGATCTGCCCTGCCTTTGCATGCCAGGCGATGGCGCCATTGTTGCCGCGGGTGACGACGACGAGACTTGTGCCCTGCGCCAAGAGCGCACTCGCGCGTTGCTGATGAGGCTCCTCGCCGAAGAGATAGGCGAAGTCAACGTCCGACATCTTGACAAGATCGGCGCTCGCGGCGAACTTGGCCATGCGCGCAAGATAGGCCGGCTTGTCCTTGACCAGATTGGGCCGGCAGTTCGGATCGAAGGAAATCGTTGATGAGGCCCGCGCATCTGTGATCAGGGCCTTGGTCTCGGCAGCGCCCCGGTCGTTGACCAGCGTGGTCGAGCCGACATGGACGGCCTCGACCGTATCGAACGGGATGGTGCCGCGCCGAAACGTCCAGTTCCGCGTCGCAGTCCCGGCGTCGTAGAAAGCGTAATGCGACTCGCCGGCGACGATGCGGACGAAGGCGAGCGTGGTCTGATGATCGCTGCGGGTGGCGAGACCAAGCTCGACGTTCGAGGCGGCGGCGTGTTCCGCGATCATGCGCCCGAACAGATCGGTCGAGACGCCGCCGACGAAACCGGTCGGTGCGCCGAGCCGCGCGATGCCGATTGCGACGTTGAGGCAGGAGCCGCCGACCGCCGGCATCACCGCTTCGCGGCCATCGGCGTTTTTCGTCGGCACAAAATCGATCAGCGCATCGCCGCAGGAAATCAGCATGTCTCTTAACCCTTGGCGATGTCGCGCATCGCCGCGCGGCTGCCGCGATCGACCTCGCGCAGCAGCTTGTAGACCTCGCGCTTCCTGGTGTGAAACGCGGCCATGTCGGGCGCGGTCGGCTCACTCTTGCGTCCAAGCGCCGACATTTTGGCCATGGTCTCGCCGATCGAGGCATAGGCCCCACCGGCAACCGCACCCAGCATCGCGGCACCCAGCAGCACCGGCTCGCTGGTTTGCGGCAGCGCGACAGTAAGGCCGGTGGTATCGGCCATGATCTGGCGCACCAGCGGACTGCGGCTGGCGCCGCCGCCCATGATCATGATGCCTGCATGCACGCCATGTGCGGCAAAGGCCTCGATCACCTCGGCGAGCCCGTAGGCCAGCCCGCAGAGACCTGCAATAAACAACCGCTCCATCGAGCTGACGTCGGTGTCGAGGTCGAGGCCTGTGATCACGGCGCGCGTGTCGGGGTCAGCGTAAGGCGAGCGGTTGCCGATGAATTCAGGAAGCACATGAACGTCGCGGGCGAGCAGCGCGGCGCGGCTGGCATCGCCGGCGCGCGCGATGATGCGGCGCTCGAGAAACTCGATGAGGTCGACGCCCTCGCCGCGCGCTGCCGCGCTCGCTTCCGCGTGGCCGGGATGCGATTTGAGGAGATGGTCGATCGCCGCGCCTGCCGCCGACTGGCCGCCTTCATTGAGCCAGAAGTCCGGCACCATGCCGGAGTAATATGGACCCCAGACGCCGGGCACAAAGCACGGCTCCTTCGTCGTCGCCATGATGCAGGCCGACGTTCCCATGATGTAAGCCAGGCGATCGCCGACGTCGGTCGTTCCGCCCGATCCGTCACGCCCGCCGATCGCGCCGATGCCGCCGGCATGGGCGTCAATCAAGGAGGCACCGACCGGCGTGCCAACGGACAGGCCGAGATCGGTGGCGGCCACGCGGGTGAGCCCGGCGCCGAGCCGCGTGCCGGGGGCGACGATCTCGGTGCCGATGCGGGCGTATTTCTCGCTGACGAAGTCAGACAGGCCAATGCGCTGAAAGAACGGCGCACTCCAGCCGCCGCCGTCATGCGCGAGGTAGTTCCATTTGCAGGTGACTGTGCAGGTCGAGCGCTGCAGCGAACCGGTCGCGCGCCAGGTCAGATAGTCCGCCAGATCGAAGAAATGCCCGGCGGCGTCAAAACTCGCGCGCAGATGCCGCTTCAGCCACAACAGTTTTGGCATCTCCATCTCGGGCGAGATCGAGCCGCCGACATAGCGCAGCACTGAGTCGCCGGTCTCGTTGATCAGCCGCGCCTCAGCGATGGCACGGTGATCCATCCAGACGATGACGTTGCGGTGCTTGTCGCCGGAGGCACTCACCGTGACCGGCTCGCCCTGGCGGTCGAGCACCACCAGGGAACAGGTCGCGTCGAAACCGATGCCGCCGATGCTGTCGGGCGCGATTGCCGCCTCCGCCAACGCCGCCCGCACCGATTTGACGCAGGCCTCCCAGATGTCCTGGGACGACTGCTCGACGACGTCGCCAGCCTCTTGCCAGATCCGGATCGGATGCTTGGCGGTCGCCAACAGCGAGCCGGCCTCGTCAAACACCCCTGCCCGCGTGCTCGTGGTCCCCACGTCGACGCCGATATACGCTTGCGGCATAGTCGCTCCTGGTCGCTCTCGTCAGTTTTGACGCAAGCCTACCAGCAAGTATAGCCGCCATCCACCAGCACGATGCTGCCAGTCATGAGGCTCGCAGCCTCGGATGCCAGGAATAGGACCACCGAGGCGATCTCCTCGACCTGCCCCATCCGCCCCATCGGGGTTCCACCGATCCAGGCGTCGTACATTCTCGGGGTGCTCTTCACGAAAGCGTTGAGCGGCGTGTCGATATAGGTTGGCGCCACCGCATTGACGCGGATGCCGCGCGCGCCCCATTCGGCCGCCAGCGACTTGGTCAGATGGTGTACGCCGGCCTTGGAGGCGTTGTAGAAGCACTGCTCCTGCGGCTTGTTGACGATGAAACCGGACATCGAGCCGACATTGACGATGGCGCCGCTCCTGGCCTTGAGCATGTGCTTGCCGAACTCGCGGCAACACCAGAAGGTGCCGTTGAGATTGACGTCGATGACGTTGAGCCAGTGCTCGTCGGTGACGGTCTCGGCCGGCGTTTCGCTGCGCGCAATGCCGGCATTGTTGACGAGGATGTCGACCTTGCCGTGCCGAGCGACGAGATCATTGGCGACCTCCGCCACGCGCTTGGTGTCGGTGACGTCCATGATCGCGGTCTCGATGTCAAAACCCTTCGCCTTCAGGCTGGCCTTGGCGTCTCCGGCGACCTTGCTGTCGCGGTCACCGATAATGACCTTGGCGCCGGCCTCGGCCAGCGCCTCCGCGCAGGCAAGCCCAATGCCCTGCCCGCCGCCGGTGATGAACGCGGTCTTGCCGCTCAGCTTGAATTTTTCCAGGTACATGGTCGTATTCCCGTTTCTTGTTAGTTCCGAAGCGCGTTGCCGCTTGCGTCGAAGCGGTGAATGCGCGCGGGGTCCGGCACCAGCGACACGCGGTCGCCGGCATGCAGGCTCAATTCGCCGATGTAGCGTGCCGTCAGCATGCCGAGCGGTCCGGCGTCGACGTAGAGAAAGGTGTCGCTGCCGAGGTGTTCGGCGACCGCGATCGTGCCCGGCCAGCCACCGGCGCCGTCGCGCTCGATCTTGATGTGCTCGGGCCTTACACCGATGGTCGCCGCCCCCTTCTGCGCGGCATTTTCGCCGGTGACGAAATTCATCTTGGGCGAGCCGATGAAGCCGGCAACGAAGAGATTCGCGGGCCGCTCATAGAGCTCCAGCGGCGAGCCGTATTGCTCGATCTTGCCACCGTTGAGCACGACGATCTTGTCGGCCATGGTCATGGCCTCGACCTGGTCGTGGGTGACGTAAATCGCGGTGGTGCCGAGCTGCTTCTGCAGCCGCGTGACCTCGATACGCATCTGCACGCGCAGCGCGGCGTCGAGGTTCGACAGCGGCTCGTCGAACAGGAACGCCTTGGGCTCGCGGACGATGGCACGGCCGATCGCGACGCGCTGGCGCTGGCCGCCGGAGAGTTCGCGAGGCTTGCGGTCAAGATAGGGCGTGAGGTTGAGCGTCGCGGCGGCGGCCTCCACCTTGCGGTTGGTTTCGTCTTTGGAGAGGCCCGCCATCTTCAGGCCGAAACCGATATTGCCGCGCACGCTCATATGCGGATAGAGCGCGTAGGACTGGAACACCATCGAGAGCCCACGCTTCGCGGGGGGCGTATCGACGACGTTCTTGCCGTCGATCAAAATCTTGCCGCCGCTGACGTCCTCGAGCCCGGCGATCAGCCGCAGCAGCGTGGTCTTGCCGCAGCCGGACGGTCCCACGAACACCACGAATGAGCCGTCCGCGATCTCGAGATCGGCGCCCTTGATGATGTGCACGGGGCCGAACGATTTCTGCACGTCCTGAAGCGTAATCTGACCCATGATCCGGCAGCCCCTTTACTTTACCGCGCCGAAGGTGAGCCCGCGCACGAGCTGCTTCTGGCTGAACCAACCGAGGATGATGATGGGCGCGATCGCCAGCGTGGAAGCCGCCGACAGCTTGGCCCAGAACAGTCCTTCCGGACTGGAATAGGACGCGATGAACACCGTGAGCGGCGCGGCATTCGAGGTCGACAGATTGAGCGTCCAGAACGCCTCGTTCCAGGCGAGGATCAGATTGAGCAGCATGGTCGACGCCAACCCCGGGATCGCCATCGGCGTCAGCACATAGACGAGCTCGCGGCCGATGGTGGCGCCGTCCATGCGCGCGGCTTCGAGGATGTCGCGCGGGATTTCCTTGAAATAGGTGAACAGCATCCAGATCACGATCGGCAAGTTTCCGAGACAGAGGATGAAGACAAGACCGATGCGGGAATCGAGCAGGCCAAAGCTCTTGTAGATCAGGTAGATCGGCACCAGCACGCCGACCGGCGGCATCATCTTGGTCGAAAGCATCCAGAGCAGAATGTCCTTGGTGCGCTTCGTCGGCGAGAACGCCATCGACCAGGCTGCGGGGATCGCGATCAGCAGCGCGATCAGCGTCGAGCCGCCGGCGATGATGATCGAGTTCATGGCATGGAGCAGATAGTCGCTGCGCTCCTGCACGGTCGCATAGTTTTCCGTGGTCCAGTGGAAGAACAGGAAGGACGGCGGAATGGCGAAGGCCTCGAGCTCGGTCTTGAAGCTCGCCAGCACCATCCACAGGATCGGAAAGAAGATCAGGAAGCCAAAGAACCACGCCCCGATCGTCGAGACCACCACCCGTTGCGTCGTTGACTTGCGCGCCATGATTTCAGGCTTCCAGGTTGCGGCCGACTATGCGGACGAGGAAGAAGGCGACGACATTGGCGATGACCACAGCCACGAGGCCACCCGCCGAGGCGCTGCCGACGTCGAACTGGATCAGCGCCTGCGAGTAGATCAGGAAGGCGATGTTGGTGGTTTGCAGACCCGGTCCGCCGCCGGTGGTGACGAAGATCTCGGCGAACACGGTCAGCAGGAAAATGGTCTCGATCAGGATCACCACCGTGATCGGGCGTGCCAGATGCGGCAGCGTGATGTAGATGAAGGTCGAGACGGCGCTGGCGCCATCCATCTCGGCCGCCTCCTTCTGCTCCTCGTCGAGCGATTGCAGCGCGGTGAGCAGGATCAGCGTCGCGAACGGCAGCCATTGCCAGGCCACGATCAGGATCACGGCAAACAGCGGCGCGTCGGTGAACCAGTCGATCGGCGTCGCCCCGACCAATCTTGCGAGCCAGGCAAACAGGCCGGATACCGGATGCATCAGCAAGTTTTTCCAGACCAGCGCGCTCACGGTCGGCATCACGAAGAACGGCGCGATCACCATCAGCCGCACGATGTTGCGGCCGATCACCGGCTGATCCATCAGCAGCGCCAGCGGAATGCCGAGTAGGATCGTCAGCGCCAGCACCGAGCCGACCAGCACCAGCGTGTTCTGGAGTGAGGCGAGGAAGGCGGGATCGGTGAGGAAGTAGCGGAAATTCTCAAGCCCGACGAATGATTCCGAACCAGGATCGAGCAGGCTGTAATGCAGCGTGGAGAAATAGAGCGTCAGCGCGAGCGGGACGATCATCCAGATGAACAAGAGCCCGACGGCCGGGGTCAGGAGCGACCGCGCAAGGAGCTGCGTCTGCCGGGTTGCCATCCTCAGGCTCTCCGCTTGGAGGAAGAAGGCGGCCATCCATCCGGGGTTGGAGGATGGCCGCAAGTTTGAGCTCAGGGAGAGCTCGGGTTCATTTGATGTAGCCGGCGCGCTTCATCTCGCGCTCGGTGACGGATTGCGCGGCGGTCAGCGCCGCATCGACAGTCATCGAGCCCGCAAGTGCTGCAGAGAATTGCTGCCCCACCTGCGTGCCGATGCCCTGGAATTCGGGGATCGCGGCATATTGCACGCCGACGTAAGGCACGGGCTTCACGGTCGGCTTGTTCGGATCAGCCGCGTCGATCGAGGCCAGCGTCAGCTTCGCGAAGGGAGCGACCTTCAGATACTCTTCGTTCTTGTAGAGCGAGGTGCGCGTGCCGGGCGGCACGTTGGCCCAGCCCTCCCTCGAGGCCACGAGCTTGGTGTAGTCCTTGTTCGTCGCCCAGGCGATGAACTTCTCGGCCGCCTCGGTCTTCTTCGAGCCGGCCGGGATCGCGAGGCTCCAGGCCCACAGCCAGTTGGCGTTCTTGCCAAGCCCGGTGTTGGGCGCGAGCGCGAAGCCGACCCTGTCGGCAACCGTGGACTGACTCGGGTTGGTGACGAAGGACGCCGCCACCGTCGCATCGATCCACATGCCGCACTTGCCGGCGTTGAACAGCGCCAGATTTTCATTGAAGCCGTTCGAGCTCGCGCCGGGAGGGCCAGCGTCCTTCATCAGATTGACGTAGGTCGTGAGCGTCGTCTTCCATTCCGGCGTGTTGAACTGCGGCTCCCACTTCTCATCGAACCAGCGTGCGCCGTAGGAATTGGCCATTGCCGAGAGGAAGGCCATGTTCTCGCCCCAGCCGGCCTTGCCGCGCAGGCAGATGCCGTAGACGCCGCCGTTCTTGTCGGTGAGCTTCTTGGCAGCATCGATCACGAACTCCCAGGTCGGCTTTTCCGGCATCTTCAGGCCGGCCTTCTCGAACAGATCGGTCCGGTACATGATCATCGAGCTCTCGCCGTAGAACGGCGCGGCATAGAGCTTGCCGTCGACGGAGACAGCATCCTTGATCTTCGGCAGGAGATCGGCGACGTCGTAATCGGCGCCGAGATTGGAGAGCGGCACCAGCCAGCCCTTCTTGGCCCAGATCGGCACCTCGTAGGTGCCGATGGTCAGCACGTCGAACTGGCCGCCCTTGGTGGCGATGTCGGTGGTGACGCGCTGGCGCAGCACGTTTTCCTCGAGCGTCACCCATTTCACCGAAATGTCGGGGTTCGCCTTGGTGAATTCGCCGGTCAGGCCCTGCATGCGGATCATGTCGCCATTGTTGACGGTGGCGATCGTCAGGGTCGTTTCGGCCATCGCGGGGACGGCAAGCAGTACGGACGCGCCGCAGACGGCGCCCAAAAATTGTTTCACGGTGACCTCCCTAGCCCGCGCTTTTGAGCATATGCCCACGCGTTGAGCGTATGTTCGGACGAGGGGCGGCGCTTGTCAAGCAGGCTCGCAGCCTTCCCCGCAACTTATGAGTGCTGCGGTGCGGCAACCTTTCCGTCATGCCCCGCGAAGGCGGGGCATCCAGTAATCCGTGCAGTCAGTTGGTTTGCCCCAAGCTGGGCCGCGGCGTACTGGATCATCCGCTTTCGCGGATGATGACAGCGGCTCAAGCGGCGAGACAGCCCGCCCTACCGCTCCAGGATCGCCCTTGCGGTGGCTTCGTCGGTGATCAGGCCGTTGATCAGACCCCCGTTCAACGCAGCCGCGATCGCCGGCACCTTGGCCGCACCGACCGCGGCGCCGATGGTCGTGGTCTTGGCCGGGACCTCCGGCGGAATGCTGGTGAGGCGCTTGTTGGTGCCGGCCTTGAGCACGCGCCCCTTGGAATCATAGGCCCAGCCGGTGATCTCGCCGATGGCGCCCTGCCGCATCATCTCGAACAATTCATCGCGCGTGACGAAGCCGTCGACATGGACCTGCGCCTTCTGGTCCATCTGGCCGATGCCGACGAGGCGTAAGTCCGCCTTGGCCGCCACCGCCTTGACCTTCGCGATCGGCTCGATCCGCACCATCTTGTTGCGCTCGTCCTCCGACGACATCAGGAACGGCAGCGGCATCGGGTAATGCCGCGCACCGGTGCGGTCGGCGAGCCGGCCGACGGTGTCATAGAAGCTCGCGGAACCGTCGGCGGAGATGTTGCCGACCAGCGAGACGATCTGGTGGTTGGGCCGGTCGATCGGCGTGACGCGCTCGACGGCGGCGCGCACCGCCCGCCCCGTGCCGAGCGCGACGATGACAGGCGTCTCCGAGCGCAGCGTCGCGTCCAGCAGATTGGCGCAGCGCTCGGCGATGCCGGCGGTGGCCTGAGGCGCCGCAGGATCGGCCGGCACCACCTCGCAATAGCTAAGGTCAAACCGCTCCTTCAGCTGCGCGGCCAATTCCATGCAGGCAGCGATCGGATGTTCGAGCCGGAACGTGATCAGCCGCTCGGCGAGGCACAGCGACACCAGCCGCTGCGCCGAGGCGCGCGACACCTGGAGCATCTTTGCGATCTCGTCCTGGGTGTGGCCGGCAATGAAATAGAGCCAGCCGGCACGCGCGGCGTCGTCGAGCCTGGATTTTTCGTTCTCGACGGCCATGCGGCCTCACGCCTCCCAGAATTCGCTCATGCGCGCGAAGACCCGATCGGCTCCGGCGGCGGACAATATAGCGCGGCCATCGCGCGCGCGATAATGGTCACCGCCGACAAATCCCCAGACCATCATGCCTGCCGCCTTGGCAGCCTGCACGCCGCTGACACTGTCCTCGATCACCAGCGTGCGCGCGGGATCGGCCTGCATTTTCCCGGCAGCGTGAAGAAAGAGATCCGGCGCCGGCTTCCCGCGCCTGACCATCTCTGCGGTGTAGAGCCGGTCGCCGAAATGCCGCGCGAGGCCGGTGACGTCCAGCGACAGCGAGACGCGGTCGAGGTCGCTCGACGACGCCACACAGCGCGGCGTCTCCAATTCGGACAGAACCGCGCCGACGCCGGGGATCGGCTGGAGCGCTCCCGCAAAGGTCTCGAGCACGCGCGCCTTCAGGCCCGGAAAGAAATCGTCAGGCAGGGTGTGCCCGAGATCGCGATAGTGCTGCTCGATCGCCTTGGTGCTGCGCCCGAGGAAGAGTTCGAGCGCCTGCTCCACACTGAGCTGAAGGCCGAACTCCGCCAGAACCTCGGAGAGGCAGCGGCAGCTCAACAACTCGCTGTCGACGAGCACGCCGTCGCAATCGAAGATGATCAGATCGGGCTTGCCTGGATCCATCGCCGCATTCGATCATATACTCACTCACTGGGCAATAGCTCAGCCACTGGCCGATCTGTCGAGGACTATCAGGGTACGTCAAGCGACGCGCGCCCATTTCCTCCGCGCAACATCGAGCAAGCGAGAATGGGCACGGCGCAAATGCACCTTTGTCCGGCAGACGCGCACCGCCGGTATCGATCATCGGCGACTATGCCTGAAGACCGCCCTAACGCTTCCGTTCGAGCTTGGCGGCCCGATGCTTCTGCGAAACCGGATGAATGCGCTGGATCGGAGCGCGAGCGACCGCATCGCGGGCGCGGCGCGCGATCTCATGCATCAGGGCGCGGCCGTCCCAATCGACCGGCCATCCCCGCCAGAGCCGCAAGCGGCCTGCGACAAACACTGCCACGATCTGGTCGCGGTTGCCGAGCCGCACCAGTTCCCACGTCAGATCCCAGGACGGGCTGAACTCCGGCACATCGATGTCGACGAGCAGAAAATCCGCGGCAAGGCCGGGCGCGATCGCGCCGGTGACACCGGCGAGTCCCGATGCGTCCGCGCCTCGCTGGGTCGCGTGCTCGAGCCAGGTCCAACCACCGCCACAGGATGAGTCGCCGTTGGCAAGCCCGAACGCAAGCCTCTGCGCAGCCTCGGCCGCATCGACCAGACGGAAGGCGTCGCTGCGCGTGCCGTCGGTACCGATGCCGAAGCGAATGCCGAGGGTCGCCATCAGCGTCGCCGGCGCCACCGCATTGCCCTTCCATTGCGAGGCAACGGGATTATAGGCGACCGCCGTATTGGTTTCCCGCAGCATTGCGAGTTCCGTGGGCGTGACCAATGTGCCGTGGGCGATCAAAACATGCGGGCCGAGCACGCCCAGATCGTAGAGGTATTCGAGCGGACGTCGTCCCACCTGCGTCAGCGAACGCTCGACGGCAGCAAGATGCTCGTTGACATGACTCTGGAATACTGCGCGAGAACGCGCAGCCAGGAACGACGTCTCGCGCAGCATGTCGGCGGTGGCGGCCTCGGGAATCGAGATTGCCAGCGATGGATGCACCAGACTGTCGGCGCGCCAGCGTGCGAGATGCGCTTCAGCGCGAGCCAAGATCGTGTCGCGATCTGCGGCGGCCCCGCCGCCACCAAGATCGTTGCAAATGAAGCCGAGGACACAGCGCAGGCCGGCTTCTTTGGCGGCCTTTGCGACCGCCGCAACGCTCCCCTCGGCGCGCGTCCCGGCATCGACCACCGCGGTGAAACCACCACGCAGCGACTCCAATGCCGCGGCCTTGGCGGTGAGGTAGACGAGCTCGTCGTCGAGCACGCCTTCGAGCGGCACCCAGATGCGCCGGAAAATCTCCGACGGTTCGCCGAAGGCCAGCGCCTTGCCAAAGGTCTGGGTCAGATGGTGGTGCGCATCGACGAAGCCGGGCATCAAGAGCTTGCCCGGCAGCGGCAGCTCGGCGAGACCGGGATGACGCGCGCGGACCTGCATCCGCGGGCCGACGTCTGCGAACTTGCCGCCGCTGACGACGACCGCATGGTCCGGGACGGGCCCGTCGCCGAGCATCAACTGGTCCGGGGCCAGCATCAGTTCTCCGGCGGTCAACTGGTCCGGACTGAGATCGGGAGGCATGACTGAACCTAGACTGGTTTGGAGCGGCGAGCGGAAATCGTTACTCGGCCGCCACTTGCGTGTCGGGCGCAATTGGATCGGCAAGTTCGCCGGCGGGCTCTGCGTGGCCGAAGGCAAATTTCGGGCGGACATGATGGAACAGGATGTTGAGGAGCACCGCGACGACGGTTCCGGCGGCAAGCCCGTTGCCAAGGATCATCTGCACACCGGCGGGAAATTTGCTGTAAATGCCGGGCACCAGGATCGGCAGCAAACCGACTGCGAGCGCAGCAGCGAGCGTGAATAGGTTGCCGTGCTCGCGCAGATCCACCTTGCGCAGCATATCGATGCCCATCACCGCGATGATGCAGAATACGATGATCGCGGTGCCGCCGACGACGGCGCCGGGGATCGCATTGACCAGCCGGCCGAGCGGCGCGAGCAGGGCGATGACGAGCAGGATGATCCCGCTCGTCGCGGTCACGTAGCGCGAGCGCACGCCGGTGGCGCGGACGATACCGATATTTTCGCCGCTGGTGATGATGAGCGACGTCCCGAAGCATCCCCCCAACAATGAGATCAGCGCGTCGCCGCGAATTGTCTTCGACACATCGTCACGCGGCACGATCTCCTTGCCGACCACATCCGCTATCGCCACCGTCTGTCCCGTAGCTTCCGCCATAGAGATGATGCTGAAGACGATCAGCGGCACTGCCGAAACGAGGTCGAAGTGCGGCACTCCAAACGGAAACGGCTGCGGCAAGGCAATGACGGGACCCGACAGGATGCCGTCGAAACTCATATTGCCGGTCAACGCGGCAGCGATCGTCCCGATCAACAGGCCAAACAGGACGGACAACTGCCCTGCGATGCCGGTGAACAAGCGCGCGAATATCAGCGTGAAGCCGACCGTGCATAGCGCCAGGAGGACGCCCTTCGGAGCTGCGAAATCCGGTGAACCAGGCGTGCCGGTGATGATGCCGCCATATACCTTGACAAGGTTGATGGCGACGAGCAGCAGCATCGTACCGATGACAAGCCTCGGGAAGTAGATCACGCAACGCGCGAACACGGGCAGAAACACAAAATAGAATAGCGCCGTGAGGATGACCGCGCCCGACGCGGTCTGGATGTCGGTCTGCTGCGCGATCGTAAGAAAGATCACGATCGGAGCACCGCCCGGCACCATGATGAACGGCAACCGCGCACCAAACCTAAACGGGCCGATGCTCTGCAACAGCGAGCCGAGCCCGCACATCAGAAACGTGGCGCTGATCAGGTTGACGGTGAGGTCAGATGACAGATGGAGCGCCCTGCCGACCAGAAACACGGCGGTGATCGGCGAGGCCGCCATCACAAGCACATGCTGCAGCCCGAGCAGGATGAGCCGAGACACCGGCAGGACTTCGTCGACGGGATCGGTAACGGCAGCGGGCATCTCACGGGTCCTTGCAATCCCGTAAAACGAAGCAAATGTTGTGCCGCCACTCGGTGGTATTGCCGTGTTCTGGCCGAAGCGTGACCTAGGCCCCGCATGGCTGGCGGACGTCAGCCGACGACCCGTCCGACATCCATCGCCACCCGATACCGCCCCTCACCGTCGCTGATTATACACGTCGATGCACACCGCCCCGAGCAACACCAGTCCTTTGATCACCTGCTGGTAATCGATGCCGATGCCGAGGATGGACATGCCGTTGTTCATCACGCCCATGATCATGGCGCCGACCACGGCGCCGCCGACGCGCCCGACGCCGCCATAGGCCGAGGCGCCGCCGATGAAGCAGGCGGCGATGACGTCGAGCTCGAAGCCAAGGCCCGCTTTCGGGGTTGCGGTGTTGAGGCGCGCGGCAAAAACCAGGCCGGCGAGCGCGGCCAGCGCGCCCATGTTGACAAAGGTGAAGAAGGTCAGCCGCTCGGTCTTGATACCCGACAGGCCTGCAGCCTTGGCGTTGCCGCCGACGGCATAAATCTGCCGGCCGATCACGGTGCGGCGGGTGACGAAGCCATAGAGCGCGATCAGGGCGCTCATGATGACCAGCACGTTGGGCAGGCCGCGATAGGTCGCGATCAGATAGGTGAAATAGAGCACCGCACAGGCGAGGACGACGCTCTTGCCGAGGAAGAACGCGTAGGGCTCAACTTCGATGCCGTGTGAGACCTCACGCGTGCGGCTCTTGGCGCTGGCATAGACCAGCCCCAATGCCAGTACCGCGCCGATCAGCATCGAGGTCGGATGCAGCGTGCCGGCCTCGGGCAGCACCTCCGGAATGAAGCCCGACGACAGCTTCTGGAAGGTCGACGGAAACGGCCCCAGCGACTGGCCCTGCAAAACGGCAAGCGCAAGGCCCTTGAACACCAGCATGCCGGCCAGGGTCACGATGAAGGACGGGATCTTGAAATAGGCGACCCAATAGCCCTGCGCGGCGCCGATGGCCGCGCCGACAGCGAGGCAGATGATGAAGGCGAGCGTGTAGTCGACCTTGTAGGTCACCATGAGGAGAGCGGCGACCGCACCGACGAAACCCGCCACCGAACCGACCGACAGGTCGATATGGCCGGTGACGATCACCAGCAGCATGCCCAGCGCCATGATGACGATGTAGCTGTTCTGCAACACCAGGTTGGTCAGGTTGAGCGGCTGCAGCAGCGTGCCGCCGGTCATGACCTGGAAGAACAGCATGATCGCGATCAGCGACATCAGCATGCCGTAGTTGCGCAGATTGTTCTTGATGAAGCTGCCGTGCCGGCGCTCTTCGGGCAGCGAAACCGTCTTGTCGGTCATGGCTGCGATCCTCCCATCTCCGCGGCCTCGACCGCGCCGTTTCCATTGCTTCGTTCGTTGCGCATGATGGCGCGCATGATCTTTTCCTGTGTCGCCTCAGCGCCCGGGAACTCGCCCACAAAGGCGCCGTCGTTCATGACGCAGATGCGGTCGCAGATGCCGAGCAGCTCTGGCATCTCCGAGGAGATCACAACCACGCCGCGGCCGGCTTCCGCAAGCTCGTTGATGATACAGTAAATCTCGTATTTGGCACCGACGTCGATGCCCCTCGTCGGCTCGTCCAGAATCAGGACCTTGGGGTCGGTCATCAGCCATTTCGACAGCACGACCTTCTGCTGGTTCCCGCCGGAGAGCTGGCCGGTCTCCTGGTAGACGTCGGAACAGCGGATCCGCATGCGGGTACGGTAGTCGCTGGCGACCTTCAGCTCGGCGATGTCGTCGATCACCCGCCCCGGCGCGACCTGCTTGAGGCTTGCCAGCGTGATGTTCTTGCGGACGTCGTCGGCCAGGATCAGCCCGAGTTGCTTGCGGTCCTCGGTGACATAGGCAAGGCCGGCGTCGATCGCGGCGGCAACGCTCGTCAGCGCGATCTCGTGGCCTTCGAGGGCGATGCGGCCGCTGACATTGGTGCCCCAAGACCGGCCGAACAGGCTCATGGCGAACTCGGTGCGGCCGGCGCCCATCAGCCCGGCGATGCCGACGACCTCGCCGCGCTTGACGCCGAAATTGACGTTCTTGATCACCTGCCGATCGGGATGAATGGGGTGATAGACCGACCAGTTCGAAACCTCGAGAACGGGCTCGCCGATCTTGGCGCTGCGCTCGGGGAAGCGATGGGCGAGATCGCGATTGACCATGCTGCGGATGATGCGGTCTTCCTGGATCGGCTCGGCCCGGCAGTCGATGCCGTCGACGGTGCGGCCGTCGCGCAGCACGGTGATGTGGTCGGCGACGCGGGCGACCTCGTTGAGCTTGTGCGAGATCAGGATCGAGCCGATGCCCTGCTCGCGGAATTTCATAAGGCGTTCCAGCAAGGCGGCGCTGTCAGCCTCGTTCAGGCTCGCGGTCGGCTCGTCCAGGATCAGCATCCGGACGCGCTTGGACAGCGCCTTCGCAATCTCGACCAGCTGCTGCTTGCCGACGCCGAGATCGGTGATCAGCGTATCCGGCGATTCCTTCAGCCCGACCTGCGCAAGCAGCTCGCGCGTCCGCCGGTACACCTCGTCGCGATCGATCACGCCGAGCTTCGACGGCGGATGCGACAGGAAGATGTTTTCCGCGATCGACATCAGCGGGATCAGCGCCAGTTCCTGGTGGATGATGATGATGCCGAGCGCTTCGGAATCGTTGATGTCGCGGAAGCGGCGCTCTTCGCCTTCGAAGACGATGGTGCCTTCGTAGCTGCCCGCCGGGTAGACGCCGCTCAGCACCTTCATCAGCGTCGATTTGCCGGCGCCGTTCTCGCCGACAAGGGCGTGGATCTGGCCGGCCTCGACCGAGAAGTTGACGTCGCGCAGCGCCTGAACACCGGCAAAGCTCTTGCTGACGTTGCGCATCTCCAGCATGGCGGTCATGATTTTCGTCCTCGATCGATGCTAGTTCCCTCTCCCCGCAAGCGGGGAGAGGGAACAGGTCTCTTACTGGAACTGCGCCTTCTTGTAGTAGCCGCTGTCAACCAGGGTCTTCTCCCAATTGTCCTTGTACACCACGACCGGCTTCAGGAGATAGGACGGGATGGTCTTGACACCGTTCTCATAGGTTTTGGTGTCGTTGACCGTCACCTGCTTGCCGGCGAGCGCGGCGTCGACCATGTCGGCGGTCACCTTGGCGAGATCGCGGGTGTCCTTGAAGATGGTCGAGTACTGATCGCCGCGCAGCATGGCCTTGATCGAGGGCACCTCGGCGTCCTGGCCCGAGATGATCGGCATCGGCTGATCGGCGCTGCCGTAGCCGACACCTTTCAGCGAGGAGATGATGCCGATCGAGAGGCCGTCATAAGGCGACAGCACCGCGCTGACCTTCTTGTTGCCGTAGTAGGCACTGAGCAGATTGTCCATGCGGGACTGGGCGGTGGCGCCGTCCCAGCGCAAGGTCGCGACCTTGTCCATGCCCATCTGACCGGAGGCGACTACGAGCTTGCCGCTATCGATATAGGGCTTCAGCACGCTCATCGCGCCGTTGTAGAAGAAGTAGGCGTTGTTGTCGTCCGGCGAGCCGCCGAACAGCTCGATGTTGAACGGACCCTTGCCTTCCCTGAGACCAAGCCCCTTCTCGATCGATTCCGCCTGGAGCACGCCGACCTGGAAATTGTCGAAGGTCGCATAATAGTCGACATTCGGCGTGCCGCGGATCAGGCGGTCATAGGCGATCACGGTGATGCCCTTGGCCTTGGCCTGCTTGAGCACGTCAGACAGCGTGGTGCCGTCGATCGCGGCGATCACCAGCGCCTTCGCGCCCTTGGTCACCATGTTCTCGACCTGCGAGAGCTGGTTCGGGATGTCGTCCTCGGCATATTGCAGGTCGGTGTTGTAGCCGCGCTCCTTCAGTACCTTGACCATGTTGTTGCCGTCGTCGATCCAGCGCGCCGAGGATTTCGTCGGCATCGAGATGCCCACGGTCGCCTTCTCCTGTGCGGAGGCGGTGACGCCTGCGGCCATCGTTGCGGCGCCGGCCAGCGCCAATGCGAGAAATGTCGTCTTCAATTTCAACATGCTTCACTCCCTTTGGGTGTCAGACTGATTCTTAGTGTCGTCGAGAACAGAGGTAAAGGTCGGCTTCGGATCTCCTATGCGAGCTTGACATCGGGCTCCGCGCGACCGCGCGCGGAGGCTTGTAGCAGAAAGGTGCAGCCGGCCTGCGGATCGGCGGCGCGCGCCTCGGCATCCATATCCTGCCACGCCGAGGTGACGAGCAGGCGCGACAGATCGGCGCCGACGAAAGCGGGACAGCTCGCCTGCCTGGCCGGCACGCGCAGCGAGCGCAGGCGCTCGCCTTGTGGTGAGTAGACGTCGACGCGGCCCGCCCCCCAGCAGGCGTTCCAGATTTGCCCGTCGGCGTCGCATACCGAGCCGTCGAGGCCGCCAATGCCAGTGTGATGCAGCAGCACCTCCGGTTCGCCGCGCGGCAGGCCGGTGGCGGGATCGAGCGGCACCGCATAGAGCACGGCGCGCGCGGTGTCGGTGAAATAGCCGGTGGTGCCGTCCGGCGAAAAGCAGATCGAGTTGGGAATGCTGATGCCGGAAAACAGCGTCGAGATCTTGCCGCGGTGGAGCGCGTAGATCGCTCCCAGCTCCCGCTCGGCTTTGCGCCCCATGGTGCCGATCCAGAACGTGCCTGATTGATGCACGCGGCAATCGTTGGAGCGCGTGGCGGGGTTGTCCGCTTCGAGCGGGCAGAACAGCGTCATCGCGCCGTCGGCCACGCTGCGGATGTAACAACCATCTTCCGCGACGATCAGCTGGTGTTCGGCATCGATCCGCCCAAGCGCGCTCGCCATCCGGCCAAGCGCATGGATGCGGATCGTGCCGCTGCCAAGATGCGCCTCGAACAGGCGCCCCTCGCGAATATCAAACCACCACGCTGTATCGGTGGTGACATCATAGGTCGGGCCTTCGCCGAGGTGACAGTGGTCGGCGGAGAGAACAGAGGTCAGCACCTCCTCCATCATGGCGTCCTCACGGCGAAGCGATAGACGGTGTGATGCCGATAGACGCCACCGGGATCGAGGCGCGGGCTCGGGAAATCAGGCCGGTTCGGTGAATTGGGCCACATGTGGGGCTCCAGGCACAACGCGTCCGACTGCCGGATCAGCTTGCCGCCCTTGCCCAAGATCGTGCCGTCGAGATAGTTGCCGGAATAGACCTGGAGGCCGGGCTGATCGGTCAACAGCTCCATGATGCGACCCGAGCGCGGCGCCTCCAGCCGGGCCGCGAGCGCGAGCTTGCCGTCGCGCGCGAGACAATAGGTGTGGTCGTAGCCCCTGCCGTTGCGCAATTGCTGATCGCTCTCGCGAATGCGCGCGCCGACGGCGTGTGCCTCACGGAAATCGAACGGCGTGCCGGCCACGGCGCGCGGCGGCTCCGGCAGCGGAATCGCGGTGGGATCGATGGCCAGGAAATGCTCGGCCTTAACCGTCAGCCTGTGATCGAGGGTGGGCGTGCCTGAGGTCGCGCCTTCCAGATTGAAGAAACTGTGGTTGGTCAGGTTGACGATGGTCGGACGGTCGGTCCGTGCCTCCATCGTCAACGACAGCTCGGCCGGCCCGGTGACGCGATAGGTCAGGCGCACATCGAGCTTGCCGGGATAATTCTCCTCGCCATGCGGGCTGCTGTAGGTCAGCGTGACCGCAGGACTAGCGCCATCGTCGAGCTCGGCAATGTCCCAGAGCTTGCGGTCAAAGCCGTCGAGGCCGCCATGCAGCGCATTCGGGCCGTTGTTGATTGGAAGCTGGAAGGTCTCGCCATCGAGCGAGAACTGCCCGTTGGCGATGCGGTTGGCGTAGCGGCCGACGGTCGCGCCAAAAAACTTCCGTTCGGCGAGATAGCCGGCAAAGGCATCATGGCCGAGCACGACGTCGTCGTAACCGCCCTTAGCGTCCGACGCGATCAGCGCCTGGATCACCGCGCCATGAGTGATGATGCGAGCCTCAAACCCGCCCTCGCCGCACAGCACAATGCGCTCGACCTTGCGTCCGTCTGGCAGCGTTCCAAAAACGTCTTTTGTTATTTTCGAGCCAGCCATCTCTAGTCCACAAATGGTTCGACGATGTTGCGCTTGCCGAGCAGGAAAGCGTCGGCAACGAGGCGAAGCGGTGCCAGATCGACGTCGCTCGTGCCGCTCGCGGCAAGCTTGACGAAGCGCCGATACAACTCGCGATATTCCTCATCGGGCGCGTCGGCAACAACCTTGCCGTCGACCGCCATGATCCTGCCGCCGCGGGACAAGGTCATCCGGCCCTCGTCGGTTTCGACCAGGATATCCCAGCTCTGCGGCCCGGTCTGGCGGAAGTCGAATTCGGCCGTGATCGGCAAGCCGCCGATGTCGGTCAGCGTCAAATTGGCGGCAATCGGCGACTGGCAATTGGCCGGAAAAGCGAGCTCAGCCGCGATGACAAACACCGGCCTCGGCAGGATGCGGGTCAGGATCGATAGCGCGTTGATACCGGGGTCGAACACGCCGAGCCCGCCCGGCTCCCAGATCCAGGCCTGGCCGGGATGCCAGACGCGGACGTCTTCCTTCCAATTGATGTGCACCGATTTGATCCGGCGCGCAGCCAGCCATTCGCGGGCCGGCTCGACCGCGGGTGCATGGCGCGAATGCCAGGTCGCAAACAGGGTCCGCTTTGCCTCCGACGCCATCGCGATCAACGGATCGAGCTCGGCAACGCCGATGCCGGGCGGCTTCTCCAGCATGACATGCTTGCCGGCGGCGAGAGCCGCGGCGGCCTGGCCACGACGCACCTGCGGCGGCGTGCAGAGCGACACCGCGTCGATCTGCGGTCCCTTATCCAGCAGTTCCTCGACGGTCGCGAAATGCGGCAGGCCCGGCAGCGAGGCGTTGCGGCTCGCAATTGCGGCGAGCATCGCGCCTGGCACTGCGGCAATTGCGCCGACATGCTGGTCGCGCGCAATCTTGCCGAAGCCGACGATGGCGATGCGAAGTTCAGTCACGCTTATTCTCCACTTTCGCGGACGGCAGCGGCTCGGCAGGGGCCGTCTCGATCACAGTGCCCTCATGGCGGCGCATGCCGTTGTGAATGACATAGACCATCGCCTCCGACGCCATCCCGGCATCGCCGCACGTGATCGCATCGACGATCTTCTGATGCCAGAGCAGCACGGTGTCGCGGTCCTCCGGCTCGACCGGGGCACTGAGCAGGAACGAGGCGCGCAAGGCGGCCTCGATCACATGTCCGATCGAGCGCATGAACAGATTACCCGATGCCCGCGCCACCGCAACGTGCAGCGCGAGATCGGCATCGGCAAAGCTGACGGAATCGGAAGCCTCGAGCCGCATCCGTTCCATGCTGCGGCGAAGCTCTGCGATATCCTCCTCGGACCGGTGCGCCGCCGCCAGCGCTGCGGCGCGCGGCTCGACCGCGAGGCGGATCTCGGCAAGGTCGTCGAGGAAGCGCTTGTCGATGCCGGCGTCGAGATGCCAGGCCAGCACGTCGGCATCGAACATGTTCCAGGCGGCGCGCTCGCGCACGACGGTGCCGACCCGCGCCTTGGTGGTCAAAAGCCCCTTGGCGACGAGCGTCTTCACGCTCTCGCGCAGCACCGGCCGCGACACGCCGAACATCGCAATCAGCTCGGCATCGCCCGGAAGCCGCGCCCCTTCCGCATAGCGGCCAGCGATGATATCGACGCCGATCGAGCGAGCCACTTCCGCGTGGTTGGAATGAGCCCGCCGTGTCGGGATGATGACGATGCGCGAGGTCATGAGACGGCTCCCGTGCGTTTCGCCACCGGCCGTCGCGCCAGTGCGACCAGCCCCTGCTGCAGGGCGATGAAGGCGAACAGCAAGATGCCGGTCGCGATCTTGGTCCACCAGCTCGACAGCGTCCCGTCGAAATTGATGTAGGTCTGGATCATGCCCTGGATCAGCACGCCGAGGAAGGTGCCGATCACCGAGCCCTGCCCGCCGGTGAGCAGCGTGCCGCCGATGACCACGGCCGCGATGCTATCGAGCTCGACGCCGACGGCGGAGAGAGAATAGCCGGCGCTGGTGTAGAAGGAGAACACGATGCCGGCTAACCCTGCGAGCACGCTCGACAGCATGTAGACCTTCACTGTCATCCTGCCGACCGCGACGCCCATCAGGCTTGCGGTGGCCCGGCCGCCGCCGAGTGCATAGACATTGGCGCCGAACCGGGTGAGACGCAGCAGCAGAACGCCGCCGATCACGATCGCGAGCATGATGATCGCGATCGTGGTCAACCGCCCGCCCCCGGGCATGCGCAACGCGAAATCCGACACGGTCGAATAGACCGGCGCCGTGATTGGCACAGATTCCGTCGAGAGCAGGAAGCTCGCGCCGCGCGCCAGGAACATGCCGGCAAGCGTGACGATGAACGGCGGCAGGTCGAACACGTGAATGATCGCGCCCATCGCGGCGCCAAAGGCCGCCGAGAGCACGATGATGGCGACGAAAGCGACCAGCGGCGGCACTCCCCAGCGCTCGATTGCGAGCGCCACGAACACGGTGGTGAAGCCGATCACCGAGCCGACCGACAGATCGATGCCGCCGGAGATGATGACGAAGGTCATGCCGGTTGCGACGATGCCAAGAAAGGCGTTGTCGGTCAGGAGATTGCCGACCACGCGGGTCGAGGCGATGTTGGGAAACTGCAGCGCGCAGAGGGCGAAGCCTGCGACGAGGACGAGGGCCGTGATCAGGACGGGCGGCAGGCCTTTCATGGTTTCGTCCCCCGCAGCCACGCCATGATACCGGCAAAGGCGGACAGTTTTGGCGATTGCAGCAGCAGCACCGCGAGCACCACCATGGCCTTGACCAGCAGGTTGAACTCCGGCGGATAGCCTGACAGCAAAATGCCGGTGTTCATGGTCTGAATGATCAGCGCACCGAGCACCGCCAGGACAAGGCTGAAGCGGCCGCCGAACAGCGAGGTGCCGCCGATCACCACCGCGAGGATGGCGTCGAGCTCGAGCCAAAGGCCGGCATTGTTGGCATCCGCGCCCATGATGTCGGCCGCGGCGATCACGCCGGCGAGCGCGGCGCAAACGCCGCACCAGACATAGACCGCCAAGATCATCGCGCGCGTGCCGACGCCGGCAAGCTCGCTCGCCCGCGCATTGCCGCCGGTCGCCTCGATGAGGAGCCCGAGCGCCGAGCCGCGCACCACTGCGCCGGTGAGGAGCAGCATGCCGAGCGCAATCGCGATCGGCACCGGCACGCCGAGAATGGCGCCGTTGCCGAGCCAGACCAGATCCGGCGACGTGAAGGTCACGATGCGACCTTCGGTGATGAGCTGGGCGATGCCGCGACCGGCGACCATCAGGATCAGCGTCGCCACGATCGGCTGCATGCCAAGCACCGCGACGAGGAAGCCGTTCCACAATCCGCAGACGAGCCCCGCGCCGAGCGCCGCCGCCAGCACCACCGGCAGGCCGTGGCTGTCGGCGAGGCTCGCCGCGATCGCGCCGCAGATCGCCATCACCGCGCCGACGGAGAGATCGATGCCGCGCGTCGCGATCACCAGCACCATGCCGAGCGAGAGCAGCGCCACCGGCGTGCCGCGGTTGAGCACGTCGATGATGCTGCCGAACAGACGGCCGTCCTGGAGACGCAAGTCGAAGAATTGCGGCGACACTACGCGGTCGACCGCGAGGATGACGACCAGCGCGAGGATCTGGGCAAGGCCGCGGCGCGGCAATAGCGCTGTCATGCCCGCGCCTCTTGCATCGCTGCGCCATCGGCGGCGATGGCCGCGAGAATGTTGGTGACGTCGATGGCCTCGCCCGAGAGCTCCTCGACATGGGCACGATCGCGCAGCACGACCACACGGTCGGAATAGGTCACGATCTCGTCGAGTTCCGAGGAGATCACGAGCAACGCCAGCCCATCGTCGCAGAGCTCGCGGATCAGGCGGATGATCTCGGCATGCGCGCCGACATCGATACCGCGCGTGGGTTCATCCAGCACGAGGAGCCGCGGCGAAGTCGCGAGCCAGCGCGCCAGCAGAACCTTTTGCTGATTGCCGCCGGAGAGCAGGCCGACGGGCCGCTCGGCATCGGGCGGGCGGATATCGAGCATCTTGACGTAACGGCGCGCGATCTCGTCCTGCTCGCGACGCGACAGCGGCCGATGCAGCCCGCGCTTGGCCTGAAGCGCCAGCACGATATTCTCGCGCACGGTGAGCTCGGCGACGATGCCGTCGGTCTTGCGCTCCTCCGGGCAATAGCCAAAGCCGTGGCGCACGCCATCTCGCGGCGACTGCAGCCGCACGGAAGCGCCTTCCACCCTCGCCTGCCCGCCATCGGCGCGCTCGGCGCCGAACACCAGCCGCGCCGTCTCGGTGCGACCCGAGCCGAGGAGGCCAGCGAGGCCAACGACCTCGCCATGGCGCAGCTCGAGATTGAATGGGGCGACATAGCCGGCCTTGCCGTAGTTCTCGAAACTCGCACAGATCTCGCGAACCTTGTGCTCGCCGACTGCCGCCCGCGCGCTGGTGGTCTCGGCCAGCTCGCGGCCGAGCATCATCCGGATCAGCTCGAGCCGTGGCAGCGAAGCGGTCTCGCGCTCGCCGACCAGGCGACCGTTGCGCAAGACGGTGATGCGGTCGGAGATCTCGTAGACCTGATCGAGGAAATGACTGACGAAGACGATGCCGATGCCGCGCTTGGCCAACTGGCGCATGATGCCGAACAATATCTCGACCTCATGACGGTCGAGGCTCGCGGTCGGCTCGTCCAGGATCAGCACGCGTGCGGACAGATCGACGGCCCGCGCGATCGCGGTGACATGCTGCACGGCCACCGAATAATGGCCGAGTGGCGCTGCGACATCGATATCGAGGCCGAACTCCGTGAGCAGCGCTTTGGCGCGGCGACGCATCTCGCCTTCGCGCACGATGCCGAAGCGCATCGGCTGGCGGTCGAGAAACAGGTTCTGCGCCACCGACAGGTTCGGCAGCAGGTTGACCTCCTGGTAAACGGTGGCAATACCGGCCTGCAGCGCGGCCTTGGCAGAACGCGGCGCGACCTCTTCGCCGCCCAGACGGACGACACCGGCATCGCGCGGGAACACGCCGGTGATGACCTTGATCAGCGTGGATTTTCCGGCGCCGTTCTCGCCGAGCAGAGCATGGATCTCGCCAGGACGAAGCGTGAAGTCGACCTCCTGCAACGCGCGCACCGCACCGAAGCTCTTGCTGATCCCGCGCGCCTCCAGCAGGCAAGGAGCAGGATCAAGGCTGTTCTCCATAACGACGTCACTCCCACCGGCGCCCGCTTATGCTGCGGACACCCAGCCTATTCGTTCGTGCGGCGGATGCGAAGGGGGGTTGCCGGACCGCAAAGCGCGATCCGGCAAGGTGCCCGCCTCAGTAACCGAGGCCCTTCTTGCTGTCGTATTCCTTCTGCGGATCGTCGGCGACGGTGAGAAGCCTGGATTCGGTCTGGATCCACTTCGGCGGAACAGTGCCCTTCTCCTTGAACGCCGCGACGGCATCGAAGGCCGGGCCCGCCATGTTCGGCGTCAGCTCGACCGTCGCGTTGGCCTCGCCCGCCACCATCGCCTTGAAGATATCGGGAACCGCGTCGATCGAGACGGTGAGGATGTCCTTGCCCGGCTTGAGGCCGGCTTCCTTCATCGCCTGGATCGCGCCGACCATCATGTCGTCGTTGTGAGCATAGACCGCGCAGATCGTCTTGCCGCCGCCTTCGGCCTTGATGAAGCTCTCCATGACTTCCTTGCCCTTGGCGCGGGTGAAGTCGCCGGTCTGGCTGCGCACCACCTTCAAATTGGCGTGCTTGGCGATGGCGGTGTCAAAACCCTTCTTGCGGTTGGCGGCGACGCTGGCGCCGACCGTGCCCTGCAATTCGACGACGTTGCAGGCCTTCTCGCCTACGGTCTTGGCCAGCCATTCGCCGGCGACGGCGCCTTCATGCACGCTGTCCGAGGTGACGGCGGTGAGATAGAGGTCCTTGCCGGACGGATCGATGTCGCGGTCCAGCAGCACGACCGGGATCTTGGCTTCCTTGGCTTCCTTCAGCACCGAATCCCAGCCGGTCGAGACCACGGGCGCGAGGAAGATCGCATCGACATTCTGCGCGATGAAGGAGCGGATCGCCTTGATCTGGTTCTCCTGCTTCTGCTGTGCATCGGCGATCTTGAGATTGACCTTGCGCTTGGTGGCCTCCTGCTTGGAGACCGAAGTCTCGGCCGCGCGCCAGCCGGATTCCGATCCGATCTGCGAGAAGCCGATGGTGAGCTCGGCCGCATTGGCCGGCAGCGCGAGCAACAACGCGGCCGTGGCGCTGGCCGCAAAAAGGGCTTTGAAGGTCATCAGGCGTGTCTCCCAAAATGTTGTCCGGGGCGCCGATTGGTAGCATGGCACCCTCAAGCCGGCCTTTGAGGGCGGCGGGAGGCACTATTTCACGGAAGTTTACGTCCGTATAGTCATATTATCTGACTATTTAGGCGAATGAGGAGAGATGCCGAGTTGGCTGAGCAGATGACACGCCAAGCGGGACCTTCCTCCACTGATGCAACGTGGAGATGACGGAGTTAGTGTGGGGCCACGGTGCGCCCTCCGGATGGCGACCAAGTCGACGCGCGGAGACGCGAAGCGCTAGCTAGAGCAGCTTCCGCTGCGCCAGGTTCTTCATCAGTGCGCCGATGCCGAACGTCCAGGGCTCGCACACGTCGCTGGTGCGCATGCGGTTGACGAGCTTGCCGAGCTGAGGTGCGGCGATGGTGACGATGTCGTCGCGCTTGTGGGTGAAGCCCTGCCCCGGCGCGTCGCGATCCTTGACCGGCGCGAACATCGTGCCGAGGAACAGAACGAAGCCATCAGGATATTGATGCACCTTGCCGATGGTCTGCGCGACGAGATCGGTCGGATCGCGGCTGATCATGCTGATCGAGGAATGGCCATCGAGAACGAAACCGTCCGCGCCCCTCACGTTCAGGCTGATATTGAGCTTGCGCGCGTCGTCGAGCGTGAACGTGTTGTCGAACAGGCGTAGCAGCGGTCCGATCGAGCACGAGGCGTTGTTGTCCTTGGCCTTCGACAACAGCAGCGCCGAGCGGCCCTCGAAGTCACGCAGATTCACGTCATTGCCGAGCGCGCCACCGACGATCTTGCCGCGGCTGGAGACGAACAGCACCAGCTCCGGCTCGGGGTTGTTCCAGGTCGACTTCGGATGCAGCCCGGCGTCCATGCCGGTGCCGACCGAGGACAGGGTCGGCGCCTTGGTGAAGACCTCGGCATCGGGGCCAATGCCGACCTCGAGATACTGGCTCCAGGCGTTCTGGTCGATCAGCACCTGCTTTAGATGCATCGCCTGGTCCGAGCCCGGCTTGAGCTTTGACAGATCGTCGCCGATCAATCGTGTCACTTCCTTCCGGATCGCGTCGGCCGAGGCCGGATTGCCCTTGGCCCGCTCCTCGATCACGCGTTCCAGCATCGAGATGGCGAAGGTGACGCCGGCAGCCTTCAAGGTCTGGAGATCGACCGGCGCGAGCAGCCAGGGCTTTTTCGTATCGCGCCCATCCGGCGCCGTGTTGGCGACAATGGCTTCGAGATCGCCGATACGCTCGCCCTTGGTCGCGGCAAGCGACTTGGCCGGATTGTCCTCCTCGCAGAGGGCGCTGACGGTCGGGAATTTCGCGGTGACGTCGAAGACGCCGTCGCTGCGCACGGCGACCACCGCCGGACCGTTCGCCTGCGGCAGCCAGACGCGACCGACCAGCGTCCCCTTGGTTCCATCCTCGGGGAGAAGGTCTTTAACGGACAGTGTCGTCATGGCCGGCGTCCTCGCTGTTTTTCGGACCGGCCGCGTTCAATCAGAAGCCGGTCACGTTGGCGAAGACAAATAAACGTCTGGCGGGGGAAGTCCAGACCGGCAGCGATGAGCCGCTATGCCCCTGCCCTCGCCTTTTATGTGCCTGCTCGCGCCTTCCGGGCCGCGATCTGCTGCAAGGCCCAGCGTGCGTTCTTGCGGACATCCGGATCGGCATCGTCGGCGATGACGGCCAGGAATGCTTCACCGTCGGGATGGGCGATCTCACCGAGCGCGGCGGCCGCCTCTTTCCGCAAATTCGCCTGATCGTGGTTGATGCAATTGCCGATCGGCCGCACTGCGCGTTCGATCTTCATCTTGCCGAGGCTGCGGATCGCCTTCAGCCTCACCTGCCAGAACCCATCAGCGAGCGCACCGACGAGCTGGTCGGCGGCGATCGAACCGTTGACGTTGAGACCGAGCGTTTCCGCCGCCATCTCGCGGACCATCCAGTCGGCGTCCTTCAAGGCTCGCGTAATCGTCTCAGCCGCGGGCTTCATCTGCGAAAAGGCGAGCGCGCTCACGGCGGCGCGGCGGACATGCGCATCGGGATCGTTGATCAGCGCGGTCAGCGCGGGGATGGATTCCTCCAGCTTCAGGAAGCCGATCACGCCGATCGCCTGCACCCGCACGGCGGCATCGGAATCCTGCAGCGCTTCCAGCGCGGGCTTGAGCGTATCCTTGCACCGTAACTCCTTGAGCGCGCGCAGCGCGCCCATGCGGACGAAGGCGTGGGCGTGCATGACCAGCGGCAGAATGATTTCAGCACAAGCCGGATCCTTGAACTCGGCCATGCTGTCGGCCGCGGCCGATGCCACGATCCTTTCCGGATCGACCAGCAGCTTCACCAGCGCGCCTGCCGCTTCCGGCCCGTCGAACTCGCCCAGCGCCATCGCGACCTGCTGGCGCACGCCGGCATCGGGATCGGTTACGATACTGGCGAGATGACCGACCGCGGCGGGGTCGCCGGAATGACCGAGCGCGATGATCGCGACGCGGCGCTCGGCGGGATCGGCGGCCTGAAGCCGCTCGTCGGCGTCTTCGAGATCGTCGTAGGATTCGAACGGGCTCGACATGCTCACCTCAACAGATAGGGAATGTTGACCGTGACGGCGCCGGTCGGGCAATCGGCCTCGCAGGGCATGCAGTACCAGCACTCGTCATAGGCCATGTAGGCCTTGCCGGTCATGTCGCTGATGCGCAGCACGTCGAGCGGGCAGACGTCGACGCATACGGTGCAGCCCTTATCGGCAATGCATTTGGCGTCGTCGACGACCACCGGAACCGATGTCTGATAGGACGCGAGAGGCATTTTATGTCTCCTGTTGCTATGATGCGGTGGATCAGGCAGTGGCGCGGATGCGCTGCTTGTCGTAGAGGTCCTTCTCGTCGTCGGCGATCGGCACGACATAGGGCTCTACCGCGCGCTTCTCGCTGGTCATCTTGCCGTTCTGCTTGGACAGCAGCGTATGGCAGAACCAGTTCTCGTTGTCCTTCTCCGGAAAATCCGTGCGCCAGTGATAGAGGCCCCAGCGGCTTTCCTCGCGATACAGCGAGGCATGCACCGCCATGTCGGCGCAATCCATGATCGACTGCACTTCGAGGGCGCGGAGCAGCTCGTGCGCGTTGCGTGCGATCATATGCTCCTGCATGTCCTGCCGCGTCTCGGCGAGACGGCGCATGCCGAGCTCGTATTTGCGCGTGACCTTTGGCGGCTGGAGATAGTCGTTGACAAGGCGGCGGGTCTTGTACTCGACCTGGTTCGGCGGAATGCCGTCCTCGCGCCTGGTCGGCGCCAGCACACGGTCACGCTCCTTTGCGACGTCCTGCGCATCGAACTCCGCAAAGTCGTGATTGTCGGCAAACTCCATCGCATCGATGCCGGCGACCGAACCGTTGGTGAAGGCGCCGAGCATGTAATTGTGCGGCACGCTCGCCATGTCGCCGGCGGCGTAGAGGCCGGGCACGGTGGTGCGGGCATTGTCGTCGACGAACACGCCCGAGGCGCTGTGGCCGGAGCAGAAGCCGATCTCGGAGATATGCATCTCGATCGAGTCATTGCGATAGTCGACCCCGCGCCCCTGCTGGAACAGGCCGCGCGTCGGCCGCTCCACCTTGTGCAGCGTGGACTCGATCTCAGAGATCGTGTCAGGATGCAGATGCTTGAGCTGGAGGAACACCGGGCCCTTGCCGGACAACAGCTCGTTGTAGAACTCCAGCATCATCTGGCCGGACCAGTAGTCGCATTCAATGAAGCGCGAGCCCTCGTTATTGGCTGTAAATGCGCCGAACGGACCGGCGACATAGGCGCAGGCCGGGCCGTTATAATCCTTGATCAGCGGATTGATCTGGTAGCATTCGAGGTTCGCGAGCGCCGCACCCGCGTGATACGCCATCGCATAGCCGTCGCCGGAATTGGCGGCGTTCTCATAGGTGCCGAACATGTAGCCCGAGGTCGGCAGACCGAGCCGGCCGGCGGCGCCCATGCAGAGGATCACGGCCTTGGCCTTGATCACCAGGATCTCGGCCGTGCGGGTGTTGACGGAGATCGCACCGGCAATGCGACCGTCGGACGATTTGAGCAGCCGCGTCGCCATGTAGCGATTCGAGATCAGGATGCGGGCGCGGCGGAGCTGGCGGTAGAGCGCCTTCTTCACGGTCTCGCCGTTCGGCATCGGCAGAACATAGGTGCCGATATGGTGCACCTTCTTGACGGCGTAATCGCCGTTCTCGTTCTTCAGGAAGCGGATGCCGAAACTGTCGAGCTCCTCGATGATCTCAAAGCAGTTCTGGGCATATTTATAGACCGCCTTCTGATCGACGATGCCGTCATTGGCGATGGTGATTTCCTTGGTGTACTGCTCCGGCGTCGCATAGCCAGGGATGACGGCGTTGTTGAGCCCATCCATGCCCATCGAGATCGCGCCGGAGCGCTTGACGTTGGCCTTTTCGAGCAGGACGACATTGGCCTTCGGGTTCTTCAGCTTCGCCTTCAGCGCCGCCATCGGGCCGGCTGTGCCGCCGCCGATCACGAGCACATCGCAGGAAACTTCCGAAAGTCCGTCGACGATCTGATCTAGTGCCATCGCTTGCTCCTGGTCCGCCGATCCGGCGCCTTTGCATCAGATTTGTTCAGGTGACGTGCCGGCGATAGCAATTAGTTGTCGCCGGGCTGCGATTTGCGCCTCAGCGCTCGACAAAAGCCTTCTCGATCAGGAAATGGCCGGGCTGGCTGTGATTGCCCTCGACGAAGCCGCGCGCGGCAAACATCGCGGGGAGTTCCTCCAGCATTGCCGGGCTGCCGCAGAGCATGATGCGGTCGGTCTCGATATCAAGGCCGGACTGCCCGATGTCGTCGAACATCTGGTTGGAGGCGATCAGGTCGGTGATGCGGCCCCGATTCCGGAACGGCTCGCGGGTCACGGTCGGGTAGTAGACCAGCTTGTCGCGGATCAGAGGGCCGAAGAATTCGTGATCTCGCAGACCGCAGACAAGGTGCTCGCCATAGGCGAGCTCCGAGACCTGCCGGCAGCCATGGGCGAGCACGATGGTCTCGTAATTCTCATAGACGTCAGGATCCTTGATCAGGCTGGCGAACGGCGCGAGGCCGGTACCGGTCGAGAGCAGCAGGAGGCGCTTGCCGGGAATGAGATTCCCGGTGATCAGCGTGCCGGTCGCCTTGCGGCCGACCAGGATGATGTCGCCTTCCCTGATCTTCTGCAGACGCGAGGTCAGCGGACCGTCCTGCACCTTGATCGAGAAGAACTCGAGCTCTTCCTCATGATTGGCGCTCGCCATGCTGTAAGCGCGCATCAGCGGCTTGCCCTCGACTTCGAGCCCGATCATGGCGAACTGGCCATTCTGGAAACGGAAGCCGGGATCGCGCGTCGCGGTGAAGCTGAACAGGGAGTCGGTCCAGTGCCTGACCGACAAAATCGTTTCCTTCTGAAATGCGCTCATGGTCTCTCCTTGCCGTCGATGGCGCACAAAGTTTCGGAGAGACGGGATTCCGGCAACGCGGAATTGAAAATCCCGGTCGATTAGTTTCACAATTCGCGAGCGGTGATTGAAGAGATGGCACGTGGGCCACGTCCGCGCCGGCAATTAGTTGCTATTCGCGCTCGTCGGCATCGACGTAAAAGAGAGCCGGAGATACCTCATGACCATAGCCCTGGTGGCACCGACCGTGGCCGACTATGAAGCCAGCGCCGATCTCGCGACGCTCCTTGTCCACACCACCGAGGGCGATGCGCTGAGCGTCCCTGCCGAAAAACTCCGCCTCTCCTGCAAATGCGCCCACTGCACCCGCGCCCGCTTCGACGGCCGCTTCCCCGAAGCTTTTCCTGGGATTGCGATTACCGAGATCGGCGATCTCGGCTACGGTCTGAACATCTCGTTTTCAGACGGACACAATCGGGGGATTTACCCCAAGCCGTATTTGCTGAGCTTGGCGGGGCGTTAAGGGCTCGATCTCCCCCGCACTCCGCTGTCATTCCCCGCGAAGGCGGGGAATCCAGTACGCCGCGGCCTCTCCGTATCCCTTTAACGTCTCTGGAATACTGGATCGCCTGCCTTCGCGGGCGATGACAGCCGAGTGATTGGCACGGACATTGCTCCTCTTTAGAACGATTTGAACGTTCCGGAGGCAGACGATGTTGCAGGCAGCGAATGCGGTTCGCGGGACTGTTTCCCCGACAATCCGGCCTGCGGGCAGTTCCTCGCTGCTGCTGACCGAGAACCAGCAATGGATCGGCGGGCCGCCGCCGCTGATGGACAAGCTCAGCCAGCGCGAGCGGGAGCTCGTGCTGAAGCAGGGGCGCCGCAAGGTGCTCAACCGCGGTCAGACGCTGTTCAGCCAGGGCGGCAAGCACGACGGCATCTGGCTGATCGAGAGCGGCCGCATTCGCGTATTCTATACCTCTCCGCTCGGACGCGAGATTACCCTCGCCTACTGGCATGTCGGCAATTTCGTCGGCGGGCCCGAAGTGTTCGAAGGCACCGTGCATCAATGGTCCGGCGTCGCATCCAGCAATTGCAGCGTGGTGCACCTGCCCGGAAAGGAGCTGCGGTCGCTTGCCGTCGAGATCCCGAACCTCGCGATTGGTCTGATCGAGGGCCTCACTTTCAAGGGCAAATGCTATTCCGCGCTGGCCCAGATGCTCGGAACACGCTCGATCACGCAGCGCCTTGCGCATCTGTTGCTGCATCTGGTCGATCTCTACGGTGTCGAGGATGCCGACGGCCGGGTGATCGCCGCCGCCTTCACCCATGCCGACATCGCCCACATGGTCGGCGCCACCAGGCAATGGGTCACGATCAGCCTGAAACGCATGCAGGAGAAGGGAATCGTGGTGACGAAGCGCTCGCAGATCGTGGTCTGCCGGCCCGACGTGCTGGAAGAGATGCGCGGCCAAGGCGCCGAATGACGCCGGTGCACAGGCAAGCGGCTTTATAGTGCAGGACTGCCCAAGGAGTATGCAATCAGCTTTTCCCGGCAACTAATCGACTGCGGCGTTCATTCCGGATTTGCCCTGTCCACGCCCTCACCCAATCATGGCAACCACAGCACATCCAACCGAATGAGGATGAGAATGGTCCGCCATCTTCCCACGCTCTCGATCGCGATGTCGGTGACGTCGCTGGCGTTACTCCTCGCGCAGCCGGCTTCGGCGGAAACCGTTACCCTCGGCATCGGAACACAGGACACCACGACCAACACCGTGACCGCGGGCGTCGTCATCCGCCAGCTGCATCTCGTCGAAAAATACCTGCCGAAGGACGGCAAATACGCCAACATCAAGTTCGAGCTGGAGTGGCAGAATTTCACGTCCGGCCCACCCGTCACCAACGCGATGATGGCGAACAAGCTGCAGATCGGCATGATGGGCGACTACCCGCTGATCGTGAACGGCTTCACCTTCGACAGCAATCCCGAGAGCAAGAGCCGCCTGATCGGCATCGCCGCCTACAGTCTCTCCGGTTCCGGCAACGGCATCGTCGTTCACAAAGACTCGCCCTATTACGATCTGGCCGATCTCAAGGGCAAGCTTGTCAGCGTGCCCTTCGGCTCCGCCGCGCACGGCATGGTACTGAAGGCGATGCAGGACCGCGGCTATTCGTCCGATTTCTTCCAGCTCGTCAGCCAGAGCCCCGAGGTCGGCTCGACCAACCTGCAAGAGAAGAAGATCGACGCGCATGCCGACTTCGTACCCTTTGCCGAGCTGTTGCCGTTCCGCGGTTTTGCACGAAAGATCTTTGACGGCGTCGAGACCAACCTGCCGACCTTCCACGGCATCGTGGTTCGCACGGACTTTGCCGAAAAATATCCGGAAGTCGTCATCGCCTACATGAAGGCGCTGATTGCCGCCAACCAGTGGCTGCACGACGATCCCAAGCTTGCCGCCGAGAAGATCCAGGAGTGGACCGGCATCAACAAGGAGGTCGTCTATATCTTCCTCGGTCCCAGCGGCAACATGACCACCGACCCGACGGTCAAGCCGGCGCTGGTCGATGCAGCCGCCAGCGACGTCAAGGTGCTGCAGAATCTCGGCCGCATGAAGGAGTTCGATCCGAAAAAATGGGTCGACGACAGCTACATCCGCAAGGCCTATGCCGAGATGAAGCTCGACTACGACGCGCAGCTTGCGAGCACCAAGAACTACGAAATTTCCGGTGAGGACAGCTTCTGCAAGAAGCCGATCACCGATCCGCGCAAGGCCGGCGAGGTCTGGGTCGACGACGCCGGCATCCTGCCGTTCTCGTCGGCGAGCTGCACGTTAGGGGCCTATGCCGACTTCAAGGCCAAGGGCAAGAAGATCAACGTCACCTACGTCTTCGACACCACGCGCGGCATCAAGCTGTTCGCCGACCAGGCCTTCTTCGCGGTCGGCAATGGCGATGTCGCGCCCTTCCTGCTGAAGAAGGATGCGGAAGCCTATGCCGCCAACATCAGCGGCAAGGTGCTCGGCTTCGAGGACGCGGTCAAGGCGGCGGTCAGCGGAGGCAAGACGTGAGCAGTCCCGCCATCCTCAGACATTCAGAGGACAGCAGCATGCCAACAGCCGTTGCCGAGGCGGCCCCAACGCCCGCCGTCACGTCCCCCGCAACACCGCCCTCCTTCAGTACACTGGCACTGCGCTGGTACCGGCTGAACCAGGGCCGTCTGCGCGCCACCGCGGTCGGCATCATCTCGCTGCTCGCTTTCCTGCTGGTCTGGCACCTGCTCACGACCTATCGCGTCGTGTTCTTCGTGCGCTTCACCAACGTGCCCTCGCCGCTCGCGGTCTATGCGAGCTTCACCAAGGCGATCCACGATCCCAAATTCCTGCTGCACATCGCGCTGAGCTGCCGGCGCATCTTCATCGGCTTTTCGCTGGCAGCGATCGCCGGCGTGCCGCTCGGCCTGGTCATGGGCCGCTTCAAGCTGGTGCATGAGATCATCTTCCCGATCGCGGAGGTGCTGCGGCCGATCCCGGCGATCGCCTGGGTGCCGATGGCGATCATGCTGTGGCCGACCAACGAGCAGAGCATCGTCTTCATCACCTTCCTCGGCTCGTTCTTCCCGATCCTGGTCAACACGCTGCACGGGATGTCCTTGGTCGATCCCGTGCTGGTGCGCGCCGCGCAATGTCTCGGCGCGCGCGAGCGCTCGATCTTCCGCGAGGTGTACTTTCCGGCCTCGCTGCCACACATCTTCACCGGCCTCACCGTCGGCATGGGCGTCGCCTGGGTATCGTTGATCGCGGCCGAGATGATCTCGGGCCAGTACGGCATCGGCTATTTCACATGGGAGGCCTATTCGCTGGTCCAGTATCCCGACATCGCGCTCGGCATGATCGCGATCGGCGTGCTCGGGCTGGGATCGAGCCTGCTCATCAGAGGCGCGGGACACCTGGTAATGCCGTGGAGGTCAACGAGGTGAGCGAGATTCGGACGAGCGAACCGAAAGGTCATATCGAGGTCAGAAACTTCTCCCTCAGCTATGACAGCATCGAGGGGCCGGTTCAGGCCGTCACGGACACGCAGATTCATGTGAAGCCGGGCGAGTTTGTCTCCATCGTCGGCCCCTCCGGCTGCGGAAAGTCGACGCTGCTCAATGCGGTCGCGGGATTCCTTAAACCCACCACCGGCATCGTCACCGTCGATGGCGAACGCGTGAACGGCCCCGGTGCCGAGCGCGGCATGGTGTTTCAGCAATATTCGCTGTTTCCATGGAAGACTGTGCGGGAGAATGTCGAGTTCGGCCTGAAGATGCGCGGCATGGCGCGTTCGCAGCGCGAACGCGCCGCGCGCACCCTGCTCGGACTCGCCGGCCTCGAGGCCTTCGAGAAGCATTATCCGGAAAAGCTCTCGGGCGGCATGAAGCAGCGCGTCGGTATCGTCCGCGCACTCGCGACGGGACCGAAGGTGCTGCTGCTCGACGAACCCTTCGGCGCGCTGGACGCGCAGACCCGGGTCATCATGCAGCAGATCCTCACCAATATGTGGCAGCGGCTAAAGATCTCGGTGCTGTTCGTCACCCACGATATCGACGAGGCCATCTTCCTCTCCGACCGCGTCTACTGCATGACCGCACGTCCGGGCTCGATCAAGGCCGAGATCCCGATTCCCTTAGAGCGGCCGCGGCAGCAATCGATGATGATGTCGTCGGAGTTTTTGGCGCTACGCCGCGGGCTGATGTCGCTGATCCGCGAGGAAAGCCTGAAAGCCATGGGCGGCGAGATCAACGACATGGGCATGCAGGGGCTCAGCATCGAGCTGCATGGCCATTCGCTGGCGGATGTGATCTAATTTAACCTCGCCCCGCTTGCGGGATGACAGGTTTCGTAGGGTGGGCAAAGTGAAGCGTGCCCACCATTTCTTTTCCGATCGCGGTGAGAACGGTGGGCACAGCGCTACGCGCTTTTGCCCACCCTACGGCAGTTTCGCTCGCCTCACTTAAACCAGTGCACCAGCGCGATGCTAATCCCTAGAAGTAGCATCAGCGACAGCGTCACCGCGGCCGTCACCCTGCCGCCGACATTGGCGAGCACGCGGACGTCGACGCCGAGGCCGAGCGCAGCCATTGAGACCACCGTGAGGAAGCTCGTGATCTTCGTCACGGGCCCTACGACTGTTACCGGCACGATCTCGAGCGAGCGCAGGGTCGCAAGTACAAGGAAGCCGAGGATGAACCACGGGACCAGGCGGAAGAAGCCGACATTGGTCTTCCTGGCATCGGTCTGCCAGCGCGAGGCGACCAGTGAGAGGCCGACGACCACGGGCCCCAGCATCAGCACGCGCATCAGCTTGACCAGCGTGCCGATCTGCGTCGAGACGAGTCCGGCCGGCACCGTCGCCGCGAGCACCTGCGGCACGGCATAGACGGTCAGGCCCGCGAGGATGCCGTATTGCGTGGCGGTGAGCTGCAATAGCGGGATCAGCAGCGGCAGGCCCAGCACCATCATCACGCCGAGGATGGCGGTGAAGGAGATCGAGGATGCGATCTCATCGCTGTTGGCGCCGATGATTGGCGCCACCGCCGCGATGGCAGAATTGCCGCAGATGGAATTGCCGCAGGCAATCAGGATCGAGAGCCGCGTCGACAGACCAAGCAGGCGGCTGAGGCCGAAGGAGACGGAGAGCGCCACGACGACGACAGCGGCGATCGATGCCAAAAGGGCGATGCCCGAAGCTGCGATAGCGGCGAAGCTGATGGAGGCGCCCAGCAGCATGACGGCGACCTCGAGCAGCTGCTTGGCGCTGAAAGCGATGCCGGCCTGCCAGCGCGTCGCCGGCTTCCAGAAGCTGCGCAGCGCCATGCCGAGCAGGATCGCCATCACCAGCGCCTCGACATAGGGGTGCTCGAAGACGCCCAGTTCGGCCCGCTCAAGAGAGGCCGAAACGCCGGCCACGGCGATGCAGAGGAGAATGCCGGGAATCAGCGCCGCAATACGGCTCGCGACGGTCGCCGGCTTGGCATCGGCCGGGCTGGATGCTTGATTCTGCGGCACAAATCTCTCCCTAGGGAGAAGGATTTATACGCAGGGTCGCTGGACTGGGAAATAAGTTTTCGACATATCAGGGCCGAGAGAAGTTATATCCTCAGCCCGGAATAACCGGCTTAGAACAGCAGGTTCTTGGCGATCGAAGCCACGTGGCTGAAGCTGTCGTAGACGCCGGGCTCGAAGAAGGCCGCACGCGCCAGGACGATGGCGGCGACCAGCGACCAGAACAGGCCGGTGCCGGCCCGCAACACGAGCTTTGCGGCGCGCGACTTCGGCTGGGTGTCCGTCGCGGACACCAGCTGCTCGCCGAACGGCTCAAATCCAGTGCGTTCCATAATGGGCCAATCCATCAATCCTTGACCGAAATGTCGTCGTTTCGGCCTCAAACAGCAATGGAAGCGATTGGCGTTTTTGCCCCCCGGCGGGGAAACTCCTTCCGCCGGACTAGCCTGAGGCAATAGTTTTCTTCTTTTGCCGGGTTGGAGGGCCCATGGCGTCCACCCGGACCTGCTCGACGACTACCATGAGCACTTACTACCGCAACTCGAGCGGCCGCGCGTTTTCGGCGATGCCGTGGCGTTTGGCGGACTAATCGCGCATGACGCACAATCCGGACCTCGGGCCGCACAGGTCGACGAAGGCGTAGGTCTGGCGACTCTATGCCGCCAGCCCGCTTCCCAGCGGCGCAAAATCCATCCCGAGACTTTCCGCCACCGCTTTGTTGGTGATGCGGCCGCGATGGACGTTGAGCCCATTGCGCAGATGCTGATTCTCCAGCACGGCAGCAAAGCCCTTGTTGGCGAGCATCAGACCGAACGGCAGCGTCGCATTGTTCAGCGCCTGGCTCGACGTCACCGGCACCGCGCCCGGCATGTTCGCTACACAATAATGCACGACGCCGTCGACCTCGTAGGTCGGCTCCGCATGCGTCGTCGCGTGCGAGGTCTCGAAGCAGCCGCCCTGGTCGATCGCGACGTCGACCAGCACAGCACCCGGCCGCATCGATTTGAGCATCGCACGCGTCACGAGCTTTGGCGCGCTCGCGCCCGGCACCAGCACCGCACCGATCACGACGTCGGCGGCAAACACCTCCTCCTCGACGGCCTCGATGGTCGAAAAGCGGGTGCGCACCCGCCCGAGGAAGACATCATCTAGCTCGCGCAGACGAGGAATTGAGCGGTCGATCACGGTGACTTCAGCACCGAGGCCTGCGGCGATGCGCGCGGCCTGCGTTCCTACCACACCGCCGCCGAGCACGACGACGCGCGCCGGCTGCACCCCGGGCACGCCGCCGAGCAGCAGCCCGCGACCGCCGGCCGATCGCCTGAGCGCGGCGCCAGCGGCCTCGATGGCGAGGCGGCCGGCGACTTCGCTCATCGGCGCGAGCAGCGGGAGGTGACCGGCCGCGTCGGTGACGGTTTCATAGGCGATCGCTGTGCAGCCGGACGCGAGCAAGCCCTTGGCCTGTTCGGGATCGGGCGCGAGATGGAGATAGGTAAACAGGATCTGGCCTTCGCGGAGCTGGGCCCATTCGCTTTTCTGCGGCTCCTTCACCTTCACGATCATGTCGGACTTGGCGAAGATGTCGCGCGCACCGGCGGCAATGGAGGCCCCCGCCCGCTGATAGACCTCGTCGGACGCACCGATGCCGCTGCCGGCTCCAGTCTCAACCGTGACCTGATGCCCAGCCGCGATATATTCACGGACAGCGCCCGGGGTGAGCCCGACGCGATATTCCTGCACCTTGATCTCCTTGGGCACACCGACACGCATCCTGGGCTCCTTTTGATTCACCCCATGATCGTAGCGGCGCAGGCAGTTTGGTTTCGTGCAAATATCCGGTAGTTTTGGCCGTCCCGCGCCGGTTTCGGTCGCGGAAGTGTCCTTTCACGCTGGAAACAAAACCTTGGCCCTCGACCGGAAAGATCTCGCGATTCTCGCGGAACTTACGACCAATGCGCGCGCCAGCCACACCGAGCTCGCCAACAAGGTCGGCCTCTCCAGCACCGCGCTGGCACGGCGGCAGAAGACGCTGGAGGATGACGGCTACATCCAGGCCTACCAGGCCGCGCTCGATCTGGCGCAGTTCGGCCTGACCACGACGGTGCTGGTGCGCATTGCGCTGGAGAGCCAGAGCGACGAGGCGCTGAAGGCGTTCGAGGCGGAGGTGGTGAAGTGCCCCTCCGTCGTGCGCTGCTTCCTGATGTCGGGGACCGACGACTACATCCTGATCGTGCTCGCCCGCGACATCCAGGATTTCGAGCGCATCCACCGCACCGAACTGTCGCGCCTGCCGCGCGTGGCGCGGGTACAATCGAGCTTTGCGCTGCGCGAGGTCGTCAATCGCGCGGTGCCGACGGTGGTGTTCGGCGAGGCGAAGCGGTAGCGTTTCCCTCGCCCCGCAAGCGCGGGCTGGGGCCATCCCGCGCACCGTCATAGAACTGTCATCGAATGTGCCGAGACCTGTCAGTCTCTGCACATTCGGGACACGTCATGGACTATTTCAAGCGCTTCAACTTCCTGTTCGCCGCACCTGTATTCGACGCCGACGACCTCGAAGGCGTCCGTTTCAACCAGATCATCGAGGAGATCCAGCGCTCCGGCTTCGAGGTGGTCCGGGCCCGCAAGCTGGAGGACGCCGAGATGGCGGTGCAGACCGACGCCGCGATCGGCTGCATGGTGGTGGATTGGGGCAAGAAAGGCCTGGAGGGCAAGACATCGGCGCTGATCAATCTGATGCGGCGCCGCGGCCTCGACTTCCCGATCATCCTCCTGATCCGGCGCAAGCGGTTCGAGGATCTCCCGGTCGAGGTGCTCGACTTCATCGATGGCTATGTCTTCCTGTCGGAGGAGACGCCGACCTTCATCGCCAAGAACCTGATCAGCCGGCTCAAGCAATATGCCGAGACGCTGAAGACGCCGTTCTTCGGCGCGCTGGTCGATTATGCCGAGGAAGGCAACCAGCTCTGGACCTGTCCGGGCCACAATGGCGGCGTGTTCTACAACCGAAGCCCGATCGGCCGGGTCTTCGTCGAGCATCTCGGCGAGTCCGTCTTCCGCGACGACCTCGACAATTCCGTGCTCGATCTTGGCGACCTCCTCACCCATGAGGGTCCGGCGCTGAAGGCGCAGAAGGAGGCCGCCGCGATTTTCGGCGCGGAGAAAACCTACTTCGTGCTCAACGGCACCTCGACCTCGAACAAGGTCGCGCTCGGCGCGCTCGTCACAGACGGCGACCTCGTGCTGTTCGACCGCAACAACCACAAGGCCGCCCATCACGGCGCGTTGATGATCAATGGCGGAATTCCGGTCTATGTCCCGACCATCCGCAATGCCTGGGGCCTGATCGGTCCGATGCGCTGGGACGCGCTCGACGAACGGGCCCTGCGCGAGACGATCCGCAACCATCCGCTGGTCACGGACAAGGACGCCTGGCGCAAGGAACGGCCGTTCCGCGTCGCCGTGGTCGAGCAATGCACCTATGACGGCACGATTCACAATGCCGAAATGATCCTGAAGCGCATCGGCCACCTCTGCGAATACATCCTGTTCGACGAGGCCTGGGCCGGCTTCATGAAGTTCCACCCGCTCTACGTCGGCCGCTTCGCGATGGGGCTTGCCAATCTCCCGCCGGACGCACCGGGCATCATCGCGACGCAGTCGACCCACAAGCAGCTTGCCAGCTTCTCGCAGGCCTCGCAGATCCATATCAAGGACCGCCACATCCGCGGCCAGAAGCGGCGCGTCGAGCACCGCCGCTTCAACGAAAGCTTCATGCAGCACGCCTCGACCTCGCCGTTTTATCCGCTGTTCGCCTCGCTCGACGTTGGCGCGCAGATGATGAAGGGCCGCTCCGGCGAAGTGCTATGGGACGACACCATCCGCCTCGGCATCGAGCTGCGCAAGAAGATCCGCGCCATGCGCCGGGAGTTCGAGGAGAAGGAACAGAACCCGGACCGGCGCTGGTTCTTCGAGCCGTTCGTACCCGATCGCGTTGCCATCCCCGACGTCAGCCGCCCCGGCGCCGCGCATAACGTTGCCTGGGAGACGCTGTCGACCGACGAGCTCGCGACCAATCCCGCGCTGTGGCAGCTCGGCCCTGACAGCAACTGGCACGGCTTCCCCGGCACGGCCGAGGGTTTTGCCATGACCGATCCGAACAAGCTGACGTTACTCACGCCCGGCTTCGACCGCACCACCGGCGCCTATGCCGAGCACGGCATCCCCGCCCCGGTCGTCGCGCAGTACTTGCGCGAAAACCGCATCGTGCCTGAGAAGAACGACCTCAACTCCCTGCTCTTTCTGCTCACCCCCGGCGTCGAGGCCAGCAAGGCCGGCACGCTGATCTCCGGCCTCGTTGCCTTCAAGAGACTGCACGACGACAATGCGCTGCTGGCCGACGCGATCCCGGAATTCCATCAGCGGCGGCAGGCGCGCTATGCTGGCGTGCGACTGCGCGACCTCTGCGGCGAGATGCACCGCTTCTTCCGTACCGCCGATGTCAGCGCGCTTCAGGCGCGACAGTTCATGCCGGAACACATTCCTGATATTGCCATGTCGCCGCGCGATGCCGCGCGCTTCCTGTTCAAGAACGACGTCGACTATCTGCCGATCGAGGCGATCGCCGGCCGCATCGCGACCACGCCCTTTGTGGTCTATCCGCCCGGCATCGCCACCATCGTCCCCGGCGAGCGGCTGACGGAACGAGCCAAGCCCATGGTGGATTACCTCAGGATGTTCGAGACCTGCTTCAATACGTTTCCGGGCTTCGATGTGGAAATCCAGGGCGTCTACAAGGAGGTCGATGCGCACGGCCGGATCGGGCTCTATACTTACGTCGTTGCCGAGTAGGGGCCGATGAACGAAACAGCGATTGCACGCGCCGATGACGAGCCGGTTCTGGTCCGGCCGTCACGCGAGAGCGATATCGAGGCGATGCTGCGGATCTACCGCCATCACGTCCGCAATGGCGTGCCGTGCGATGTCGAGGGAACCGGCGCGCCAGAACCGGACGACCTGCGCGACCGGCGCAAGAACCTGAAACAGACCCGCCTGCCGCATCTGGTCGCGACCTATCGTGGCGAGGTGGTCGGCTACGCCTATGCGGTGCTGTTCCGCAAGCGTCCGGCCTATCGCTACACGGCCAAGCACTCGATCTATGTCCACCACGGGCATCTCGGCCGCGGCGTCGGACGGCTGCTGCTCCAGGAGCTGATCGATGCCTGTGCGGCGGCCGGCTTCCGCCAGATGATCGGCTATATCGATGCCGACAACGCCCCTTCGCTGGCGCTGCACGAAAAATTCGCCTTCGCGCGCGTCGGCCTGTTGTGCGGCGTCGCTTACCGCCACGGCGGCTGGTCCGATACCGTCATGGTGCAGCGTTCGCTCGGCGCCGGCGTCACCGCGCCGCCGCCGATCGCGGCGCCCGGGCTGGGCTCTACGAGGTAAAGTCAGCTGGTCTGACCTGGATGCGATCGGCATGCAGCGACCAGTGACGCAACGCCTGGTCCTTGCAAAACCTCGCCTTCGCCCGCTCCTTGGCTTCGTCCTCGTCGGCGGCGTCGATCTCGAGCGCGCCCTGACAGACCTCGATCTGCCGGCCGTACTCGCCGAGCACGTCCTTCATGAACCTGACGACATAAGTTGACATGGGACCTCCCTGCTGCCCCGGCGGCAATCTAATCCCATTTACCGGGTTGCGGGGAGACAGATTTTGACGGAGATCAAGCCGGCGCTGGTTCCAGCCGCCAATTGAGGCGTCGGTACGATCGGTCAGCCATCAAGTCTTGATATCGAGGAGTGATTCCGTCGTTTCGGAGTAGGCTTGAATGACCTTCGCATTGCAGCCGCCATTTGAACGAGCTCATTGGCGAGATCGACATTCGGCGCGGCGACCAGGCCGTCCTGGTCGGCGAAGGCAGCGCTTGGGTCGGATTGTGCGGTATAACTTGGCGACACTGTCGACACCGTCGCGATCGTACCGCCGGGCGTCGAGCCGCTCGACTGGTCGACCTGATCGACTCGCAACGGCACATAAGCCGCGGGATAAGTCGAGCTCGTGCTCGAACTGCCGGCCGAGGTGCTCGATCGGCCCGACGCAGGTAGCGGGCCGGTGGTGCGGACATTGGCGATGTTGCTCGCGGCCACGCTCACACGCAAGCTCGCCGCAGAAAGTCCGGATGTCGCAATCGAAAGTATGCTCATGGAACCTGATCTACAGGACAAGTCATACGCGTTCATTCACGCCAACGATAAGATGCGCCGCATTGTATTTTTACCGTGGTAACCAATGATCAGCGCGCGCAACAGTCCCTCGCGCGCGCTACCCAGGCGCAACGCCAAAGGCCTGCTTGAAGCGCGCGGCATAAACAGGCCAGACCTCGGGATTGATCATGCGCGGCGGCCGCTTGCCATCGAGCGTCTCCAGCACCTGCTCGGCCGCGATACGGCCCATGTTCTGGCGCGCCTCGATCGTGACGCCGGCCGTATGCGGGCTCGCCAGCACATTGTCGAACTGGAGCAGCGGATGCTCCGGCGGCGGCGGCTCCTTGGACCAGACGTCGAGGCCGGCACCAGCGATACGCTTGTCGCGCAACGCCCCAAGCAAGGCGTCCTCGTCATGGATGAAGCCGCGCGCGGTGGTGATGAAATAGGCGTGCGGCTGCATCAGGCCGAACTCGCGTACGCTGATCATGTTGCGGCTGCCCTTGTTGAGCGGACAGGAGATCGAGACGAAATCGGCGCGGCGCAGCAACTCGTCGAGCTCGACCTTCTCGCCGCCCCGCTCGGCCATCACTTCGGGCGAAAGGTACGGGTCGTAAGCCAGCACCTTCATGCCGAGCAGGCCCTTGCACAACGCGGCGATGCGGCGGCCGACATTGCCGAGGCCAATGATGCCGACGGTCTTGTGCTCGACCTCATTGCCGACGAGCTCGTTGCGGTTGACATTGGGCTCACGGCGCAAGCGACGATCGGACTGAATGATGCGCTTGGACAAGGTCAGCATCATCGCCAGCGCGTGCTCGGCCACCGAATGCGCGTTGCCGCCGGACTGGTTGACGACCAGCACGCCTGCATCCGTGCAGGCCTCGACGTCGACGGGATCAAAGCCCGCGCCATTGCTGGAGACCAGCAGCAGGTTCGGCGTGCGCTTGAGGAAGGTGGCATCGACATGGAAGTGCGGCGCCAGCTCGTCGCGGGCGGCGCCGATCTGGTAAACATGGGCCGCGCTCAGGATCGGAGCGTAAAAGTCCGCGGGGCTCTCGTTCTCGATGCGGTCGAGCCGGACGTCGGGCCGCGCCTTCAGGATGTCGATGTAGATCGGGTTGGCAAGATATTTGACGTAGAAGACGCGCTTGCTGTTGACCGACATCAGGACCTTCCGGCTCTCTCGTGGAGACCCGCAAGGTCAGCGCAATACGCGTCCCGTCCATGCGTCCTCCCGTTTCTCGTTATCCCGCTTATGACATGGCGGTGCCGGCCATGGCAGTCCGTCTGGCGCAGATCACGGTGCCGGCCCGGGCATGTTGACAATCCCGCCCGCTCCGTCAAGTTCGGTAGAACGCCGCGACATTGGCCAAGACCAAGAAACATGCGCGGCTCAAGGGAGAACGCAATGGCGATTGCGGAGCAGCAGACTTCGACGCAGGCGTCCAGCGACAAGAGCTGGCACGGGATAGTCCTGCAAACCCTGAAGCGGAACGAGATCAGCCTCATCCCCTACGTGCCCGACCGCGTGCTGACCCCGCTGATCAAGAACCTCCACGCCGATCCATTCTTCACGACCTTCGCCACCGCCCGCGAGGAAGAGGCCGTCGGCATCGTCTCCGGCGCCTGGATGGGCGGGCGGCGCGGCGCGGTGCTGATGCAGACCTCGGGCTTTGCCACGCTCGCCAACACGCTCGCCTCGCTCGCGGTGCCCTACCAGATCCCGCTGATCATGTTCGTCTCCGAGCGCGGCACGCTCGGCGAGTTCAATTACGGCCAGTCGCTGGTCTGCCGCACCATGCGCCCGGTGCTGGATTCGCTGGCGCTCGAGCACCACACCATCACCCGGCTCGACGAGCTCGAATTCATCGCCGACCGCTCGATCAAGCAGGCCGTCACGACGCAGGCGCCGGTAGCGCTGATCCTCAACCCGCTGCTCACCGGCGGCAAGGTCTTCGACAAGTGAGTGCCGCCAAATGAGTTCAAAAGCGAACACGCGCAATACCAAGGTGATGAACCGGTTCGATCTGACCTCGCGCCTGATCGCAAAGCTCAAGCACGAGGAAGCGGTAATCGGCGGCATCGGCAACACCAATTTCGACCTCTGGGCCGCCGGCCACCGCCCACAGAATTTCTACATGCTCGGCAGCATGGGTCTCGCCTTCCCGATCGCGCTCGGCGTGGCGCTGGCGCAGCCCGACCGCCGCGTCTTCGCGCTCGAAGGTGACGGCTCGCTGCTGATGCAGCTCGGCGCGCTCTCGACCATCGCGGCCTTGAAGCCGAAGAACCTGATCATGATCGTGATGGATAACGGCATCTACCAGATCACCGGCGCGCAGCCGACGCCGGCCGCCGGTGTCGCCGATCTCGTCGCCATCGCCCTGGGCTCGGGGCTCACCAACAGCGCCTGGGCCGCGGACGAGGAAGATTTCGAACGCCTCGTCGACGAGGCCATGTCGGCTGACGAGCCGAGCCTGATCGCGCTGCGCATCGACGATAAGCCCGGTGTCGGCACCACCCGCAGGGATCCCGTACAGATCCGAGAGCGCTTCATGCACGGCCTCGGCGTGCGCGACCCGCTTTAGGGTTTCGTCACTGACGATAGCGCCCCGCGGAGCGTCGCTCCGCGGGGCGCAATGTTCCAACTCTTACGCGTCGATCAATCGATGATCTTGACGACGCGGCGCGTGCGCGGCTCGACGATCACGCGGCGATCGTTCACGACCGCATAGCGGTACTCGGTGTAGTTCGGCACGGGGCGCAGCACCACGGTCGGGGGCAGCGGCTCGCCGACCACGACGCGCTCGTGAACCACGACGGAATCATCGCGCGGGAGTCCGCCGAGGATCGCATTCGGAATTTCCAGTCCAGCGCCAACGGCCGCACCGACGGTGCCGCCGACCATCGCGCCGACCGGGCCGCCGACGTCTCCGCCCGCACGTGCGCCATTCCTGGCGCCCTCTTCGGTTGTCGACTGGGCGAAGGCTGCACTCGACGCCAGCAGCGACGCGGCAACCAACGAAATCGCAAGACGGGTTTTCATGTCCACACCCTCCAGTGCTTGTTGATGCGCCTTCAACCGCCGGGCCGGGACAATTGTTCCGGTTCCCCCGCGGCGAAAGACGCGCCAAATCTGGAGAGTGTCACTGCGTAACACTTACGCCGCGGCGATCTCGTGCCCGGCCATCAGTTCCAGCGCCCGCAACATCGCCGAATGATCCCAGCCCTTGCCGCCATGCGCGGTGCAGGACGAGAACAATTGCTGCGCCACCGCCGTGCTCGGCAGTGAAAGACCCAGAGCGCGCGCGCCTTCGAGCGCAAGATTGAGGTCCTTCTGGTGCAGCTCGATACGGAAGCCCGGATCGAAATTGCGCTTCACCATGCGTTCGCCATGCACCTCGAGAATCCGCGACGAGGCAAACCCGCCCATCAGCGCCTTGCGCACCAGCGCGGGATCGGCACCGGCCTTGGAGGCGAACAGCAGCGCTTCGCTCACCGCCTCGATCGTCAGCGCGACGATGATCTGGTTGGCGACCTTCGTCGTCTGGCCGTCACCATTGGCCCCGACATGCGTGACGTTCTTGCCCATCTTGTCGAAGACCGGCTTCATGGTGTTGAAAGCGCGCTCGGGACCACCGACCATGATGGTGATGCTCGCAGCCTTGGCGCCGACCTCCCCGCCCGACACCGGCGCGTCGAGATAGTCCGCGCCGAGCGCCTCGATCCGCTTCGCGAACTCCTTGGTCGCCAGCGGCGAGATCGAGCTCATGTCGACCACGATCTTGCCCTTGGAGATGCCGCCGGCAACGCCGTCCTTGCCGAACAGCACGGCGTCCACATGTGGCGTATCCGGCACCATGATGATGACCGCATCCGCCTCCTCCGCGACCTCCTGGGCCGATTTGCAGGCGATGCCACCCGCCGCGATCAAGTCGGGCGCGACCGGCGCAAGGTCATGCAGGAGGACGCGATGGCCCGCGGCCAGAAGGTGGCCGGCCATCGGCCGTCCCATGGTGCCAAGTCCGATGAAGCCGATGTCGATCATGTCTTGAATCCTCAGGTCTCAAACGTCTGCGCGGCGTGCCAGGACAGGCCTTCCAGCGTTGTGGTGCGCGGCTTGTATTCGCACCCGATCCAGCCGCGATAGCCGATCGCGTCGAGATGGCGGAACAGAAAGGGATAGTTGATCTCGCCAGTACCCGGCTCATGCCGGCCAGGATTGTCGGCGAGCTGGATGTGGGCGATCTGCGGCAGATACTCCTGCATGGTGCGGGCGAGATCGCCCTCCATGATCTGCATGTGATAGATGTCGTACTGGATGAACAGATTGTTCGACCGCACCTCGGCGATCAGCTGCACCGCCTGCTCGGTGCCATTGAGAAAGAAGCCGGGCATGTCGAGCGTGTTGATCGGCTCGACCAGCAGCTTGATGTTCTCGCGTGACAGCGTCGACGCCGCGAAGCGCAAGTTTCCGACCAGCGTCTCCTGCAGCTCGCGCGGATCGGCATCGACTGGCGCGATCCCGACGAGACAGTTGAGCTGGTCGCAATCGAGCGCCTTGGCATAGTCGATGGCGCGGAACACGCCGTCGCGGAATTCGGCGGTGCGCTCAGGCAAAATTGCGATGCCGCGCTCGCCGGCAGCCCAGTTGCCAGCGGGCAGATTGTGCAGAACTTGCGTCAGCCCGTGGGCCTCGAGCTGCTCGCGCAGGAGCGCCTTATCGAGATCATAGGGGAAGAGATACTCGACCCCGGCAAAGCCTGCCGCCTTCGCCGCGGCGAAGCGGTCGATGAACGGCATCTCGTTGAAGAGCATGGTGAGGTTGGCGGCGAATTTCGGCATGGCGCTCTCCCCTATTCCGCCGGCTGAAGCACGCCGGGGCGCGTGGTCCCGACCTCGTCGAGGGCTAAGTCCAGCACCTCCTCGAACTCGACGATATTGTCGATCTCGGTCCCCATCGCGATATTGGTGACGCGCTCGAGGATGAATTCGACCACCACGGGCACGCGGTGCTTCTTCATCAATTCGCGCGCCGTGGCGAAGGCCGCTTGCGTGTCCCTGGGATCGGTGACGCGGATCGCCTTGCAGCCAAGACCTTCGGCAACGGCAACATGGTCGACACCGTAGCCGCCCAGCTCAGGCGCGTTGATGTTCTCGAAGGAGAGCTGGACGTGATAGTCCATGTCAAATCCGCGCTGGGCCTGGCGGATCAGGCCGAGATAGGAATTGTTCACGACGACGTGGATGTAGGGCAGATTGAACTGCGCCCCGACCGCGAGCTCCTCGATCAGGAACTGAAAGTCGTAGTCACCGGACAGCGCCACGATGTCTCGATCCGGGCATGCCGCGCGCACGCCGAGCGCGGCCGGCAGCGTCCAGCCGAGCGGCCCCGCCTGCCCCGCATTGATCCAGTTGCGCGGCTTGTAGACGCCGAGGAATTGCGCGCCGGCGATCTGCGACAGACCGATCACGGTGACATAGGTGGTGTCGCGGCCGAACGCCTTGTTCATTTCCTCATAGACCCGCTGCGGCTTGATCGGGACGTTGTCGAAATGGCTCTTGCGCAGCATGGTCTTCTTGCGGTCGCGGCAGGCCGCGGGCCAGGCCTGGCGCTCGCGGAGCCTGCCGGAACGTCGCCATTCTCTGGCGACGCTAACGAAGAGCTCGAGCGCAGCTTTCGCGTCCGAGACGATGCCGAGATCGGGATTGAACACGCGCCCGATCTGGGTCGGCTCGATATCGACATGCACGAAGGTGCGGCCCTTGGTGTAGGTCTCGACCGAGCCGGTGTGACGATTGGCCCAGCGATTGCCGATACCGAGCACGAAATCGGATTCCAGCAGCGTGGCGTTGCCGTAGCGGTGGCTGGTCTGGAGGCCAACCATGCCGGCCATCAGGACGTGATCGTCGGGGATCGCGCCCCATCCCATCAGCGTCGGCACCACAGGCACGTTGGCGATTTCGGCGAATTCCACTAGCAGATCCGAGGCATCGGCATTGATGATGCCGCCGCCCGCCACGATCAGGGGACGTTCGGATGCATTGAGCATCTCCAGCGCCTTCTCGACCTGCTTTCGCGAGGCGGTCGGCTTGTAGACCGGCAGCGGCTCATAGGTCTCGTCGTCGAACTCGATTTCGGCGAGCTGCACGTCGAGTGGCATGTCGATCAGCACAGGCCCGGGCCGGCCCGAGCGCATCACATGAAACGCCTGGCTGAACACGCGCGGCACCAGCGCCGGCTCGCGCACGGTGACCGCCCATTTGGTCACCGGCTTTGCGATCGATTCGATGTCGACCGCCTGGAAATCCTCCTTGTAGAGTCGCGCCCGCGGCGCCTGCCCGGTGATGCAGAGGATCGGGATGGAATCGGCGATCGCCGAATAGAGCCCGGTGATCATGTCGGTGCCGGCCGGCCCCGAAGTGCCGATGCAAACGCCGATATTGCCGGCCGTGGCCCGGGTGTAGCCTTCGGCCATATGCGAAGCGCCCTCGACATGGCGCGCGAGGATATGGCGGATCGAGCCGCGCTTCTTCAGCGCCGAATAAAGCGGATTGATCGCAGCCCCGGGAACGCCGAAGGCGGTCGAGATGCCCTCCTTCTCCAGAATACGGACAGCTGCATCGATGGCTCGCATCTTCGCCATATCGGACCTCGCTTGGTTAAAGTCAGCGAGCGAGATCATCGGGTGCGCGAGATGCGATCTCAACGAGATCGATTTTATTTTCCACGATGCGGCAGCCGTGGGAAAAACGCGGCAGTCTCAATCAGTTACATTGAGAAACGGATGAAAGCAATCACTCGAACAGCGGCGCAAGCTCCATCTGCGGCACGAGCACGAGGCCCTTGTCGGTGATGCGAATTTCCGGAATGACCGATAGCGGAATCAAATTGAAGCCCATGTAGGGGATGGTGCAGCCGGCCTCCGCCCATTCCTTCTTCAGCACTTTGACTTCTTCAGCGACTTCGGTGACGCGCTTGTCAGAGAGCAGGCCAGCGATCGGCAGCGGCACCAGCGCCCTCACCTTGCCATCGGCGACGACGCAGACGCCGCCCTGCTGCGCCTTGATGGCTGCGATCGCGACCTGCATGTCCCCCTCGTTGGTGCCGGCGACAATGATGTTGTGGCTGTCGTGGCCGACGCTGGAGGCGACCGCGCCGCGCTTCAAACCAAAGTCCTTCAGCAAGCCGTATGCGACGTTGCCGGCCGATTTGCCGTGACGCTCGACCACGGTGACGAAGCACAGGCTGTAGCGCGCGAACAGCGACGGCCAGTCATTGGCCGGCTCGATCGCGACCTTTTCATGGATCAGCGTGATGCCGGGCAGCGCAGTCTTGATCGCGTTGACGGTGCAGGCCTTCGCCGGCAATTCCGGCGTCAGCTTCAGGTTCTCTGGTAGCTTCACGGTGACATAGGCCGCCTTCGGATATTGATAGCGCTGCGACAGCGCCTGATCGAGCCGCGGCGTGATCTTGCGGTTTTCGACGACCAGCTCGCCGCCATACCAGGTCGATTGCGGCTTGAGATTGTCGTCCATCAGCACGAGATCGGCGCGGCGGCCACCGCCGAGGCCGCCGATGTCGCCGTCCGTGCCGAAGCGAGTGGCGCCATGCAGCGAGCCCATCGACCAGGCCTGCTCCGGCGACATCCCCGCCTTGACGGCTTCGCGCACCACCCAGTCGAGACCGAACAGCAGGAGATCATCGGCGTCGCGGTCGTCGGTGCACACCGCGGTCCGCTTGTGCGAAGCCCCTAACTCGGTGACGGTGCGGATCGCCTGCGGCAGCGAATGCCAGGGCGTGGTCGGCGGTCCGCCGCGAAGAAAAACCCAAACGCCGGCATCGAGCAGATCATCGGCGATGTCGCGGTCGATCGCCTCATGGGTGTCGGTCACGCCGCTTGCCGCATAGGCGGCGACGAATTCGCGGCCATAGACATGGCCGGAGACTGGCCGTCCGCGCTTCAAGGCCGCCGCGAGGATGGCGTGGCTTCGCTCGTCGCCCATCGTTACAGGCACGAAATCCATCTTTTCGCCGAGCGCCACCGCTTCGGGCCAGCGGTCGAACAGACCGGCGATCTTGTCGGGCGTGAGGTCGCCGCCGGCCGTCTCCAGTGCGGCCGAGGTCGCCGGCACTGTCGACGGCACCGTCAAGAAGATCGAGAGCGGCGCTTCGCGGGCGTCCTCAAGCATCGCCTCGACGCCGGCGACATCCATGACATTGCCGATTTCATGGCTGTCGCAGAAGATCGTGGTGGTGCCGTTCAGCAGCGCGGCCTCGGCATAGGCGCAGGCCGTCACCATCGAGGATTCGATATGGATGTGCGGATCGACCAGCCCCGGCGCGATGATGCCGCCGGCGGCATCATACACCGCAACATCGCTCCAAGCTTTCCTGGCCGTGCCGGCGGCCTTCACCGCGGCGATGCGGCCGCCGGTGATCCACAGTTCCCGACCGGGATGGATCCGCTCGGAATAGGTCGAGAGCACCCGCGCGCCCGTGATGACGAGATCGGGCGCGAGGCGCGCCGAAGCGACGTCGGCAAGGCGCCGGGTCATTGCATGCAGCGGAGCGACGGCGAAGCGGGTAAGTTTGGTCATCTGGACCCTCGCGTGGCGTTACGGCCGCACGATGGTTACGCCCTGCTCCAAACCGGGCAAGCTCAAATATAACGGCACACCCTGCTTACGCCTTAGGCGCCGACCCGCCTGCCGCCCCCGAGCTTGCTGGTCTGCGCGGGTTCCGCCTTCTCGGCGGTCGTGCAGCAGTGGGCTTGATCCGAATCCGCATCGACCGGCCCTTTGGCTCATCAATTTCGAACGAATTCGTCTTTCGCACAAGATCGCTCAGCTTGCGGGAGCCGTAGGTTCTCGAATCGAAATCGGGGGCAAGGTTGGTAAGCCCTTTTCCGACTTCCCCGAGAGAAACCCATCCGTCTTCGCTTTCCATCTGGGCGATGACTTTCTTGATCATGGGGACGGCTGCGTCAGGCGGCTGAAGCGAGGCCGACCTCGAGGCGGCATCCTGGGTGTTCGCCGGGGCGGCAAGCAGGTTCTCGGTGTAGACGAACTTTCGGCAGGCCTGCCGAAAACTTTCCGGCGTCTTCTGCTCGCCGAACCCGAAGACGTCGACGCCCTGCTCCCGGATGCGGGCGGCGAGACGGGTAAAGTCGCTGTCGGACGAGACCAGGCAAAAGCCGTCGAACCGGCCGCTGTGAAGCAGGTCCATGGCGTCGATGACCAGCGTGATGTCGGAGGCATTCTTTCCCGTCGTATAGGCGAACTGCTGCTGCGGGATGATGGCGTGCTTCGACAGAATGTCGGCCCAGCCCCTGGATCGCGCATTGGAGAAGTCGCCATAGATGCGACGGACGCTGGCCTCGCCGATCTTGGCAATCTCCTCGAACAGTCCATCCGCGATCTTTGCGGAAGCGTTGTCAGCGTCGATCAGGACGGCGAGACGGGGCGAACGAAGTTCGGAAGGCATGATATTCCCCACGAAGGACGCGACAACGGTGGACGGATATACCGATGTCGGGGCTCTTAGCGCCAGGGCTGATTTCGCAGGGGGCACGGCCGACCGAATCTGGACTCAGGCTGTTTTCGGCTCCGGCACGACGCCGCCGAGCGCAGCCGTGAGCTCTGCGGCCACTTCGCGCACCATCCGGCCGACCTCAGGCAATCGATCGTCCGTGATTCGGCTGGTCATGCCGGACACCGAGATCGCGGCGAGCGGCTCGGCGAGCGCGTTGTAGACCACGGCGGCGACGCAGCGCAGGCCCATCTGCGCCTCCTCGTCATCGATCGCAAACCCCTGCTTGCGGACCGCCGCCAGCTCCTTGAACAGGTCGCTTGGCCGCACGATGGATTTTTCCGTCAACCTGGGCATGCCGTGATGGCGGATGACAGCGCCGACATCCTCGTCGGAATAGGTCGCAAGCACGGCCTTGCCGACGCCTGAGGTGACCATCGGGACGCGGCCGCCGACCTTGGTCAGCGAGCGCATGATCTCGCGGCTCTCCATGCGGGTCAGCACGATGATGAATTCGTCGTCAACCACGGCGAGATTTGCGGTCTCGCGGGTGAGATCGCGCAGCTTGCGCAAATAGGGAATCGCCTGCGCGGTGAAATTGCGCCGCCGCGCGAAGCTCGCGCCCACGGTAAAGCTGCGCACGCCGACATGCCATTTGGATTCGGCGCGGTCGAACTGTACGAAGCGGCGGCTCTCCAGCGTCGCCAGTAGGCGGTGCACGGTCGAGGCCGACAGCCCGGTGCGAACGGCGAGATCGCTGAGGCGATAGCCTTCGTCGTCCTCGGCCAAAGTCTCGAGGATCGACAGCGCCCGGTCGACGGACTGCACGCCGCCGTCGCGATCGACCTCCGATGCCGATCGGGTTTCGAGCGATTTGCGCCGGATCACGTTCCTGCTCATCGCGACCTGCACGTTCTCCCTCGCCCCGTTCTTACGGGGAGAGGGTTGGGGTGAGGGGCTGCTTCCACGATCACGGTGACAAAGAGACTCGCGGAGAGTCCCCCTCACCCGGATTTCTTCGCAATCCGACCTCTCCCCGCACGCGGGGAGAGGTGAACAACTACCCGCTTCGGATCATGCCGAAGCGGCGTCTCTTCTCAGAGCAGCCCTGCGCCGCGCGCCCATTTGTACTTGGCGCCGAGCACCTCGACCGGCAGTTCGGTCGAATAGGCATAGGCCGGGATGCCGTTCTGGTAGAGGTATTCGGCGGCTTCCTCGACCTCGACGTCGCCGGCGAGCGAGGCAACGATCGGCTTCACAAAACCCTTGGCCTCCATCTCCTTCTTCACCTCGACCATATTGCGGGCGAACACCATCGGCGGCGTAACGATGGTGTGCCAGTAGCCGAGGATCAGCGAGTGGATTCGCTCGTCCGACAGACCGAGCTTCACCGTGTTGACATAGGTGATCGGCGGCTCGCCACCGGTGATATCCACAGGATTTCCGGCCGCACCGAACGGCGGGATGAACTTGCGGAAGGCCGCATCGAGATCCGGCGGCATCGACATCAGCGACAGGCCGTTGTCGACGCAGGAGTCCGACAGCAGCACGCCCGAGCCACCCGCACCGGTGATGATCAGCACGTTCTCGCCCTTCGGCGTCGGCAGCACCGGCACGCCACGGGCGAATTCGAGCAGCTGCCGCAGGCTGCGGGCGCGGATCACGCCGGACTGCGCCAGCACGTCCTCATAGATCTTGTCGTTACCGGCGAGCGCGCCGGTGTGCGACGAGGCCGCCTTCGCGCCGGCCGAGGTGCGGCCGGCCTTGAGCACGACGACCGGCTTCTTCTTGGAGACGCGCTTGGCGGCTTCCGCGAAGGCGCGGCCGTCCTTGAGGTCTTCGCAGTGCTGGGCAATGATCGAGGTGTTCGGATCCTGCTCGAAGAAGGCGAGCAGATCGTCTTCGTCGATATCAGATTTGTTGCCGAGGCCGACGATCGCGGAGACGCCCATCTTGGCCGAGCGCGAGAAGCCGATAATCGCCATGCCGATGCCGCCCGACTGCGACGACAGCGCCGCGTGGCCCTTCACGTCGTAAGCCGTGCAGAAGGTGGCGCAGAGGTTCGCCGGCGTATAATAAAAGCCGTAGATATTCGGCCCCATCAGGCGAATGTCGTACTTCTTGCCGACCTCGACGATCTCGGCCTGCAGCTCCGGCGCGCCGGCTTCAGCGAAGCCCGACGGGATCAGCACCGCGCCCGGGATCTTCTTCTCACCGCATTCGATCAGCGCCGCAGCCACGAACTTCGCGGGGATCGCGAACACGGCGGTGTCGATCACACCCGGTACGTCCTTGACGCTCTTGTAGGCCTTGTAGCCGAGGATCTCGGTGGCCTTGGGATGGATCGGATAGATGTCGCCCTTGTAGCCGCCGTTGATGAGGTTCTTCATCACAGAGTTGCCGATCTTGCCGTCTTCGGCTGAGGCGCCGACCACGGCGACCGCCTTCGGCTGCATGATGCGGCTCATGGCCGCGACGATCTCTTCGGTCGGGCGCGGCTTCGGCTTCGGCTTGTAGGCGAAGTCGACGACGATGCGCACGTCGGCCGCGATCGCGTCCTTCGCCGTCGCAAACACCGGATTGAGGTCGAGCTCGACGATCTCAGGGAAATCGGTGACGAGCTGCGAGACCTTGACGATGACGTCGGCCAGCGCCGTGCGGTTAACGGGCTCGCCGCCGCGCACACCCTTCAGAATCTCATGCGCCTGGATGCCGTCGAGCATCGAAAGCGCGTCTTCCTTGGTCGCGGGCGCGAGGCGGAAGGTGATGTCCTTCAAGACTTCGACCAGCACGCCGCCGAGGCCGAAGGCGACCAGCTTGCCGAACGAACCGTCGGTGATCGAGCCGACGATCACTTCGGTGCCACCGGCCAGCATCTGCTGGACCTGGATGCCCTCGATCTTGGCATCGGCCTTGTACTTCCTGGCGTTCCCGAGAATGGTCTCGTAGGCCTTCTCGGCATCCAGCGCCGTCTTGACGCCGACGATGACGCCGCCGGCCTCGGTCTTGTGGAGAATGTCCGGCGAGACGATCTTCATCACCACCGGGAAGCCCATCGAAGACGCCATCTTGCCGGCCTCGCCCGCCGACTTCGCCACGCCCTCCTTCGGCACCGGAATGCCGTAGGCGTCGCAGACCAGCTTGCCTTCCGGGGCGGTCAGGCTGGCGCGGTTGTCGGCCTTGACCCGGTCAAGGACCTTGCGGACGACGTCTTTCGAATTGGACATTATGGCTTCTCCCTTGACCTTCAGTTCTTGCTTTGCAAGGCGCGCGTGATGCGGCTGCCCGTGATACTCGCCATCGCCGCCCTCTGTTCCGTGCGGCGGAATGCAGCGGCAGAAATGCCTGGACTACACCGCCGGTTTGGATCAAAAATGGCTAGCGATGGCATTTGGTATGCCAGAAGCCAACTTGTCAAGTCAGAGAGCACCTTAGAACGCCGCAAAAAATAGGCAGCTTGACATTCTGGCATATGGTATGCCAAAAACTTTCCGGTAATATTCCTGTAAAAGACGACTCCCACTGGAGGAGAATCGTCGTGTCACTGCGGAAACCAACCAAGGCGTTGCCGAACATGGCCGAGGCAGACATCGCAATCGTTCGTATTGCCCCGGAGAGCAGCTTCAAGAACAAGGCGTATGATGCCTTGAAGGAAGCCATCCTCAAGATGGACATCTACTCGACACCCGAGCCGGTGATGCTGGACGAGCGCGCATTGTCCGAACGCCTCGGTGTCAGCCGTACGCCGATCCGCGAAGCCATCGCGATGCTCGAGCAGGACGGTTTCGTGAAGACCGTTCCGCGCCGCGGCATCATGGTGGTGCGCCGGACCAAGAGCGAGATCGTCGACATGATCCGCGCCTGGGCGGCGCTGGAGAGCATGGCCGCGCGCCTCATCACGACGACCGCGCGCAAGAAGGACATCACTGCGCTGCGCGACTACTTCAAGGACTTTGGCAAAGACCGCCTGCCCCAGGATCACGTCGAGGAATATTCGCGCGCCAACATCGCGTTCCATCAGGCGCTGATCTCGTTGTCGGAATCCCCGGTGCTGGTCGATCTCACCAACGATCTTCTGCTGCACGTGCGCGGCTACCGGCAGCTCACGATCGGACGCAAGGACCGCACCGCGACGTCGCTGCCCGAGCATCTCGGCATGATCGAAGCGCTCGAGGCACGTGACACCGAGCTCGCCGAGAAGCGCGCCCGCGATCACACCCTTGGTCTAGCCGCTTACGTCGAAGCGCACGGCCAGGAACTATTCACGTAGCTCTTCACCTGACAACATTCACCAGAAGGGCGAAAAATTCGCCCCGTTATCTTGAGACCAGGGAGACAAGGCCCATGCTGAACACCGCGACCAAGTCCGAAGCACCGGGCACCGAGCAGGAACTGACGGATGGCTTCCATCTCGTCATCGACGCGCTCAAGCTGAACGGCATCAACACCATCTATAATGTGCCGGGCATCCCGATCACGGATTTGGGCCGCATGGCGCAGGCCGCCGGCCTTCGCGTGATCTCCTTCCGCCACGAGCAGAACGCCGGCTACGCCGCCGGCATCGCCGGCTACCTCACCAAGAAGCCCGGCGTCTGCCTGACGGTGTCCGCGCCCGGCTTCCTCAACGGCCTCACCGCGCTCGCGCACGCCACCACCAACTGCTACCCGATGATCCTGGTCTCGGGCTCCTCCGAGCGCGAGATCGTCGACCTCCAGCAGGGCGACTACGAAGAGATGGACCAGCTCGCGATCGCAAAACCGCTGTGCAAGGCGGCCTATCGCGTGCTGCACGCTCAGGATATCGGCATCGGTTTTGCCCGCGCCATCCGCGCGGCGGTCTCGGGCCGTCCGGGCGGCGTCTATCTCGACCTGCCGGCAAAGCTGTTCGGCCAGGTGATGAACGCCGAGGCCGGTCAGAAGTCGCTGGTCAAGGTGATCGACGCTGCGCCCGCGCAGATCCCCTCGCCTGCTTCGGTCAAGCGCGCGCTCGACGTGCTGAAGGCCGCAAAGCGTCCCCTCATCATCCTCGGCAAGGGCGCGGCCTACGCGCAGGCCGATGAGGAGATCAAGAACTTCGTCGAGAAGAGCGGCGTGCCGTTCCTGCCGATGAGCATGGCCAAGGGCCTGCTCCCCGACACGCATCCGCAATGCGCCGGTGCCGCGCGTTCGACGGTGCTGAAGGACTCCGACGTCGTCATGCTGATCGGCGCGCGGCTGAACTGGCTGCTGTCGCACGGCAAGGGCAAGAGCTGGGGCGAATCCCCGAAGAAGTTCATCCAGGTCGACATCGAGCCGAGGGAAATGGACTCCAACGTCGAGATCGTCGCGCCCGTCGTCGGCGACATCGGCTCGGTCGTGTCCGCCTTCAACCAGGCGCTTGCGTCGGGCTGGACCGCCCCGCCGGCGGAATGGACCAAGGCCATCGCATCCAAGCGCGACGAGAACGTCGCCAAGATGGCGCCGAAGCTGATGAACAACAAGTCGCCGATGGACTATCACGGCGCGCTCGGCGTGCTGAAGAACGTCATCAAGGATCACCCCGAGGCGATCCTGGTCAACGAAGGCGCCAACACGCTCGACCTCGCCCGCGGCGTCATCGACATGTACCGCCCACGCAAGCGTCTCGACGTCGGCACCTGGGGCGTGATGGGCATCGGCATGGGCCAGGCGATCGCCGCCGCGCTCGAGACCGGCCACCCCGTGCTGGCGGTTGAAGGCGACTCGGCCTTCGGCTTCTCCGGCATGGAGGTCGAGACCATCTGCCGCTACGACCTTCCGATCTGCGTCGTCATCTTCAACAATGACGGCATCTATCGCGGCACCGACGTCAACAGCGTCAACGCCGATCCGGCGACAACCGTGTTCGTCAAGGGCGCGCGCTACGACAAGATGATGGAAGCCTTCGGCGGCGTCGGCGTGAACGCGACCTCGCCCGACGAGCTCAAGCGCGCCGTCAACGAGGCGATGGCTTCACGCAAGCCGACACTCATCAACGCGGTGATCGATCCGGCCGCGGGCTCGGAGAGCGGCCGCATCGGCAACCTCAATCCGCAGAGCGTTCTGCAGAAGAAGAAGTAATGGACCGCCGGGTCATTCCCCGCGCAGGCGGGGAATCCAGTAATCGCCGAACCATCCTTGAGGCGAGCACTGAGGCCCAATTGAACCTTCAGCGAATACTGGATGCCCGCTTTCGCGGGCATGACGGAAACAGAATAGTAACAGGAGCAACACGATGACCAAAGCGCTCGAGGGCGTTCGCATTCTCGACTTCACCCACGTCCAGTCCGGACCGACCTGCACGCAGCTGCTCGCATGGTTCGGCGCCGACGTGATCAAGGTGGAGCGCCCGGGCGTGGGTGACATCACCCGCGGCCAGCTGCAGGACATCCCGAACGTGGACAGTCTGTATTTCACCATGCTCAACCACAACAAGCGCTCGATCACGCTCGACACCAAGAACCCCAAGGGCAAGGAAGTCCTCACCGAGCTGATCAAGAAGTGCGACGTGCTGGTCGAGAACTTCGGCCCCGGCGTGCTCGACCGCATGGGCTTCCCCTGGGAGAAGATCCAGGCGATCAACCCGAAGATGATCGTCGCCTCGATCAAGGGTTTTGGTCCCGGACCGTACGAGGACTGCAAGGTCTATGAGAACGTCGCGCAGTGCACCGGCGGCGCCGCCTCCACCACCGGCTTCCGCGACGGCCTGCCGCTCGTCACCGGCGCGCAGATCGGCGACAGCGGCACCGGCCTGCATCTGGCGCTCGGCATCGTCACCGCGCTCTATCACCGCACCCATTCCGGCAAGGGCCAGCGCGTCACCGCCGCGATGCAGGATGGTGTCCTGAATCTCGCGCGCGTAAAACTGCGCGACCAGCAGCGCCTCGCCCACGGCCCGCTTAGGGAATACAGCCAGTTCGGCGAAGGCATTCCGTTCGGCGATGCCGTGCCGCGCGCCGGCAACGATTCCGGCGGCGGCCAGCCCGGCCGCATCCTGAAGTGCAAGGGCTTTGAGACCGATCCCAACGCCTACATCTACTTCATCACCCAGGCGCCGGTCTGGGAGAAGATCTGCGACGTGATCGGCGAGCCAACCTGGAAGACCGATCCGAACTACGCCAAGCCGGCGGCCCGCCTGCCGCGCCTGAACGAGATCTTCGGCCGCATCGAGCAGTGGACGATGACCAAGACCAAGTTCGAGGCGATGGAGATCCTCAACAAGGATGACATCCCCTGCGGCCCGATCCTGTCGATGAAGGAGATCGCGGAAGACCAGTCGCTGCGCGCGACCGGCACCGTGGTCGAGGTCGACCACCCGACCCGCGGCAAGTACATCTCGGTCGGCAACCCGATCAAGCTGTCGGACTCCCCGAGCGACGTGCAGCGCTCGCCGCTGCTCGGCGAGCACACCGACGAGATCCTGCGCAGCGTGCTCGGCTTCAGCGACCACCAGGTCGCCGATATCCACAAGTCCGGCGCGCTCGACCCGCCGCAGAAGCAGGCCGCCGAGTAAGCGGCACCACAACGCTTCAGACGAAAGGGCCGCCCTTCGAGGCGGCCTTTTTGCGTCAGACGCGCCGTACGGCCGCAAGCCCAAAGTAAAAACAAAAAACAACCCCATGCACAGTAGCGAACCCCTTGGCGGGTATAGGGAACTTCGTATTTTACGAATTTCCTTTGACGCGTCGGGCAAAACAGGGGTAGGATGTCATCATGCGAAAAGTGAGGCTCGGCCCATCGAAGGGCGTCTCGACGCAGAGGCTCGCCACTGCCGCGCGCCGATTTTTCGAGGAACCAACGCGGTGGCCGTCAGTTGCTTATCCAGACCCGACTTCTCCGCTCCAAGGACAACGCACCGTTCACCAGCCCGCGAACGCGGACAGGACGTCGGCGCGTTCGCGGATCATACACGTCCAGACAAAATCGAGATCGACATGCTGAAAGATCAAACCTCCGATCGCGCCAAGCGTGAGGCCAACAAGGCGTTCAAGCCTGCCACAACGCAGAAGCCGATGAATGACTACGCGAAGGACCAGCACTCCCTGCACGAGAACCGTGAGCGGCTGAAAGCGGAACGATTGGCCCGTGAGGCTCAGCCGAAAACACGCGAAGACTAGGACGTGGACAGGAGTTTTCCGGCAAATCGGATGTCCTGTGCCTCACCGGGGCTTAGCACCAACTGTGCCGGCAGTCTTTTCCATCGACATTGGACCTGAACGGATATCAACCTGCGCCGCACCCTCCCGGTGAGTCCCAGCGGACCTTGCGGCACTTAGGCCAGAACGGCTTCTACGACGCTGACCGGTGATTGTGTTGCCACGACGCGACTGAGGCGGAAACCAGCCTTGTCCAGTAGACTGGCGTACTCGGTTTCCGTGCGCTCCTGCCCACCGATCAACGCCAGCATCACCATATCCAGTATCTTCCCCGGATGTGGAGCGTCACCGGGAGGCAGGACCATCTCGACAATGAGCAGTCGTCCATCCGGCTTCACGGCTCTGCGACAATGACCCAAAATTGTCAGGCACTGGTCATCGGTCCAATCGTGCAAGATATGCGACAAGATGTAAGCGTCGCCGCCCGAAGGCACGGACAGGAAAAAATCTCCAGCCTCGACGGTCACACGACCCGTAACGCCGTTCGCTTTGAGCGTTTTTTCAGCATCGATCACAACGTGCGGCTGATCGAACAACAAGCCCCGGGGCTCTGGGTATCGTCCAAGTATAGCACCGAGCATATTGCCAGATGCCCCTCCAACATCGACGACGGTCTGGAACATAGAAAAATCGTAGGCCGCCGCGACCGCCGGAGGTTCTCCTCCATGAAGCCCAACCATTGCTTCACTAAACACTGAAGCGTCTTCGGGATGTTGAGCAAGATAGTCGAAGAACGGCACCCCGTGTGCTTTTTCGAAGCCTGTACGGCCTGTTTCCAAGGAATGAAGTAGATTGGCGAAGCCACTTCCGACCCAACTACTTCCCGTCATGAGCAACGTCGATCTTGCCGAGCCCGGAGCATCCGACTTTAATGCCTCGCCGAGCTTCGTTAACGAAAATCGCAGTCGTTCGCCTTCCGTGAGAAGCCCCAGACTGGCCATCGTTCTCATCAATCTGTGCAAGGAGGGGGCATGCAGAGCTGATGGGCCGGCCAGCTCCACAGCACTCTTCGGTCCATCAGCAAGTTTATCAGCCAACCCAAGCTTCGCCGCGATGTGCACGACATTAGCGACCGCCCCGCCTGTCCCCATCTGTATCAGCTGAGCATGCGGCGGGAGGCACGGAGTAGCCGCCTGAATCGATTCCGACATAACCTGCTCCAAGTTCGAGCGTCTCTTCCGGGGGTATTTTCACTCAGACGAGAGTGCCAAGGCATGCGCGGGTACGCCTGACCTACGGCTTACTTTTTCCTTACCGGCGGCTTATTCTTGCGGGTGCGATCGGTGCTGGCGTCTCGACGATCGGCGGCCACCTGGGGGAACGGCAAGTTGCGCTATTTGTTCGAGAATTGCGTATTCGACACGGACCGCCGCGAGTTGCATCGCGACGCGGGAATCGTCGCCATCGCGCCCAAGGTTTTCGACCTGCTCGATTATCTGATCCGCAACCGGGAGCGCGTCGTCAGCAAGGACGACCTCATCAATGCCGTTTGGAACGGGCGCAGCGTGTCCGACGAAGCGCTGACAACTCGCCTTAATGCCGCGCGAAATGCGATCGGCGATTCCGGCCAGGAACAGCGCCTGATCAAGACACTGCCGCGAAAGGGCTTCCGTTTCGTCGGACCCATTCTGCAAGCGCAAGGACCAGCCGGCGCGCCGATCGCCAACGACCGTCCGATGGAACACCCGAGACCCGTCCTTGCGCTTCCCGACAAACCTTCCATCGCGGTGCTTCCCTTCCAGAATCTAAGCGACGATCCGGAGCAGGAATATTTTGCCGACGGCATGGTCGAGGATATCATCACGGGGCTGTCGCGATCGAAATTGCTGTTCGTCATCTCGCGAAATTCGAGTTTCACCTACAAGGGCGAAGCCGTCGACATCAAGCGGATCAGTCGTGAGCTTGGTGTTCGCTACGTACTGGAAGGCAGCGTACGCAAGGCCGGACGACGGGTTCGGGTGACCGGGCAATTGATCGATGCGTCCACGGACACGCACATCTGGGCGGACAGGTTCGATGGCGAGCTCGAAGACATCTTCGATTTGCAGGACCGCCTGACGAGCGGCGTGATAGGCGCGATGTCTCCGCAGCTTGAGCGGGCCGAGATAGAGCGCGCACGGCGCAAACCGACCGAAAGCCTCCAGGCCTATGACTATTATCTGCGCTCTAAATTCAGCATCTACCAGTGGACGCGGGAGGGCAGCGTTGAAGCTCTCAGAATGACTAAGCTTGCCATTTCGCTCGATCCTGCATTTGCCGTCGCCTACGCCTCTGGAGCAAACATTTTCGGTCAGAAGAAAGGGTTCGGATGGATCGAGGACGCGGCAAAGGAGCGGGCCGAAAGCCGACAACTGGTCGAACGAGCGGTGCAGCTCGACCAGGACGATCCTCTGGTGCTTGCGCACGCAGCACATGTCTATTCCTACATGCTCGGAGAGCCGGAGACCGGCTCGGCTCTTGCCGCAAGGGCCATTGCACTCGATCCCAATCTGGCCATGGCGCGCCTTTGGGCAGGCTGGGCACAGGTTTTTCTCGGCAACCACGATGCAGCGATCGAGCAATTCTCGGCAGCAATTCGCTTGAGTCCGGTCGATCCCCACCTGTTCATTCCGCAAACCGGGATGGCCTTCGCTCATTTCTTTGCCGAGCGGTATGAGGAAGCTCTGTCCTGCGCCACGAGCGCCATCCAGCGCCAGCCGAATTTTCTGGGCGCGCAGCGAATACTGATGTCGAGCCTTGCGATGGCCGGGCGCACCGCCGAAGCCCGTCGCGCCTGCGACGCAATCCTGCAAAGCGATCCTGCTTTGCGGATTTCCGGCATCAAAAGCTCGCCGTTTCGCCGGCTCGAAGATGTCGAGAAATTGGGACAAGCCTGGCGAATAGCTGGCGTGCCGGATGACTGCTTTTGACGCATACTGCGCTGCGCACGAATTTGGTCGCGATAGCGGCAAAGCCGGCGCAGGCATCTTCGCATCACGCCGTCGGGTTTATGGGTAAACGGCCTAGGGTAGAGTCACCTAGAGCATCGACAGCACAACGACGCCGTCTTCGAGCTCTCCCGAATCCAGCCGCGTCCGTGCGATGCGCTCGAACTCCGTGCGGTATTTTTGAAGGTAGCTGAAAGCCTGCTTCTGGGTCGCAAAGGTGGTCGCAAGCCGGCAGAGCTGCCGCCCGGCGCCGTGCGCGAGAAAGAAGGTGATGGTGCCACCGCCGTCCGGCTTGATCCTAGGCACGATCCGCACTCCCTGGCATGTGACCGGCCCTGTCGCATCGTTCGGCAGCGATATTGACGTCGGCTATTGCGGCGGCTTTCTCTTGCGCTTCGTCGGGGTCGGGGCCGGCAACGATGCCTGAAGGGTGGCATCGGCTGCTTCCCTGGCCTCACGCAACTGGCGAAGCCGCGCCATGTTCTTGCGCAGGTCGACAGCCTGCTTTTCGGCGTCCAGCATCGCTTGCGCGCCTTCTTGAGCAGCCAAGCGTTGGCGGTTGGAGCGCGCGATGCTTTCGGGTGACGGTTCGGCCGATTTCCTGGCGCTCATCTTTCACCCTTTCGGCAACAGACAAAACCCGCTCAATCCAGGGATCGAGCGGGTCGCATGGCCGTTTCAGTACATCCGTGAAACGGCACTGATGGACTTAAGCCAGCGAGAGATTCTCAGCGCTGACCTTGCCCCGCATCTTGTCGGTCTTGGCCTCGAAGTTGACCTTTTGGCCCTCGGCGAGACCACCAAGACCAGCCCGCTCGACCGCGCTGATGTGAACGAACACATCGTTGCCGCCGTCGTCGGGCTGAATGAATCCAAAACCCTTCTGGCCGTTAAACCACTTCACAGTACCTGTTGCCATTTTTCTTCTCCAAAGAGCACAAATGTGCGTTCCGCGTGATACTCACGCAGAACCGTTTCAATTCGTCGATGTCGATGGAAAAGGAGCCCGCGGGCGCATTCAACAAGGCACAGCGGCTGAACGAACACCCCTAAGGTATACCTTGCCGTCGAAATTAGCAAGGCTTTGGCCGGATTTAATCGCGCCCCCCGGTATGGGGGCGCGTAATATCGCCAACGCTCCCAACCGAGTAACGCGGAACTGCACCAGACAGCGTTGGGATATGGTGACGCCAAGACTCTAACCGGGCGCCAGCGCCTGCCCAACCGCATAGAGCGAGCATTCCTTCCAGGCGGCCGCGCATTGGTGCATCGCCTCGCTCTTCGCATCTTCGATCGTCCGCTGCGTGGAGGTCACTGATGAACAATGGCCTTCGCGATTCCAGGCATAGGCTTTGAGGTCGGTCCACGCCTTTACATAAGAATCGAAATAGCCCGCGCACGCCGCGTTGAGCGGCATCGGCGCCGGGATAGCCGCAGGCGGCGGCAATTCGACCAGTACTGACGTCGGCAGGCGCAGTTGATTCAGGAAACTCTCGACAGCCGGCCACCAAAAGTCGGCGGGCCCCATCGGCACCATGGCATGCCCGTCGACACCGAAGGGCGGCAGCACTCGCAATTGCGCAGGCGCGCCGGAAGCGACGTAAGCATCGAACATGCGACGGCCCAATGCCGGCGGCGCACTGCGATCGTTCTCCGAATAAGCCCACAGCGCTGGAATTCGCGCCGTACGGCCAAAGATGCCGGCGTCCGCCACAAGATGATCCGGACTGCACGTGCGCCCCGGGACAGAACCGTGAGCCCCCTCGAAGTTGAGAACACCGATGACGCCCGCAGGATTGTCCGCCGCCGCGGCGATCACCGCAATGCCTCCGGTCGAATGCCCCATCAGCACGACCTGACCGGGCTCGACCCAGGGCTCGCTGCGGAGCGCGGCAAGTGCGCCGGTCACATCCTCGGCTGCGATCCGCGCAACGGCGAGATAGTCCCTGTTATCGCATGGTCCGGACAGCGTCTCGGCGAATGGTCCGTCTGAATGGCCAAAGCCCCGCCGCATGATCGATGCGACGGCATAACCGCGCTGAGCAAACGCGACAGCCGGATTGAGCAGACTGGCCGGCGTTTCTCGCGCCAGTGCGGCGCGAAGGGCTTCCCCGGTCCCTGGAATTGTCCCGTGAACCAGCAGAACCAGCGGAAAGCGTCCGGGACGATCCGGCCGGAGGATCATGGTCTCGAGCCTGACCTGGCTGCCATCGGCAAGCGTGATCGGCAGCATCGGATCCTGCCGAACGAGGCCCGGCAGCGCGGGATCGGCCGCGGCCGGCGACAGCAGAAGCACAAGCAAGCCGATCACGCAGCCCAGTCGCCTCATCCTCGCCTCCTCTCGAACGCGATGCTCACTGATCGCCGCCAGCGAGCTGCTCGCGAAAAAACTTCACCACCGCCGCGTCGAACTCGCGGTGAAAGCCGCGCAAGGATACCAGATCGCGCCCGACAGTGCCGGATCGGATTGGAGAAGTTGAATGCCTACGGCCTCGGCAAATGAGCCAAGGCAGCAGAGTGCGACACGTGCCGCTCGCAGAAGAATGGACGAAGCGGCGAACGAAAAAATCTGACGCCGTCATGTCGGATCGGCGCAACTGCGTTCGTCCTCAGGCCATGATTGGGCAATAGACCTCACCGTCGAGCCCAGCATCTCAAAGGGAGTAACGACCATGCCCAGCACCGTACGCCTGCACCGCGTTCTCACGACCAGCCCGGACAAAATCTATCGCGCCTTCCTGGAGGCCGATGCGCTGGCAAAATGGCTTCCGCCCAACGGATTTGCCTGCACCGTGCATCATCTGGAGCCGAAGGTCGGAGGCACCTTCAGAATGTCGTTCCGGAATTTCACGACGGGCAACGGCCACGCCTTCGGCGGCGAATTCCTGGAGCTCGTCCCCGGCGAACGTCTGCGCTACACCGACAAGTTCGAGGATCCGAACCTGCCCGGCGAGATCGAGGTGACGGTGACGCTGAAGAAAGTCCTTGTCGGCACCGAGCTCGACATCACGCAGGCCGGCATTCCCGACGCGATCCCGCCGGAGGCCTGCTATCTCGGCTGGCAGGAATCGCTGCGCAACCTCGCGCGCCTCGTCGAGCCCGAGATCAAGCAGTAGCTTAAAGCCGGATCGCACCCTCGAGAGGCGATCCGGATGAAAGCGGTTATCCGCGGGTCAATCCGTTCGATCGGATGCGCGGATCCACCCACGTCATTGCGAGCGTAGCGAAGCAATCCAGAGTCCCTCCGCAGAACGATTCTGGATTGCTTCGCTGCGCTCGCAATGACGGAGAATGAGGGACTTTCCGAGTGAACAACTCACATCGAGTCTGTGGAATTCTGCAGAGCCCATTGAACTGCTGCCAGCGAAGCAGGTCCGGCTGATTGCGAAGGATTGTTACGTGCCCTTCGACTTGAGCCCGCCGTCCGCGGTCCAGCGATCCGGCTCGGGGCTGTGTCCGATCAGCGCGAGGCCGTAGGCGATCGACTCGAACTGATCGCCCGACATCAGCCGCTCGTTGCCGAACCGGTCTGCGAACAGTTTTCGCACAGCCGGCACGAACGAGGTGCCGCCGGTCAAGAACACCTTCTCGACCTCGCGCGCGGTGATGCCGGCTTCGCCCAGCACCTTGTCGACCGTGGCACCCAGCCGGGCGATGTCGTCGGCCATCCAGGCATCGAAGTTTTTCCGCGTGATGGTCGAGCCGATCTCGACACCGCCGCCCCTGAAGCGAAAGTCGACCTCGTCCTTGGCCGAGAGCGCGATCTTGGCGTCCGACACCGCCCGGTACAGCGAGAAGCCGAGATCGAGATCGACGATGGTGATGAAATCCTCGAGCAGCGCCGGCTTCAGCGCGGTGCGCGACAATTCCCTGAGCTCGCGCAGATCGCCGTTGCTCTTCATCAGCGCGAGCTGATGCCAGCGCGCGAGGTTGGTGTAGTGGCCGCTCGGGATCGGCAGCACCTTGTCGAACGAGCGAAAGCTCGAGCCTTTGCCGAGCCGCGGCGAGACGACGTGATCGACGATGCGATAATCGAACGTGTCGCCCGCAATGCCGATACCGGCATGGCCAAGCGGCTCGGCGCGCAAGACGCCGCCCGCGCGCGAGAAACGCATCACCGAAAAATCGCTGGTGCCGCCGCCGAAATCCGCAACCAGCACGGTGGCATCGCGCTCCAGCCGGCGGGCGAAGGAGAACGCCGCGCCCACGGGCTCATAGACATAGCGCGCGTGGCCGGCGCCGAGGCGTTCGAACGCGGCACGATAGCGCTGCATGGCCAGATCGTCGTCGGGATTGCCGCCGGCAAAGCGCACGGGCCGGCCGACCGTGATGTTGGCCACCTCGAAGCCGAACCTGTCGCCGCCATGGCGCGCCAGCGTCCGCAGGAACGCCGCCAAAATATCCTCGAACTTGAAGCGCTGCCGGAACACCTGCGTGGTGTTGAAGCTGGAGCTCGCCGCAAAGGTCTTGAACGACTGCAGGAAGCGGTGGACGTGGCGGCCTTCGAGAAACTGCTCGATCGCCCACGGACCGCCTTCGGCCTGGGCACCGGCGCCCGGCCGGTCCTCCCAGAAGCACAGCGCCGAGACGTAGGTGCTGTGCCGTTGTCCGCCGTGATCGAAGCGGATGGCCTCGACCCGGCGATCGTCCACCGCGAGCGCTACGACCGTATTGCTGGTTCCAAAATCGATGCCGATCGAGACGGCGGGCGAGGCGCTCGACATGAACCACCCTGCGGGATGATTGGAAAAGGGGGCGAACCACTAACCGTTTTGCACTGCGGTGCCAAGAGTCGAGCAAGGGCCGGGTTCAAGGACCGATCCGCAGTGACCCGGAGCCGCTTTCCTAGCCGTTTGAGCCCCAAACCGCGCGTTTTGAGCCCAGACCGGCCCGCTTGACGAAACATTATGTTGCAATGCGGCAATCGGCATGCTGCTATGCAATGGCATGCATAGACATTGGCATCTGGTATACATAGATTACCTCTCGAAATGAGACAGTGATGCTGACCGTCTCGAGAAAGGAAATTCAGATGTCCAAGACCGCTTCCGTCGCCCTCGCCCCGACCTCCTCGCTGTTCGCTCGCTTCATGGCCGCCGTCGACCGCTTCCTGATGGCGAGCGCCGAGATCTCCAACCACAACGGCGATCTGCCCCGCTTCGGCCTGTAAGGCCAAGACGAGGCCCGGCGCGTCGAATTGTCGCGGCGGTTGTAAAACCGGCAAACTCCTACTTTTGAAGAATGGCCCTGCTCTGCGGGGCCATTTCTATTTGGGAATCGGCACATTGCGCAGCCTCGCAAACGGGGTTGCGTCATAAGCGCACAATGGGCCGTGGCGCGCTTGAAGGCTTGGCATAATGAATACAAGAATGGCGCCAACGCTCGTTCAGAAAAACAGAAGCGCTATTGGAGGATTCATGACGGACATGGTGCAGACAACAACGGCTCCTACCGCCGCACGCGTCAGTGACACATATCGCTGGGCGCAATTGGCGATCGGCGTAGCGGCCATGGTGATGATCGCCAATTACCAATATGGCTGGACCTTCTTCGTCCCCGACATCCAGAAGAAATTCGGCTGGGATCGCGCCTCGATCCAGTGGGCCTTTACTTTGTTTGTTTTGTTCGAGACCTGGCTGGTGCCGGTCGAAGGATGGTTTGTCGATAAATACGGTCCGCGCCTCGTCGTGCTCATCGGCGGCGTCCTCTGCGCGATCGGCTGGGCGATCAACGCGGAGGCCACCACACTCAACGGCTACTATCTCGGCATGATCATCGCGGGCATCGGCGCCGGCGGCGTCTACGGCACCTGCGTCGGCAATGCGCTGAAATGGTTTCCCGACAAGCGCGGTCTCGCCGCAGGCATCACGGCTGCCGGCTTCGGTGCAGGCTCCGCGCTCACCGTCGCGCCGATCCAGGCCATGATCAAGGATTCCGGCTTCCAGACCACGTTCCTCTATTTCGGCCTCGGACAAGGCATCATCATCTGCATTCTCGCCTTTTTCCTGCTGGCGCCGAAGCCGGGCCAGGTGCCAAACGTGGTGGCGAATGCCGCGCTGGTTCAAACGCGTCGCAACTACCAGCCGACCGAAGTTTTGCGTCAGCCGATCTTCTGGCTGATGTACTTCATGTTCGTGATCGTCGGCGCCGGCGGCCTGATGGTGACGGCAAACTTGAAGCCGATCGCGGTCGACTGGAAGGTCGACGCCGTGCCGGTCACGCTGATCGGCATGACCATGACCGCGGTGACGTTCGCAGCGACCATCGACCGCGTGCTCAACGGCCTGACGCGCCCATTCTTCGGCTGGATCTCCGACATGATCGGCCGCGAGAACACGATGTTCATCGCCTTCGGCATGGAAGGCGTCGGGATCTGGATGCTCTATCTCTGGGGTCAGGATCCGATCTGGTTCGTGATCCTGTCGGGCTTCGTGTTCTTCGCCTGGGGCGAGATCTACTCGCTGTTCCCCTCGACCTGCACCGACACGTTCGGCGCGAAGTTCGCGACCACCAATGCCGGCCTGCTCTACACCGCCAAGGGCACCGCCGCGCTGCTGGTGCCGCTCGCAAACTATGTGCAGCAGACCTCCGGCCATTGGGACAACGTGTTCATGCTCGCGGCCGGCGCCAACATCCTGGCCTCGCTGCTGGCGATCCTGGTGCTCAAACCCTGGCGCAAGGTCGTGGTCGCGCAATCGACCGTCTGAGCTCGTTCGCACAACAGCGTCTCGCGGACCACGCCCGGCCTCACGGCCGGGCGTTTTCGCTTTGACCGAATATATCCAAATACCGGAAACCCGAAGGGAACCCGGCGCTTTCTTGAGCGCAATCGCACAATAGGACTTGCATTCTGGAATATGGTATACCAAGCTGCCGCCCGCGCTTGCGACGATAAGCCACAATATTTGCGACACTCCGTCATATAGGCGGCAGTGTCGCGACCAGACAGGCGCTTGGGAGGTTGTTGATGATGTCCAGCATGGACGGCGCCGTGACCGCTGCGCCCCTACGAACCGGTTTCCGTTGGCTCCAGCTCGCCATGGGCATCGTCTGCATGGCGATGATCGCGAACCTGCAATACGGCTGGACGCTGTTCGTCGATCCGATCGATCACGAACACCATTGGGGTCGCGCCGCGATCCAGCTCGCCTTCACCATCTTCGTCGTCACCGAAACATGGCTGGTGCCGATCGAGGCGTGGTTCGTCGACAAATACGGCCCGCGTATCGTCATCATGTTCGGCGGCGTGATGATCGCGCTGTCCTGGGTGCTCAACTCCTACGCCGATAGCCTTCCCCTGCTCTATACCGCAGCCGTCATCGGCGGCATGGGCGCGGGCGCGGTGTACGGCACCTGCGTCGGCAATGCGCTGAAATGGTTTCCCGATCGCCGCGGCCTCGCCGCCGGCGCGACGGCGGCCGGCTTCGGCGCGGGCGCAGCGCTCACCGTGGTGCCGATCGCGAGCATGATCGTCACGAGCGGCTATCAGCACGCGTTCCTCACCTTCGGCATCGGCCAGGGCGTGATCGTGTTCGTGCTCGCCTTCTTCATCCAGCCGCCGCGGATCTCGATCCCGCCGAAGAAGAAGCAGCTCAATCTGCCGCAGACCAAGATCGACTTCACCCCGCCGCAGGTGCTGCGTGCCCCTATTTTCTGGGTGATGTATCTCGTCTTCGTCATGGTCGCTTCCGGCGGCCTGATGACCGCGGCGCAGATCGCGCCGATCGCGCACGACTTCAAGATCGCCGACACGCCGGTCTCGCTCGCCGGCTTCCAGATGGCGGCGTTGACCTTCGCGATCTCGCTCGACCGCATCTTCGACGGCTTCGGCCGCCCGTTCTTCGGCTTTGTGTCCGACACGATCGGCCGCGAGCACACCATGTTCATCGCCTTCGGCACGGCGGCGCTCATGCTGTTGACTCTGTCGGCCTACGGTCACGTTCCGATCGTGTTCGTGCTCGCCACTGCAGTTTATTTCGGCGTGTTCGGCGAGATCTACTCGCTGTTCCCCGCGACCTGCGGCGACACCTTCGGCTCGAAATATGCGACCACCAACAACGGCATGCTCTACACCGCGAAGGGCACCGCCTCCCTGCTGGTCCCGCTCGCAAGCGTGATCTCGACCGCCTATGGCTGGAAGGCCGTGTTCGTGGTGGCGGTGGCGCTGAACGCGACGGCCGCGCTAATGGCGCTGTTCGTGATCAAGCCGCTGCGTCGCTCCTTCATCCTGGGCAAGGAAGCCGAGAGCGCCAACACCGCAACGGCGAGCGCAAAGACCGAGACGGCGTAGCCGACCACACGCCTGTCAGATCGGCAGAAGGGGCGCAGCGATGCGCCCCTTTTTCTTTGGCCTCCCCTATCTTCTTTGGCGACGACAAACGTCAACAATGCTGCCGCAAGAATTTTCGGATGAGCCAAATCCAGTGCTTGACGATTGGCATTATGTATACCACACTTCGCTCATCATTTCACCCGAGGAGGTCGCAATGCTGGTCGGAGACATTCTGCGCAAGAAGACACCGCGCGTTGTCACGGTGCGAATGAACGAAACGGTGGGTATCGCTGCCAAGCTGATGCGAGCCAACAACATCAGCGCGCTGGTGGTGAAGGACGTGGTCCGCTCGGAAGGAAACACCGCGGTCGGCATGTTCACCGAGCGCGACGTGGTGCGCGCGGTCGCCGAGCACGGCGCCAATGCCGTCAACGTCAAGGTCTCGCAGCTGGTCTCGGTGCAGCAGCTGGTCTCCTGCACCTCCTCGGACACAATCGAGCACGTCAGGCATCTGATGAACCGGAATCACATCCGGCACCTGCCCGTGATCGACGACTACAGCCTCGTCTCCGTCATCAGCATGCGCGACATCGCGGCTGCCGTTGACGAGGCGACCAACAGCACATCGCAAGCAGCCTAAAGCGCGACCACTCTCCCCCGCGACGACCGGCCCCGGCTCGGACAACTCCGAGCCGGACCGGATCTTTCGTCCCTAAATTCCGCTACCCCCGCGAGGATTTCATGAAGATCTGCATCTACGGCGCCGGCGCGATCGGCGGATATCTCGGCGTGCAGCTGGCGCGCGCAGGCGCCGATGTCAGCCTGGTCGCGCGCGGCGCGCACCTCGCAGCGATGCGCGAGCATGGCCTGACGCTGCTCGCCGGCGAGGAGAAGCACACCGTCCATCCCCGCTGCACCGACAACGCGGCCGAGCTCGGCGTGCAGGACTACGTCATCGTCACGCTGAAGGCGCATTCGATCACCGGCGTGATCGAGAAGATGCAGCCGCTGCTCGGGCCGCACACCCGCATCGTCACCGCGGTCAACGGCATCCCCTATTGGTACTTCCACAAGCACGGCGGCGAGCACGAGAATGCGACGCTGGAGAGCATCGATCCCGGCGGGCGGCAATGGCGCGAGCTAGGGGCCGAACGCGCGATCGGCTGCATCGTCTATCCCGCCACCGAGATCGAGGCGCCCGGCGTGATCCGCCACGTCTACGGCAACAATTTTCCGCTCGGCGAGCCCTCCGGCGAGGTCACGTCAGACGTGCAGCGCCTCGCCGACCTCTTCGTTGCCGCCGGCCTGAAGGCGCCGGTGCTCGACCGCATCCGCGACGAGATCTGGCTCAAGCTCTGGGGCAATGTCTGCTTCAACCCGATCAGCGCGCTGACCCATGCCACGCTCGACGTGATCTGCACCGATCCGTCGACGCGGGCGCTGTCGCGCGCGATCATGGTGGAGACGCAAGCGATCGCCGAAACCTTCGGCGTCAAATTCCGCGTCGATGTCGAGCGCCGCATCGAGGGCGCCCGCAAGGTCGGCGCGCACAAGACCTCGATGCTGCAGGATCTCGAGCGCGGCCGCCCGATGGAGATCGACCCGCTCGTCACCGTGGTGCAGGAGATGGGCCGCCTGACCAGGATCCCGACGCCGGCACTCGACTCGGTGCTGGCGATGGTTACCCAGCGCGCCCGCGTCGCCGGCCTCTATGACGGCGTCTCCGCGCCATCGGATCCTCGCGCACTGGCGGTGGCGTGATGGCTGGCGAGATGAAGCAGTGGCTGCGCTTCCGCCACGCCGGCACCACCGGCTTCGGCACGCTGACCGCATCTGATATCAACGTGCATGACGGCGAGATATTCGGCCGCAACACGGCTACCGGCAAGATGCTGGCGCTGTCGGAGGTCGAGTTGCTCGCACCTTGCGCGCCCAGCAAGATCGTCGCGCTCTGGAACAATTTTCACGCGCTCGCGGCCAAGCTCAATCAGCCCGAGCCGCCGGAGCCGCTCTATCTGCTCAAGGCCACCACCACGATCACGACGCCGGGCGCCGTGATCCGCCGCCCCTCTTATTACGACGGCAAGACCACCTATGAAGGCGAACTCGGCATCGTCATCGGCAAGACCTGCGCCCGAGTCTCGCCCAATGAGGCGGATGATTTCATCTTCGGCTACACCTGCGTCAACGACATCACCGCCAATGACATCCTGACCAGCGATCCCACATTTCCCCAGTGGGCCCGCGCCAAGGGCATCGACGATTACGGCCCGTTCGGCCCTGTGATCGCGACCGGCCTCGATCCGGCAAAGCTCACGGTGCGCACCATCCTCAACGGCGCGGAGCGGCAGAACTATCCGATCGCGGACATGATCTTCAGTGCGCAAGCCCTCGTCAGCAAGATCTCCCACGACATGACCCTGCTCCCCGGCGACCTCATCGCCGTCGGCACCTCGGTCGGCGTCGGCGTCATGAAGGAGCAGGTCAATACGGTGACGGTGGCGATCGACGGCATCGGCGAGCTGACCAACGAGTTTCGGCTGTAGCCCCGCTTCCCCCAAGCGGCAGACGCAACCAGCCGTGGATTGCGCCCCCTCGAAAAGGTCCGGCAGCCCGCCCGGCCCTTGATCTCGGTTCCGCTCTCCAATAGCAATCATGGCGAGATTGTGCCGGCGTGGGGACGTCGCGATGTGGCTGTTTTTTCTGGTTGCCTGGTCTGTCCTGCTCGCCGCAATCGCGTTCCTCGCTCCGCAGGCGTTCGGCTACGACGTCACCCATCTGCCCGCCGCGTTTGCGGCCCTGCCGATGCCGCAGCGGATCGCAGCCGGTGCGATCCTTGTGGTTGGGCTGGCGCTGATTGGCGCCTCGGCCTGGCGGCTCTCGCGCCAGGACCGGCGCCTCGACAAGCTCCGCGACCGCCTCAAGAACACCCGGGAAGACGTCGTCGTCGCCCACGCCCTGCAAAATCATCTCGATACCACCGTCCAGCACCTGATCGAGAGCGATCCCAGGGAAGCCGTCTCCGCCCTTCACGACAAGCTCGGCGAGACCGAGCAGCGCGCGCTGCTCCAGCAGGGCCGCAACCAGTCCACCGACATGCACGATCAGCTCGCCGAGATCCGCCGCCGCCAGCAGGGGCTGCGCGAGATGGTCGGCAGGGTCGCCGACCAGCGCCGCGCGGTCGAGCCTGTCTTCACCGAGATTCGCGACCGCCAGAACCAGCTCGAACGCTCGCTGCTCGATCTCGAGACCGACGACCGCAAGAACAATCTTGCCGACCGGCTGAAGGACATCGCCCGCGACGTATCGACGCTGCTCGGCCGGGTCAACGCGGTGCAGGACACGTTTGCGACGCTCAACCAGTACAAGGAAGATCTGGCGAAATCCCATGCCGAGCTGGTGCCGCTGCGCTCGTCCGACGCCGGCATCAACGCCCTGATCGGCGAGCTCAGCCTCAGCCATGACCGCCTCGCCAAGAGCGTCGACGAGATCGAGACCGGCGGCGAGGCGCCGCTCAGCGCACGCGTCGAGACGCTGTCGAACAACAAGATCGAGATCGAGCACCGCCTGGCCCGCATCGACGACAGCGCCAACATCCTGAAAGCGATCCGGCTCGATTTCGAGGAGCTCGGCCAGCGCCGGGCCCAGCTCGAACGCTCGCTCGCCGAGGTCGAGACCGATCCCGACGGCAAGACGCTCGTTGACCGCCAGAACGCGCTGAACGATTTTGTCCTCCAGTCGCGCCAGCGCCTCGGCGCCTTGCAGGAGACGCTGGCCACGCTCAACGCCTTCAAGGCGGAGCTGTCGAAGTCGCAGGCCGATCTCGTTCCGCTGAAAGCGCCGGTGTTCGGCATCGAGGCCATGATCGCCGATGTCGGCACCACCCGCGATCTCCTCGCCAAAACCGTCAGCGAGATCGAGGCCAGCGGCAATGTCAGCCTCACCTCGCGCGTCGATGCGCTGACGAAGAGCAAGCGCGAGGTCGAAGACCGTCTCGCCCGCATCTTCGAGAATTTCAACGCGCTCGATGCGCTGCGCAAGGACATCGGCGGCATCTTCTCGACCATCCGTAACAGCCTGAACCGGATCGGGTGAAGGCCGAACGACGGACCGGTTCGAACCGCGATTGATCTTCGCGCGACCAATCGCACATGCGCTTCATCCTCGGTCTCCTGTCTGCCCTGCTCGGCGCCCTCGCCGGCTGGTCCGGCCTTGCCGCGCTGGTCGTCATGCTGGCAGGGCCGGACCGCGATGGCGGCATCGCCATGGGCGCCTTCTTCGACATCGGCCCGATCGGCGGCGTGGTCGGCCTGATCGCCGGCATCTGGCTGTTCGTGCGTTTCGGCCTGGTCCGGGACGCAACGCCACAGCCGTCTGCAGACACCTCCGATGCCACGCCTCCCCGCACAACGCGGCTCTCCTTCCCCTTTGCCGTCACCGTTCTGCTCATCGCAGCCATCCTTGGCTATTGGGGATGGTACGAATTCATTCGCTCGCCCAATCTCAGCCACGGCTTCATGACGCTGCAGGTCGAGTTTCGGCTTCCCTCCGGCATGACCTTGCCGGACGAGGAGGAGGACGTGCACATCGAGGTCGAGGAAGCGACGGGCTATGCCAATGCCATGTTGCCGGCGAACTGGCGCGCGCATGACGGTGACCGCAAGGCGATCATTTCCTCCGCATCCCTGATGTACAAGACACGCCACCGCGCCGTCAGCCTGACGCTTCCGGGCGTGCCTGCGCAGCACTGGCCGATCGATCTTCCCTCGGACCCGGATCCCACGCCCGGCTTTTCGCCCTGGCGCGTTGCAAGCGAACCATCGCCAGCAAAGATCGAGATGCATTTCCGTCTCACCGCCGATCGCTGAAAAGCGCGCGCCGCGCCGAAACATTCCGACACACATCACATCTCGGCGCGCCCGATAGATGCCGCCAACAAGTCGCGGGGGTGCCGCACTGTGGACGCATTCCGCCGCCCTTCTGTAAGGCGTGTCTGGGGGCACGGCTCAGCCGTGTTTGGACCAAACCTGCTAGGGGTATCACTGTGAAGAAGATTGTTTTTGTTCTGGGCGCGACGCTTGCTCTGGTGACGGCTGCGAACGCTGCGGATCTGCCGCGCCGCCAGCCCGTACCGGTCTATCCGGCCGAGCAGGCCCCGATCGGCAAGATGCCGATTGGCAAGAGCCCGATTGGCAAGGCCCCGATCGGCAAGGCCCCCGGCCCGGTCGCCGCCCGCTACTGAGGCGCAGAAATCTGCGTAGGCGGCCGACAGTCGAGGGGCACAGCGTGACGAACAAACCTGATCGATCGGGATTCTGCATCATTGCAGGTCTCGCGCTTGCGGCCATGGTCGCATGCATGGTGCCATCGGCCTTGGCCCACGAAGCGAACAAGCGCGTTGCCGATGCAGATGCGCTTGCGACGACCGACTCCACATCGCGACAGGCGCCGCAATCGACGCGGCGCCCCGTCGCGCGTGCGGAGAAAGGTCCGTACTACGTCGACTTCCGCGCCCGGACGGCGGCGAGCTGGGGCCATGCCTTCGTCTGGTACGGCAAGACCAGTGAGCGCGCCGTCGAGGTCGCGGGCCTGACGCCTTCGGGCGATACCTGGGCTTACGTGCTCGGCCACCTCACCTGGGTGCCATCCGAGACCGGGGCGAGCTACGGCGATCTCGATCCCGAATATCTGACCGCGAGCTATCGCGTCTATCTGAACGAGGCCGACGCCAAGCGCGTGTTCGCCTACATCAAGAAGCTGCAGGCGAGCTCGCCGGTCTGGAATGCCGAGACCACCAACTGCACCGGCTTCATCGGCGACATCGCCGAGTACATGGGACTGAAGGTCCCCTATCGCTGGCAGCGCCCGGAAAACTTCGTCAACAACCTGAAAGACATCAACGGCGGCCGCCAGATGGTGCGGCTGTCGGCGGAGTAGCGCTCAGCCGTCATTGCGAGCGCAGCGAAGCAATCCAGACTGTTCCCGCGGAGGGATTCTGGATTGCTTCGCTGCGCTCGCAATGACGAGTTTGGTGAAGCAGCGGGGGCCAAACCCATGACATCGCCCTGATGTGCCGGAGCGAGATGCGAATTATCCGTCCCGCGGAATCCCCCTCGCGTCCCGCATGAGGCTCCGCCCTTACCGCAGGCCGGCGCAATAGACTTTTGCCGACCCCGGCGGCATCCTCCCGCCATCAACTGATAACAGAGCCTGCCACGCGGGCGGGGGAAACAGGTCATGCTGCAGACACGGTTCACCAGGCTCGTCGGCGTCGAGCACCCGATCGTGCAGGGCGGCATGCAATGGGTCGGGCGGGCCGAGCTGGTCGCAGCGGTCGCCAACGCCGGGGCGCTCGGCTTCATCACGGCGCTGACGCAGCCGACGCCGGAGGACCTGACCCGGGAGATCGCGCGCTGCCGCGACCTCACCGACAAGCCGTTTGGCGTCAACCTCACCATCCTGCCCGCGATCAAGCCGCCGCCCTACGCCGAATACCGCGCCGCCATCATCGAAGCCGGCATCACCGTGGTCGAGACCGCCGGCAACAAGCCGCAGGAGCATGTCGACGAGTTCAGGAAGCACGGCGTCAAGATCGTGCACAAATGCACCAGCGTCCGCCACGCGCTGTCGGCCGAACGCATGGGCGTCGACGCCATCTCGATCGACGGGTTCGAATGCGCCGGCCACCCCGGCGAGGACGACACCCCCGGCCTGATCCTGATCCCGGCCGCCGCCAACAAGGTCAAGATCCCGATGATCGCCTCCGGCGGCTTTGCCGACGCCCGCGGCCTCGTCGCCGCGCTGGCGCTGGGCGCCGAGGGCATCAACATGGGCACCCGCTTCATGGCGACCAAGGAGAGCCCGATCCATCAGCTCATCAAGGAGAAGATCGTCGCCAATGACGAGCGCGAGACCGAGCTGATCTTCCGCACCATGCGCAACACCTCGCGCGTCGCCAGGAACGAGATCTCGACCAAGGTCGTCGCCATGGAAAAGGAAGGCGCCAGGTTCGAGGACATCCGCGAGCTCGTCGCCGGCGCCCGCGGCAAGATGGTGTATGCGACAGGCAATTCGGACGAAGGCATCTGGTCGGCGGGCCAGGTGCAGGGCCTGATCCAGGACATCCCAAGCTGCGGCGAGCTGATCTCGCGCATCGTGCGCGAGGCCGAGGCGATCATTCGCAGCCGGCTGGAAGGCATGATCGCTCGTCCTAGCGCGCAAGCCGCTGAATAATCACTGCAACAAGCGAGAGTCATTCATGAAGGCTTATGTCTATGGTCCTGATGGCGCTCGGATTTCCGACGTCGCTCAACCAAAGCCTGAAGGCACGCAGGTGCTGGTGCGCGTGCGCGCCTGTGGCCTCAATCGTGCCGACACCGGCATGCGCAGGGGTCACGTCCATGGCGCGGCCGGCGGCGCCGGTACCGTGCTCGGGATGGAATGGGCAGGTGAAGTCGCGGAGCTCGGACCGGATGCGAAGGGCGTGAAGGTCGGCGATCGCGTCATGGGCTCGGGCGGCGCGGCCTTCGCCGAGTACACGCTCGCCGACCACGGCCGGCTGTTCCGCGTGCCCTCGAACATGAACTTCGAGGAGGCCGCCACCCTCCCCGTCGCGCTCGCGACCATGCACAACGCCGTCGTCACCGTCGGCGGCGTGCAGCCGGGGCAGGCCGTCCTGATCCAGGGCGCGAGCTCCGGCGTCGGCCTGATGGCGATGCAGATCGCCAGGCTCAAGGGCGCCAGGGTTGTGATCGGCTCCTCGACCGATGCCTATCGCCGCGGCCGGCTGACCGAATACGGCGCCGACCTCGCGGTCGATTCCTCCGATCCCAAATGGGTCGACGAGGTGCTGAAGGCGACGAACGGCGAAGGCGTCGACCTCATCGTCGACCAGGTCTCCGGCAAGGTCGCCAACCAGAACCTTGCCGCGACGAAGATCCTGGGCCGCATCGTCAATGTCGGCCGGCTCAGCGGCACCCATGCCGATTTCAACTTCGACCTGCATGCCGCCCGTCGCATCAGCTATATCGGCGTCACCTTCCGCACCCGCACCATCGAGGAGGTCCGCGCGATCTTCGACGAGGTCCGGAAGGACATCTGGGGCGCGGTGGAGTCGCGCAAGCTGCAATTGCCGATCGATAAGGTCTATGGGTTCGACGACATCGACAAGGCGTTCGAGCACATGGAGGCGAACAAGCACCTCGGGAAGATCGTGGTGACGGTGTGAGCGGCTGCGGCGGCGGAAGAAGGGTGACACGCCCTCTCCACTCGTCATGGCCGGGCTTGACCCGGCCATCCACGTCTTTGCCGCTCGGCACGAAGAACGTGGATGCCCGGGACAAGCCCGGGCATGACGGAGCTAGTGATAAAACCGCTCCTGCAACTCACTAGCGACTACAGTTGTGGATCGTCGCTTGATGTTCGCGGCCGCCCTGCTAAATCCCGGCGATGAGCGGACAACACGACAAGACATCGGTCGCGGCAATCTCGATCCTGGCCAGCGGCGGCATGGCGGCGGCCAAATTCGTGGTCGGGATCGCGATCGGCTCGCTGGCGCTGGTGTCCGAAGCGCTGCACTCCTCGATCGACCTGGTTGCGACCATCATCACCTGGGCGGTGGTGCGGGTCTCGGACAAGCCGGCCGACGACGAGCACCATTACGGCCACGGCAAGCTCGAGAGCATCTCCGCGCTCGGCGTCACCGCGCTGCTCTACGTGCTCGCCGGCGGCATCCTGGTCCAATCCTATAGCCACCTTCGCGAGGGAACCCCGCCACCGACGATTTCGGCTGTGCCGTTCGTCGTGCTGGTGATCGATATCGCCGTCAATCTCTGGCGCGCCCGCGCGCTGCACCGCGCCGCCCGGGAAACCCGGAGCGAGGCGCTCGCCGCCGACGCGCTGCACTTTGCATCGGATGTCATGGGCTCGTGCGCCGTGATCGCGGGCCTTGGTCTCGCGGCCTTCGGCTTCTGGTGGGGTGACGCTGCGGCCGCCGCGACCGTGGCCGTGATGATCGCCCTGCTCGGCCTGCGGATGGCGAGCTCCACGGTGCAGACGCTGGTCGACCGCGCCCCGGAAGGCGCTCAGGAGAAGGCCACCACGGCGATCCGCAGCGTGCCCGGCGTGATCGACGTCGAGCGCCTGCGGGTGCGCATGGTCGGGGCGACCACGTTCATCGACAGCATCGTCAAGGTGCCCAGGACCTACCCGATCGACCGCGTCGAGGAGATCAAGCGCAACGCGCAAGCCGCCGTCACCAAGGCGTTCGGCGATGCCGACCTCACCTTCACCGCCGTGCCGGTCGCCCGCGACAACGAGACCGTGCGCGACCGCATCATGGTGATCGCGCGCAATTCGGGCCTCGCCATCCACCACGTCACGGTATACGACCTCGGCGCCAAGCTGATCGTCGGCATCGATCTCGAGGTCGACGCCGAGATGCCGCTCGAGGCCGCCCACGACGTCGCCAACACGCTGGAGCGCAACATCCAGGAGGAGTTCGGCGCGGACGTCGAGGTTGACGTCCATATCGAGCCGCTGGAACCGGAGCTGCCGTTTGGCATGGACGCCGCGCCGGAGAGGGTGCAGACCATCGCGGCCGCGCTCACCGAATATGCCGCCGGCGGCGAGATCCACGACATCCATAATGTGCGTGTCCGCAACACCGATGCCGGCGAGATCGTCAACTTCCATTGCCGCGCCACGCCGTCGATGAGCGTGATCAAGGTGCACGAGCAAGTCGACGCGATCGAGCGCCGCTTGCGTCGCGCGTTCCCGAGCGTGAAGCGCGTCATCAGCCACGCCGAACCGCCGCGCGCGTGATGAGCAACGTGCGACGAGTCACACGTTCTCGTTTCGGACTCATCACGCACGTGAGTTTGCTGACTCGAAACGCGTAAACTCTCCATTGGATAAGAATTATTTCGCGTTAACGTTTCGTTGACTCTCGACAGCCTGCGCAAACTGGATTCAAATCGCTGTGATTCGAAAGCGACGTGGGGCTGCTTTCGAAATTCGTCGTAAGCAGGTTTTCAGGGGGCCGAAGGCATGGCGCGTGCAGACGCCGCGAACGCGTGCGTCCAATCCGATTCGATCAAAGGATTGGCGCAATCGATCGCGAAACCTGCCTATCATCGGCTGTTGATCGCCGAGCCGGCGCTGCGACGCGCCGTGCCGACGCTGATCATCGCCTTTCTTGTCACGATCTGCCTCGGCGCATTCGTTCAGGTCGTCGACCAGACGCGCCAGAAGCGCATGGTGATCCGCCGCGACATCTCGGCGCTTGCCGACCTGCTCGCCGAGCGCATCGACCGCGTCACCTCCATGCGCGCCGAGCGACTGAAGAATATCGAGAACCTGCCGACGCTGCTGCCCGACATGATCCCGTCCTGGGGCACGGCTTCGGGCCGCCACGTCATCGTCACCTCGGCCGGAATCGACCGCCGCATCCTCGCCCGCATTCCCATCGACAGCGACCCCTCAGGCAACGACCGCCTGCTCGATGCCATCACCACCGCGCAGCTGCTCGCAGCACCACCGCGCGACAATGACGTCTCCAGCATGACGCTGCCGAACGGCAACGCCGCGATGACGACCTCGCGGCCGATCAAGTCGCTGCCGGGACTCGTCACCGTGATCCAGGAACGCAACGAGCCGATCTGGGGCTCGGATGCGGCCCTTTCGGTGACGCTGTCGGCCACCACCGGCTTCGTCGTGCTGATCCTCGGCTTCGCCTTCCACTGGCAGTCGACCCGCGCCCGCGAAGGCGACCTCATCAACGACGCCGTGCGCGGCCGGATCGACACCGCGCTCAACCGCGGCCGCTGCGGCCTGTGGGACTGGGACCTGTCGCGCGGCCGGATCTTCTGGTCGCAGTCGATGTTTTCGATGCTGGGTCTCGACGGCCGCAACGAGCTCCTCACCTTCGGCGAGGTCAACGCGCTGGTGAAGTCGGACGACATCGACCTGTTCGCGATCGCAGACCAGCTCATCTCCGAGAAGATCGACCATATCGATCAGACCTTCCGCATGCAGCATGTCGACGGCCACTGGATCTGGCTCCGCGTCCGCTGCGAGCGGACCCGAGGGTCCGGCGATTCCGGCATGCACCTGATCGGGATCGCGGTCGACATCACCGAGCAGAAGAGCCTCGCCGAGCGCTCCGTGGAAGCCGACCTTCGCCTGCGCGACGCGATCGAGACCATCCCGGAAGCCTTCGTGCTGTGGGACGCCAGCGACCGCCTGGTGCTCTGCAATTCGCACTTCCAGCGGCTGCACAAGCTGCCCGACACGGCCGTGATCCCCGGTACGTCCTACGAGACCGTGCTGGAGGTCGGCCGCATGCCGGAAGTTCGCACCCGCCACAACGAGACCGTCAGCCAGGGCCCGGGGGCGCGCACCTTCGAAGCCCAGCTCGACGACGGCAGCTGGCTGCACATCAGCGAGCGCCGCACCAAGGACGGCGGCTACGTCTCGGTCGGCACCGACATCACGCGCATCAAGGAGCACGAGCAGAAGCTCGTCGACAACGATCTGCGCCTGCGCGCCACCGTCATCGACCTCAAGCGCTCGCAAGCGGCGCTGGAGCGCCAGACCATCGAGCTCGCCGATCTCGCCGAGAAATATCAACGCGAGAAGACCCGGGCCGAGGAAGCCAACCAGACCAAGTCGAAATTCCTCGCCAACATGAGCCACGAGCTGCGCACGCCGCTGAACGCGATCATCGGCTTCTCCGAGATCATGGGCTCGGGCATGTTCGGTGAGCTGGGCAGCGAGAAATACCAGGAGTACTGCCACGACATCCTGACCAGCGGCCATTATCTGCTCGAGGTCATCAACGACATCCTCGACATGTCCAAGATCGAGGCCGGCCGGATGAAGCTCGACATGGAAGAGCTCGATTTGGCGCAGACGCTCGCGGAATCGCTGCGCGTCGTCTCCGGCCGGGCCCAGGACAAGCATCTGACGCTCGATGCCGACATCGAGACATCGATTTCCGTCGTCGCCGACCGCCGCGCGACCAAGCAGATCATCGTCAATCTCTTGTCCAACGCGGTGAAGTTCACGCCCGACGGCGGCCGGATCGTGGTGCGCAGCCGGCAGCTCGAGGACAGGATCGTGCTGATGATCGCCGACACCGGCATCGGCATCGCGCAGCACTCGCTGGCGCGGCTGGGACGGCCGTTCGAGCAGGTCGAAAGCCAGCTCACCAAGACCTATCACGGCTCCGGCCTTGGCCTTGCGATTGCCCGCTCGCTGGCGCAGCTCCATGGCGGCTCGATGCGGCTGCGCTCCAGGCTCGAAGTCGGCACTGTCGTCCGCGTGACGCTGCCGCGCGACGCCATCAAGGCGGCAGCCGGAATTTCCGCCGCGGCCTAGCGCATGGCGGGAAGCTCGCCTGCGGCTATCCTTCGAGACGCCCGCCTTTGGCGGGCCCTCAGGATGAGGGCAGAGTACGCGGCAGCAGCTTGAACGAATACCGATACAACGGAGCCTCATCCTGAGGAGACCGCGAAGCGGTCGTCTCGAAGAACGAGGCGCTTGCTCAGCCCCGTCCGCTTTTGTCCCTACAATTGCAGCGTCGGCGCCACCTCGCGCGCGACATTGACCAGCGCCGCGATCAGCGGCGTCATCGGATCGCGCTGCGGGATCACGAGACCGATGCTGTAATTGACCTCGGGATCGGTGATCGGGATCGAGCGGACCTTGTCGGAGAGGCCGAGCGTCTCGGCGAGCTTGGCCGGCATCACGCTCGCCCAGCGCCCGGTCTTGACGTGCGTGTACAGCACCAGCAGCGAGTTCGATGTCAGTGTCGGCGTCGCCTCCGCGCCGACCGAGCGCAGCGCGCGGTCGATGATACGGCGGTTCTGCATGTCGGGCGTCAGCAGGCACAGCGGCACCTGGCCGACCTCGGTCCAGGTCACCGACTCCCGGTCGCCGAACATCGCATCCGGCGCGGTCAGGAGCCGATAGCTCTCGTTGAACAGCGGAATGGTGCGCACCTTTCCGATCGGCTCGTTCTCGATATAGGTCAGCCCCGCATCGACCTCGAGATTTTCGAGCAATCCCAGCACCTCGGACGAGGTGGTGGACTGAATGCGGAAGCGCACCTCGGGATGCTTGGCGCGGAACGGCGTGGTCAGCGCGGCGACCATGCCAAGCACGGTCGGGATCGCCGCGATGCGGATCTCACCGGAGAGCTTGTCCTTCAGCGAGTTGATCTCCTGGCGCATCGCACGGGCATCGCCCACGATTCGCCGCGCCCAGTCCAGTGCCCGCTCGCCTTCGGGAGTGAAGCCCTGAAACCGGGAGCCGCGCTGGACCAGCATCACGCCGAGAATCTCCTCGAGCTGCTTCAGACCGGTCGACATGGTCGGCTGGGTCACGCCGCAGGCCTCCGCAGCGCGTCCGAAATGCCGCTCCTTCGCCAGCGCCAGCAGCAGTTCAAGCTTGTCGAGCAACCGGTCGCCCCCTCGGATTCTGTCGTGGCATACAAGCTAGCACGCCCCACCCTTGCCAACACGTAAAAACCGGCCGGCGGAGCAGCCGCAATCGCATTTTCATATCGGTCGATTGGGCTCGTCAATCGATCTGAATTCGCAATCGCAGCATGAGACAGCTTTATTGATCTTCGAACGATTCCAAATAGTTTGCGACCCAGGGACGCTCTGGTTGAGAACGAAAAATGACAGCGGTTTTTGAGCCTTCTTACGAGCCTTCTTACGAGCCTTGGAACGAGACGCGCGGCGCCGAAATCATCGCCGAACACGCCGGGCAGGAAGGCGCGACGCTCGTGATTCTGCACGCGCTTCAGGGGGCGTTTGGCTATGTGCCGGAGGCGGCGATTCCCATGGTGGCGCAGGCGCTGAACCTCTCGCGCGCCGAAGTGCATGGCGTCTTCACCTTCTACCATGACTTCCGCCACAAGCCGGCCGGCCGCCGTGTGCTGAAGCTGTGCCGCGCCGAGGCCTGCCAGGCCGCCGGTGGCGATGCGCTGGCTGCGCGCGCCGAAGCAAAGCTTGGCGTCTCGCTCGGCAGCACGACTGCGGATGATCGCGTCACGCTGGAGCCGATCTATTGCCTCGGATTGTGCGCGACCGCGCCGTCCGCGATGCTCGATGGCCGCCTCGTCGGCCGGCTCGACGAGAAACGCATCGACGCGCTGGTCGCGGAGGCGCAGCGATGAACATGCGGATCTTCATTCCTCGTGATGCCGCCGCGGTTGCCGTCGGCGCCGATGAAATTGCGGTCGCCTTCGAGCAGGTCGCGGCCAAGCACGGCCTGCCGATCGAGATCACCAGGACCGGCTCCCGCGGGCTCTGCTGGCTGGAACCGATGGTCGAGGTGGCAACCGCCAAAGGCAGGGTCGCATATGGCCCGGTCAGCGCGGAGGACGTCGCCTCCGTGCTCGAGTCGATGGCGAGCAACGGACCGCACGCGCTGCGGCTCGGCGTCGCAGACGAGATTCCCTGGCTGAAGCGCCAGACCCGCCTCACCTTCGCCCGCTGCGGCGTGATCGATCCGCGCTCGCTCGAGGACTATCGCGCCCATGGCGGTTACAAGGGGCTGGAGCGCGCGCTCTCGCTCGGCTCGGATGCGATCCTCACCGAGGTCACCGCATCCGGCCTACGCGGCCGCGGCGGCGCCGGCTTCCCGACCGGCATCAAGTGGAAGACGGTCGCGCAAGCCAGCGCGAACCGCAAATTCATCGTCTGCAACGCCGACGAAGGCGACAGCGGCACCTTCGCCGACCGCATGATCATGGAAGGCGATCCCTTCCTCGTCATCGAGGGCATGACGACGGCCGGCATCACCGTCGGCGCCACCAAAGGCTACATCTACGTTCGCAGCGAATATCCGCACGCGGTCGAGGCAATGAATGCTGCCATCGTCGCGGCGAGGCGCGGCGGCTATCTCGGCGACAGGATTGGCGGCTCGACCCACAGCTTCGATATGGAGGTGCGCGTCGGCGCCGGCGCCTACGTTTGCGGCGAGGAAACCTCGCTGCTTGAGAGCCTCGAAGGCCGCCGCGGCCTGGTGCGCGCAAAACCGCCGCTGCCGGCGCATCACGGCCTGTTCGGCAAGCCGACCGTCATCAACAACGTGCTGTCGTTCGCGGCCATCCCCTTCATCCTCGCCGAGGGCGCCAAAGCTTACGCCGATTTCGGCATGGGGCGCTCGCGCGGCACGATGCCGATACAGCTTGCCGGCAACATCCGCCAGGGCGGGCTGTTCGAGACGGCGTTCGGCGTGACGCTTGGCGAGCTCGTCGACGACATCGGCGGCGGCACGTTCACCGGCCGCCCAGTTCGCGCCGTGCAGGTCGGCGGTCCGCTCGGCGCCTATTTCCCCCGCGCCCTGTTCGACACCCCGTTTGACTACGAAGCCTTCGCCGCGCGCGACGGCCTGATCGGCCATGGCGGCATCGTCGTGTTCGACGACAGCGTCGACATGCGCAAGCAGGCCCGTTTCGCCATGGAGTTCTGCGCCATTGAATCCTGTGGCAAGTGCACACCGTGCCGGATCGGCTCGACACGCGGCGTCGAGACGATCGAGAAGATCATCAACGGCGAGCGGGTCACCGAAAACCTCGCTCTCGTCGAAGACCTCTGCAACACCATGAAATTCGGCTCGCTCTGCGCACTCGGCGGCTTCACGCCCTACCCCGTGCTCAGTGCATTGAAGCATTTCCGGGAGGATTTCATCCCGGCCCCGACCACGCTTCAGGCCGCGGAATAGGAGAACGACGATGTCTCTGATCGAAGAAATCGACTACGGCACACCGCGCTCCAAATCGGAAACGATGGTCACGCTGACCATCGACGGCAACCAGGTCACGGTGCCCGAGGGCACCTCGATCATGCGGGCCGCGATGGATGCCGGCCACCAGATCCCAAAACTTTGCGCGACCGACATGGTCGACGCCTTCGGCTCCTGCCGTCTCTGCGTCGTCGAGATCGAGGGCCGCGCCGGCACGCCGGCGTCCTGCACCACGCCTGTCATGAACGGCCTGGTCGTCCACACCCAGAGCGAGCGGCTGAAGAAGCTACGCAAGGGCGTGATGGAGCTCTATATCTCCGATCACCCGCTCGACTGCCTCACATGCGGCGCCAACGGCGACTGCGAGTTGCAGGACATGGCCGGCGCGGTCGGCTTGCGCGACGTCCGCTACGGCTATGAGGGCGAGAACCACGTCTTCGCCAAATCCCATGGTGAGATCAACGCCGCCTGGATGCCGAAGGACGAGTCCAACCCCTACTTCACCTACGATCCCTCCAAGTGCATCGTCTGCTCGCGCTGCGTCCGCGCCTGCGAGGAAGTGCAAGGCACCTTCGCTCTGACGATCTCCGGCCGCGGCTTCGACAGCCGCGTCTCGCCCGGCATGAGCGAGAGTTTTCTCGGCTCCGAATGCGTCTCCTGCGGCGCCTGCGTGCAGGCTTGCCCGACCGCGACGCTGACCGAAAAGTCCGTGATCGAGATCGGCCAGCCCGAGCACTCCGTCGTCACCACCTGCGCCTATTGCGGCGTCGGCTGCACCTTCAAGGCCGAGATGCGCGGCGAGGAAGTCGTGCGCATGGTGCCGTACAAGGACGGCAAGGCCAATCGCGGCCATTCCTGCGTCAAGGGCCGCTTCGCCTGGGGCTATGCCAATCACAAGGAGCGCATCCTCAATCCGATGATCCGCGAGCGGATCGAGGATCCCTGGCGCGAAGTGTCCTGGGATGAAGCGTTCTCGTTCGCCGCAGCCAGGATGCGCGGCATCCAGACGAAATACGGCCGTGACGCCATCGGCGGCATCACCTCGTCCCGCTGCACCAACGAAGAAACCTATCTGGTGCAGAAGCTGATCCGCGCCGGCTTCGGCAACAACAATGTCGACACCTGCGCGCGGGTCTGCCACTCCCCGACCGGCTATGGTCTGTCGGTCACGTTCGGCACCTCCGCCGGCACGCAGGATTTCGACTCGGTCGAGAATACCGACGTCGCCATGATCATCGGCGCCAACCCGGCCTCGGCTCACCCCGTCTTCGCCTCCCGCCTGAAGAAGCGGCTGCGCCAGGGCGCGAAGCTGATCGTGATCGATCCGCGCCGCACCGAGATGGTGGACTCGCCGCATGTGAAGGCGCTGCATCTGCCGCTGATGCCCGGCACCAACGTCGCCGTCGTGACGGCGCTGGCGCATGTCATCGTCACCGAGGGCCTCGCCAACGAAGCCTTCGTGCGCGAGCGCTGCGACTGGGCCGAGTTCGAGGAATGGGCCGCCTTCGTCGCCCAGCCCAAGCACAGCCCGGAAGCGACCGCCATCCTCACCGGCGTCGATCCGAAGACCTTGCGCGAAGCAGCTCGCATCTACGCCACCGGCGGCAATGGCGCGATCTATTACGGGCTCGGCGTCACCGAGCACAGCCAGGGTTCGACCACCGTGATCGCGATCGCCAATTTGGCGATGGCGACAGGCAATATCGGCCGTCCCGGTGTCGGGGTGAACCCGTTGCGCGGCCAGAACAACGTGCAGGGCTCCTGCGACATGGGCTCGTTCCCACACGAGCTGCCGGGCTACCGTCACATCTCCGGTGATGCCGTGCGCGACCAGTTCGAGGCGCTCTGGAACGTCAAGCTCAATCCGGAGCCGGGCCTGCGCATCCCGAACATGTTCGACGCCGCCATCGAAGGCACGTTCATGGGGCTCTACGTGCAGGGCGAAGACATCCTGCAATCCGATCCCAACACCAAGCATGTGGTGGCGGCGCTGTCCGCGATGGAATGCGTCATCGTCCACGACCTCTTCCTCAACGAGACCGCGAACTACGCCCACGTCTTCCTCCCCGGCTCGAGCTTCCTCGAGAAGGACGGCACCTTCACCAATGCCGAACGCCGCATCCAGCGCGTTCGCAAGGTGATGTCGCCGAAGAACGGCATGGCCGACTGGGAGGTCACCATCGCGCTCGCCAAGGCGATGGGATTCGAGATGAACTATAGCCATCCCTCGGAGATCATGGATGAGATCGCCGCGCTGACGCCGACCTTTGCCGGCGTCTCCTACGCCAAGCTGGACGAGCTCGGCTCGGTGCAGTGGCCCTGCAACGAGAAGGCGCCGGAGGGTACGCCGGTGATGCATATCGGCGGCTTCGTCCGTGGCAAGGGCAAGTTCGTCGTCACCGAGTATGTCGCGACCGACGAGCGCACCGGTCCGCGCTTCCCGCTGCTGCTCACGACGGGCCGCATCCTCAGCCAGTACAATGTCGGCGCGCAGACAAGGCGCACCGAGAACGTGGTCTGGCATGCCGAAGACCGGCTGGAGATCCATCCGCACGACGCCGAGCAGCGCGGCGTGCGCGACGGCGACTGGGTGCGGTTGCAGAGCCGCGCCGGCGAGACCACGCTGCGCGCGGAGCTCACCGACCGCGTCGCGCCCGGCGTCGTCTACACCACGTTCCACCACCCGGACACGCAGGCCAACGTGATCACGACCGAGTATTCGGACTGGGCCACCAACTGCCCCGAATACAAGGTCACGGCGGTGCAGATCTCGCCGTCGAACGGCCCGTCCGACTGGCAGAAGTCCTACGACGAGCAGGCGCGGCATTCCCGCCGCATCGCGCCGGCCGAGGCCGCGGAGTAACCGCATGCACGTGCCGGTCCAGGCCATCGACCGCGAGATCTGGCGCGATGGCACCGCGTCCGAAGGGGCGCGGCTGATCCCCGAGGAGACGCCGCTGGCGCTGAGCTATAATGGCGGCACCTATGCCGTCATGATGGGCACGCCGCAGAACCTCGAGGATTTTGCCGTCGGCTTCAGCCTGGACGAAGGCATCATCAAATCGGTCGACGACATCAAGTCGCTCGATGTAGTCCGCCTCGACGACGGCATCGAGCTGCGCATGTGGCTCGAGCAGGACAACGCCGCGCGCATCAGCGAGCGCCGGCGACACATCGCAGGTCCGACCGGCTGCGGCATCTGCGGCATCGATTCGATCGCCGAGGCCGTGCGCCCGGCCGCTGTGGTGCCGCAGGGACAGACCTTTACGCCGCAGCAGATCATGACGGCGATGCAGGCGATCGCCCCCCTGCAATCGATCAACATGCAGACCCGGGCGGTCCACGCCGCGGCCTTCTGGTCACCATCGAATGGCATCGTGGCGCTGCGCGAAGACGTCGGCCGGCACAACGCCCTCGACAAGCTCGCCGGTTCGCTGGCGCGCAGCCGCACGGGCGCAAGCGCCGGCATGGTGCTGCTGACGAGCCGCGTATCGGTCGAGATGGTGCAGAAGACAGCCGCCATCGGCGCGCCGGTGATGGTCGCGGTCTCCGCACCGACCGCGCTTGCGGTGCGCACCGCCGCGGCCGCCGGCATCACGCTGATTGCAATTGCCCGCAACGACGGGTTTGAAGTGTTTACGCACCAGGGCCGCGTCACGGCTCATCGTGCTCCGGAGATTATCGATGTCGTCGCCTGATCGTCTCGTCTACATGGCCAACCAGATCGGCACGTTCTTCCGCAGCCAGGGCCACGACAAGGCCGTGCCGGGAATCGCCGACCACATCAAGAAGTTCTGGGATCCCCGGATGAAGCGCGCGATCTTCGCGCATCTCGACGCCGGCGGCACAGGCCTCGAGCCGAACGTGCTCGAGGCCCTGACCTCGCTGAAGCAGGCCAGGCCGACCGAGATCGGGTGAACAGCGGCCGGCCCGGTTTGCGATCGGAAGGGACGGGTCGCTCGGCGCCATAGCAATCATGTAGCGGACGCCTGGTCGATCCCGGCATCAACCCAGGCACGTGTCTGCTCCAGCACCTCATCCGAAAGCGCGGGATCGTCGATCGCCCGGGCGAGGATCACCGCGCCCACCATCGCCGCCCAGCTTCCGATCGCCACGCGGCGTCTGTCTGCCGTATCCACCTTCGGGAGCGCCTCGCCGATACGGTCGACCTGCGACCGAAGGGCTTGCGTCATGGCCGCGCGTGCAGCCGGACTCTGATGGCGAATGGCGGCAGCAAGGCCCGCGGTCGGGCAACCACCGGCGGCGTTGTCGCGATGACGGGGCGCAAGATAATCGTCCACATAAGCGCGAAAATCGCCCCCTCCGTCCGCGTCGAGAGCGAGGACATGGGCAAGAGTCTGCGCGATCAGGTCGTCCTTTGAGGCGAAATGGCCGTAGAAGCCGCCGTGGGTGAGCCCGGCGGCCTTCATCACCTCCGCCACGCTGACCGCGTCGAAGCCCTTATCGCGAAATAGTCGGCTGGCAACCTCCAGAATCCGGCGACGATTCTCCGACATCTGTTCTCGACTGACCTTCATTTCAAAATTCTCCGACGCCCCGTTGACATTTACATGATGATTATCATATTTAGCTGTAATCATGACGGTCGTCATGAATATATTCCATTCGAGAAAAGAGCAATGCCATGACCGTCGTTCCGTCCGTTCTCGTCACCGGCGCCTCCACCGGCATCGGAGCTGCCTATGCCGAACGCTTCGCGCGCCGCGGGCACGACCTCGTGCTGGTTGCCCGTGACAGGGCACGAATGGAGGCTCTGGCGGCCCGTCTGCGTCAGGAAAATGGCGTGGCGATCGACATCATCCAGGCCGATCTTACACAGCCTGCCGAGCTCGCCACGGTCGAGGCGAGGCTGCGCAATGACGCCCGCATCGGGATCCTCATCAACAATGCCGGAACGGCGATCGGCGGAAGCTTTATCGAGCAGAGCACGGATGACGTGGCGCGGCTCGTTGCGCTCAACACGACCGCACTTCTGCGGCTTGCCAGCGCCATGGCCCCGCGTCTTGCGAAGGCCGGCGAAGGAGCGATCGTCAACATCGGCTCTGTGGTCGGCCTGGCACCGGAGTTCGGCATGACGGTCTACGGCGCAACCAAAGCCTTCGTGCTGTTTCTCTCGCAGGGGCTGAGCCTCGAGCTCGCGCCGAAGGGTGTGTACGTCCAAGCCGTGCTTCCCGCCACGACGCGGACCGAGATCTGGGGCCACGTCGGCGCCGACGTCAACACGCTTTCCAACGTAATGGAGGTGAACGATCTGGTTGATGCGGCGCTGGTCGGGTTCGACCGCCGCGAACCGGTGACGATCCCGCCGCTTCCGGATGCCGGGCAGTGGGACGCGCTTCAGGCCGCACGCCAGGCAATGCTCCCGAACTATCGGAACGAACGTCCCGCCGAGCGGTACCGCGCGCTCGCCTGAGCACAGCGAAACATTTCGATAACAACCCCGCCGCGGCGGCGACAAACGAAAGTGATCGATGACAAGCAAAACGCTATTTGAGCCTTATCTTCTCGGCTCGCTGACCCTTTCCAATCGGATCGTCATGGCGCCGCTGACGCGCAATCGTGCTGGGTCGGGCTTCGTTCCGGGCACTCTCGCCGCGGAGTATTACGGCCAGCGCGCGTCGGCGGGCCTGCTGATTTCCGAGGCCACGCAGGTCTCGCAACAGGGACAGGGTTACCAGGACACGCCCGGCATCTACTCCCAGGCTCAGATCGACGGCTGGCGCAAGGTCACGACCGCCGTTCACGCCAAGGGAGGGCGGATTTTCCTTCAGCTCTGGCATGTCGGCCGCGTATCGCACGTCGACCTGCAAGACAACGGTGCCGCGCCCGTGGCCCCCTCGCCGATCCGCGCGCGCACCAAGACGTTCGTCCACAACGCCTTCGTTGACGTCTCAGAGCCTCGTGCGCTGACGCTCGAGGAGCTTCCGGGGATCGTGAGCGATTTCCGGCAAGCGGCAGCGAACGCTATTGCGGCCGGCTTCGACGGCGTGGAAATTCACGGCGCCAATGGCTATTTGCTCGACCAGTTCGCCAAGGACGGTGCCAATGTCCGCACCGATGCCTATGGCGGATCGGTCGAGAATCGCGCCCGGCTGATGCTGGAGGTTACGGCTGCGGTCGTCGAGGAGATCGGCGCCGGACGCACCGGAATCCGGATCTCGCCCGTATCGCCCGCCAATGGCGTTTCGAGCAGTGATCCTCAGGTCCAGTTCGACTACATCGTCGATCAACTCAACGCCTTGGGCATCGTCTACATCCATGTCGTCGAGGGCGCCACAGGCGGATCGCGCGATGTCGCACCGTTCGACTTCGGATCGCTGCGTCGGCGGTTCAAGAATACATATGTTGCAAACAACGGTTACAACCTCGAACTCGCAGCTTCGCGCCTCTCCGAGAGCAAGGCGGACCTGTTCGCCTTCGGCCGACCCTTCATAGCCAATCCCGACCTCGTGGACAGACTGAAGACCAGCGCGACGCTGGCGGAGTTCAATCCGGCGACGCTCTATGGCGGTGGCTCGGCCGGCTATACCGACTATCCCACCATCGCAGCCGCAAGCCGCCCCTGACCCCTGAGGGGCCGCGCGCGGCAGCGGCCCGATCCTGTTATGTGCGACAATGGTTCTCCCGCCAACGCATGGCGGTCGTGAGAGCTCGGAGAACGGACCATCATGAAGGCCTTCATCCTCGATAAATACAAGAAGCGCGGTGCCCTGCGCTTCGGCGACATGCCAGAGCCGACGTTGCAGGACGACGACGTTCTGATCGAGATCCACGCGGCCGGGCTCAACGTTCTGGACTCCAAGATCCGGGATGGGGAATTCAAGCTCATCCTGCCCTATCGCCCGCCCTTCGCCCTGGGACACGACGTGGCCGGAACCGTGGTTCGGGTCGGATCGAAAGTTCGGCGCTTCAAGCCAGGCGACGAGGTCTACGCCCGGCCGCGTGATGGCCGGATCGGGACGTTCGCGGAGTACATCGCCGTCAATGAAATCGATGCGGCTCTGAAACCGAAAAACCTCAGCATGGAGGAAGCGGCTTCCATCCCCCTTGTAGGTCTGACCGCCTGGCAGGCGCTGGTCGAGCGGGCCGCACTGAAGAAGGGGCACAAGGTTCTGATCCATGCCGGCTCGGGCGGCGTGGGCACCCTCGCCATCCAGCTGGCGAAGCATCTCGGCGCAACCGTCGCGACGACGACGAGCACGGCGAACCTCGAACTGGTCAGGAGCCTCGGCGCCGACGTCGCCATCGATTACACGAAGCAGGAGTTCGAGAAGGTCCTGTCCGGCTACGACGTGGCACTGAACAGCCTGGGCGGCGACACGCTGCAAAAGTCGCTGAGCGTGTTGGGGCCGGGCGGCAAATTGATTTCCATCTCCGGCCCCCCGGACCCCGATTTCGCCAGGGAACAAGGACTGAACTGGTTCCTGCAACAGGTCACGCGCCTTCTGAGCTTCGGCATCCGAAGCAAGGCCAAGCGCCGTGGCGTCAGCTATTCGTTCCTGTTCATGCGCGCGAACGGCGATCAGCTGGGCCATATCGCTTCGCTGTTCGAAGCCGGGATCCTTCGCCCGGTCGTTGACCGGATCTTCCCGTTCGAAGCTACCAGCGAGGCCTTGGCTTACGTCGAGACGGGACGCTCCCGAGGCAAGGTCGTCGTCAAGATCCGGTAGGCGAGGAGCGTGACCATGGCCCTACGAGTCTACGGCCTGGTTGCTTCCAACAGCGCGCTGAACACCCGCCGCACCTCGCCCTGCGTCTCCTTGACGCGCGCCTCCAGCGACGAGAAATCCGGCGCATCGCCGGCGCGCGCCATCACGCGCTGCAGGTCGGTGCCCGCCGTTTCCGGCCTGAAGCGGTCGCTGACGCAGAGCCGCAGAATCTGCGTCAGATCGTGATAGAGGCGCGCCGCGGCGCGCAGGATCTCAGCTTCCGATTGCGGCAGCACGCCGAGCCTGGCGGCGTTCTCCAGCACCTGTACCGTGCTGACGTCGAGAATGTCCGGCTTGTCGTGGGCATGAACGAGCTGGAGATATTGCGCGATGAAGTCGATATCGACCATGCCGCCGGCGGCATATTTCAGGTCCCAATAATCGGTCTCGCCCTTTTCCTGCGCGATCGCGCGGCGCATGTCGGCGACGTCGTTGGCGATGATTGCGGAATCGCGGCGGCGGGTCAGGACGTCGCGAATGATGCTCTCGATCCGCACGGTGAATTCGGGCGATGCCGAGACCACGCGCGCACGCGTCAACGCCATGTGCTCCCAGGTCCAGGCCTCGTTGGCCTGATAGTCCGCGAAGGAGACGAGACTTGATGCGACCGGGCCGGCGCGTCCCGACGGCCGCAGCCGCATGTCGATCTCGTAGAGCACGCCGTAATTGGTGCGGGTGGTGAAGGCGCTGATCAGGCGCTGGGTGAAGCGGGCGAAGTAATGCGCACCCTGCAGCGACTTCCGGCCGTCGGAGTCCGGATTGTCGCTGTCGAAATCGTAGAGCAGGATCAGGTCGAGATCCGAAGACGCCGTCATCTCGCGGCTGCCGAGCCGGCCCATGGCGATGATCGCTGTCTCCTGCCCTTCGATGCGCCCATGCTGGTCGGCGAAGCGCTCGGCGACAAGGCCATGCACAGTGTCGACGATGCCCTCGGCAACGTCGGCGAAGGCAGTGCTCGCCTGCTGTGCCGAGACGGTCCCGGAGAGGATGCGCGTGCCGATCAGGAACAGGCTCTCCTGCCCGAACAGGCGCAGGCGGTCCAGAAACTCCTCGTAGGAGCCCGCGTCCTGCACCGTGGTCGCAAGCCGCGCCGACAATTCCTGCTTGTCCGGCATCGCGCCGAAGAAACGCGGATCGATCAGGCCGTCCATCAGCTGCGGCTGCCGCGCCAGCATCTCGCCAAGCCGGGGCGCCGCGCCAAGCACGAGTGCCACGAGCGCAACGAGATCGCGGTTCTGGCCGAGCAGCGTGATCAGACGGCCGCCGCGCTGGAGCGCCTGGAGGAACTGGTCGAACGCGACGACGGCGCGATCCGGCCCCTCGGCATGCGCGAGGCCGTCGATCAGAGCCGGCACGAACTCGACGAAGGCGTTTCGCGTCTGCTCGTTACGGAAGACGCGGTAGTCGCCGGTGAGCCAGTCGCAGACGGTCTGCGCCACGGCAGCGGGCTTCTTGAATCCGAGCGTCGTCAGGTGCTGAAGCAGGCGCGGATCGTCGGGACCGGCGCGATAATCGATCGCGGGCAGGCTTGCCGTGCCGGTCGGGTCGTCGCCCTCGAACAGTTTTTCGTAGTGTCCCTGGACGATCTCGAGCTGGCGCAGCAGGTCGCGCGCGAAGGTCTCGCGGCTGTCATAGCCGAAGAACCAGGCGAAGCGTTGCACCGCCTCCTTGTCCTCGGGCAGTGCATGGGTCTGCTCGTCCGCGATCATCTGGAGACGATGCTCGACCCGGCGCAGGAATTCGTAGGCCGTGGTCAGCTCGTCGCGTGCATCGAAGGTGATCCAATTTCTATCAGCGAGCACATTGAGCGCGGCGAGCGTCGGCCGCACCCGCAATTCCGGATGGCGGCCGCCTGCGATCAGCTGCTGGGTCTGCGCGAAGAATTCGATCTCGCGGATGCCGCCACGGCCCACCTTGACGTTGTGCCCCTCGACCGCGATCTCGCTCTGGCCGCGATAGGTCTGCATCTGCCGCTTCATGTCGTGCACGTCGGCAAGTGCTGCGAAATCGAGATGCTTGCGCCACACAAAGGGGGATATCTCGGCGAGCAGCGCTTCGCCCGCCCTCGCGTCGCCGGCGCAGGCATGAGCCTTGATCATTGCGGCGCGCTCCCAGGTGCGCCCTTCCCGCTCATAGTAATGCAACGCGGCGTCGCGTGAGATCGCAACTTGCGTCGAGGAGGGATCGGGTCGCAGCCGCAGATCGACACGGAAGACGTAGCCGTCATAGGTGCGCTGCTGGAGAATGCGCGCCATGCCCTGCGTCACCCGGACGAAGAACGGCTGTGGCTCGATATCCGGCGCAAGTGTCGTCGCATCCGGATCGAAGAACACGATGAGATCGATGTCGCTGGAATAGTTCAGCTCGCCCGCGCCCATCTTGCCCATCGCGAGCACGATCAGGCCGCAGCCGACCTCCGGCGCCTCGGGATCGGACGGCACGAGCTTGCCGCGTGCGGCTTCCTGTCGCAGCAAATACTGCAGCGCCGCCTGCACCGAGGACACCGCTAGATCGGTCAGCGCGGCCGTCACCCGCATCACCGGCCAGACTCCGCCGATGTCGCACAACGCGATCAGGAGCGCTGCCTCCGCCTTCATGCGACGAAGCAGCCGCATCACCTCGGCTTCGTCCGGGGCGGCGAGCACCGCGCCTCTCGCCTCGGCGATCAGCGCAGCGAAATGCGCATCCGGTTCGCATTCGAGCAGCCGGATCAGGCGGAGCGGATCGGCGCGGACCAGATCGAACAGATAAGGCGAGAATTCCGCGACACCGGCGAGAATAGTCCGGGCAAAGGGATGGACCAGCAGCGCTTCAACACGGGTCGATTGCGCCGGCTCGAGCGCGGCCAGCCAATCTTCAAAGCGACGTTCGTCGGTTGTGGAAGCGGCAATATGGGGAGCCTCCGCGAACCGCGCGGCTAGGCTCTCACCATGCTTGTCCGCGTTTCCCGGCGCGGAGTGGTTCATGCCACCTTCTGTGGCACATCCGGTATTGGAGGGGCAACCCTGTCGCTGGCGCCCGCACGCGCCGGAAGCACCAGCGTGGCAATGAGGCCAGGCTGGGCATCGCCCAGCCGCAATTCGCCGCCATGCAATGTGGCAACGGCGGACGCGAGGCTGAGGCCGAGGCCGGAGCCCGGCATGGTGCGGCTCGCCTCCAGCCGCACGAATCGCTCGACGACGTGCTTGCGGTCGGCCTCGGGAATTCCCGGGCCGCGGTCGGTGACGCTGAGCAGCACCTGGTCGCCCTCGCGCTTCGCCTCGATCGTGATCTGACGGGCGTCCATGCTGACCACGGGTCCGGCCGCCTGCGCCGCCGGCTTGCCGTATTTGATCGCGTTCTCGACGAGATTGGCGAGCGCCTGGCTGATCAACTCGCGATTGCCGTGAATGGTCGCGGCCTGCGCCTTGACCTTCAAGGTCATGCCGTCGTCCTCGGCCAGCGGCTCGTACAGCTCGTGGATGCCGTTAGCGACATCGGCGGCGTCGAAATCATCCATATTGCCGCGTGCCTGACCGGACTCGGCGCGCGCGATCATCAGCAGCGCGTTGAAGGTGCGGATCAAGCCGTCGGATTCCTCGATGGTCCGCTCCAGCGCGGCCCGATAGTCGGCCTCGCTCCCCGATTTCGCCAGCGCCTCCTCGGCGCGGTTGCGCAGCCGCGTCAGCGGCGTCTTGAGGTCGTGGGCGATGTTGTCGGAGACTTCCTTCAGTCCCGCCATCAGCGCTTCGATCCGCTCCAGCATGGCGTTGAGGTTTTCGGCGAGGCGGTCGAGCTCATCGCCACTGCGCCCGACGGGCAGGCGCTCGCTGAGATCGCCGATCATGATGCGATGGGCCGTGCCGGACATCGCGTCGATGCGCGTCAGCACCCTGCGCGCGACGAAGACGCCGCCGCCGAGGCCAAGCACCACCACGATCAGCACCGACCATTGCGCCGCCTTGGCGACGATGCCGAACAGCCGCCGTCGCTCGTCGAGATCCCGGCCGATCAGGAGGCGGAAGCCGTTCTCCAACTCGGTAACGCGCACCAGCGCGCGATGATCGTGTTCGTTGGCGTCCTCGATCCGCCTGTAGGCCGTCTCCGACCAGCCGCGCGTTGCCATCACGCCCGGCGCCAGCGAGCCGACATTGCCGGCAACCGCCTGCCCGGTCGGCGTGGTCACGAGGTAGAGATTGGCGCCCGGCCGCAGCGCGCGATATTCGATCGCGCGCACGAGACCGAACAGGCCGCGGCGCCCGTAGATCTCGTTGATTTCCGAGGTCTCGGCATTCACCGTCTGCGTGATCTCTTCGGTGATCAAACGCCGCGTGTTCCAGGCAAAATAGCCGAGCAGCGAGGCCGCAAAGATCGCAAACAGGAACAGGTAGACCAGCGTCAGCCGGAATGCCGTGGTGCGGATAAGTTTACCGAATGCCGTCACGGATCAAGTACCGATTTCGAGGTGAGTGTGGGATGTCACGGCCTATCGTCCGCTATCGAGACCATCGAAAACACCCAATGCCTTCTCTCCATTCTGCATCGTCCTTTATCACCGGCTATCGTCGCGGCGCGAGCTCACATTCTGGACAATTGCCCGGGCTTGGCAGCTGGGTACGCTGACATGAAAGCCTAAGGCTTTGTTAAATCCCGCAAAACTTAAATCTTGGCCATGTGGCGACCACAATGGACCGTGGCTTCTTGCTGCCGGTTTGTCGAGCAGGGCGGCACCGTCCAGCGGGCGGCCGCGCCACAACCTCGCGGTCGAGCGGCTGCGCACCACAGCTGCGGCGCCGATCCTAGTGAGCTACGGGATCCGGACGCAGCTGAAACTGGACGACCAACGGACTGGATCGCGTGGCCTCCGTCGCGCCTGGCGCGCCGGGATGGGGTGCGTCAGTCCCCTCAATATGAACTGGGGTGCGGTTGCCGGACGTCACCCACAACCCGCGGCCTTTCCAGCCCGCGGTAGGATCATCGATCCGCCCGTCGATCTGCTTGGCGAAGAACCCCATCGGATAGGGAACGCGCAGCTCGACGAAGCGGCCATTCACCAGCGCATGCAGTGAATCGGACTGGTTGCCGGTTGCGATCGGGGTATTGGCACCTAGCCCGAGGATGTCATGCTGATCGACCCAAAGATAATACGGGTTCTCTGCCGCAGCCGTATCGCCCTGTAGCGGCGGTCCCGGTAACGGATAGAAGCTCCAGCCTTCGGGGCATCTGTCGCCCTGCTCCGCTCCGGGACCGTTCAGCGGGCCTTTGCATTTGCGGCGATCGAAGCTGCCGATATGGCCGCTGTCGAGCGGGACCCACACGACGCCGTCACGATCAACATCCATGCCGCGGATGCCATAGCCGGGTAGTGGCACTCTGTAGACCTCGGATAATGCGGTGTCGGGCGGATTTGACCCAGGATCGACGCGAATGATGTAGCCAGGATGCGGGAGGCTCGAGCCCCAGATCGAACCGTCCAGCGGGCTTGCCGAGATGCCGTACAGACCGAGCGGAATGCGCGTATCCTTGCTTGCATCGACCGGCTGGCCGGGCTCGTTGTAGCCTTCGTCGCGCCTGCCATTGCCGTTGGTGTCGACCACGAGCGCCGTCCAGCCCTGCGCGGCCGCCGCGTCGCCATCCGACCAAAACCTCTTGGTATTCACCCATCCGACGACTGCGTTCCTTCCTTGCGTATTGTTGCTGAACCAAAGCGTATTCGCTTCATCCTCGGCAAAATTCAGATGCTGGGTGCCGAAACAGGTATCGATGAATGTGAACTTCCCGGTGCGAGGATCGTAGACCGTCACTTGCCGCGAGTTCTGGCTGAATCCCTCCGGCCTCGCCGTGAGCGGATAGAGCTGGGCTGAACGAAGCGGCGAGTCTTTGCCGCAATAGACGGGCACTTCCGCCGGCGATCGCGTTTGGGCCGTGAAATAGATCCGGCCATCCCGGTCCATCGCTGGCGAATGGGCATTGACCTGGCTGTCCCATACTTGCTCGCGCCCGAAGTAGGGCGAAGATGCAAATACCGGGTTGGCCAATGCCGAGCTCGGAGTGCTCTCGGGCTCGCGGACCGGCACGTCGACGACGCTCTTGACGTCGTGCACGGGATCGAGCACCGGCATCGTATTGCTGCTGAGCTCGGTCGCACCATAAAGCGGGCCGTTCGCATTCACGGTCGGCTGCCGCTTGTCGGTTGCCGCGAGGTCATGCAGGTAGTGCTTCGGATCGAGCCAGTCGCGTATCGTGACGACGAGATTGCGCTCGATGCCCATCGGCCGCGACGGTGCAGTCCTTGGAAGCTCGCCGGCCTTGATGCGATCGGTCCAGTCCGCAAGCGCGGCGAGGTGACCGCCATCCGGCGTCAACAGGCGGCCCATCGTGCGCACCATGGTTGTCCCGCCGGGCCCCGATTGCAGTCGCCGCGCCCACGCCGCAACACTCGACTGAAGGTGATCGAACGCGGGCGGGACGGTGCGTGTGGCATAATTCCCGATCTGATGACAATTGCCGCAACCGTTGGTCTTGATGACGTCGAGCCATTGATCGCGAGTCTTGAATTCACTGGGAATGCCGTTGCCATTGGCGCCGGTGCCGGGAAATTTGTCCGGGCCGGGCGGCTTGAGCAGCGAGAACCAATAGATCGCGGGATAGTATTGTGCCGCCGCTGCACGATCCGGCGCAATCACCGCATCCAGCATCAACCGTTGGCCTCGCTCGCCGCCGACTTTCGGCGAGTCGACAAGACCATAGCCGCGGCTCCAGACCTGGTAGTGCGCGGCCGGAAGATCGGGAATGACGAAGCGTCCCGCATCATCTGTCACAACGACCTTCGCGAAACGCGTGCCGAGATCCTGGGTCTCGGCGATCACCCAGACCCCGCCTTCCGGTCCGTCCGCGCTTCGGACAGTGCCGCCGATGTCGTGAGCACCGATATCGACCGACAACGTCTGCTGTGCAGATGCAATTGGCAGGCGCGCAAACGCAAATACCAGCGCCAATGCCGCGATTGGGCCAATCCGTGGTGCCATGGACGCCTCTATTTCTGACTCGCCACGTAGGCAATGAGATCGTCCAGTTGCGAGTCCGCGATCCCCTGAAACACCGACATCCTGTTGCCGGGAATCATGAGGTTCGGCGCAACGACGAAGGAGGCAATCTCATCGGCCCCCCAGGTCCAGCTCGCCGCAGCGAGAAATTCCGGCGAATATTTGTATCCTGGTGCGGTCCCGGCCTTGCGCCCCGCGATCCCAAACAGATTCGGCCCAAAACGATTTGGCTCGCCTTTGCCGATGGTGTGACACAGCGCGCATTCGCGACTGAAGATCACGGCGCCTTTCACCGGGTCGCCGGCCGCGCAAGCAGGGTCGATAGCAATGCCGACCGCCGCCGCTGCCAGCACAAGACGGCGCGCAACCGCGAACAACTGCACGGAGCGGCTCCCTGTTCGAATTCCGGCGACAACACGCCTCGATAGCCTCGGTTCCTACTGACCACACCAGCCTCGAAATCAGCACCGGAAACTTCAACATCCGGTGATGCGAGACGTGGTGGATGAAACCGGCCGGCTCGGCCAGCCGTTTCTGGGCAGCGGCGAGGTCGGCCAGGGACCAGCAGCGGCTTCGATCGCGAATGCGATTGCAAATGCCACCGGCAAGCGCCTGCGGGATCTGCCGCTAAGGCGAGAACGGGTCAGAAGAGCAATCCAGGCCTAGCTGGAGTCCGGTCCTGCTCTGTCTGGAGCCGGCACACATGAATTCCTTACGGAGACTTCAGCGTATCCCGTCGCGGATCATGTACCCGGCGCCGCGGATCGTGTGCAGCAGCGGCCGGTCGAAGCCCTTATCGATCTTGGAGCGCAGCCGCGAAATGTGCACGTCGATCACGTTGGTCTGCGGATCGAAATGATAATCCCAGACGTTCTCCAGCAGCATGGTGCGCGTCACCACCTGGCCGGCATGCTTCATCAAATACTCGAGCAGGCGGAATTCGCGCGGCTGCAGCGTCAGCTCGTCCTTGCCGCGGGCGACGCGGTGAGAGAGCCGGTCGAGCTCGAGGTCGCCGACACGGTAGAGCGTGTCCTCGGCGGGACCGCCGCGGCGGCGCGACAGCACCTCGACGCGGGCCAGCAGCTCGGCAAAGGAATACGGCTTTGGCAGATAGTCGTCGCCGCCGGCGCGCAGGCCCTTGATGCGATCGTCGACCTGCCCGAGCGCAGAGAGAATCAGCACCGGCGTCGTATCGCCCTTGTCGCGCAGCGAGCCGATCAGCGACAGCCCGTCGCGCTTGGGCAGCATGCGGTCGATCACCAGCACGTCGTAATCGCCGTTCTCGGCCATGACGAGGCCCTCCTCGCCGTCACCGGCGTGGTCGGCAATGTGTCCGACCTCGCGGAACGCCTTCACGAGATAGTCGGCGGATTCGCGGTCGTCTTCGATGATGAGGAGGCGCATTGTGCGTTCGGCGGCGGTCAAGGAGATCAACCTTCTCTGAACATGGCGCGAGCGGCAATCGCATGCAAGCCAAGCGAACGGGACTTCTTAGGCAAACAGGACTTGGGTAGGCAAAAAGGCGGGCGGTGAAGCTGGGGGGACCTCACCGCCCTATGCCTTCCGACGGAGGGGGGCGTAATTCCACCGGAAGGTAGGCATGGGGAGCAGGCGTTGCGCTGCTCCCCGGAAGAGTGCCGGCGGCGGGGGCGACTGATGCCGGCGACACTCTTCATCTCGCAAGCCTCCTGAGGCTCAGCCCTTGTCAGCCCTTGGCAATGGGCACCGCGACGAAGCGCGACTGCCCGCCGCTCTTCACGCGCATCAGGACGCTGTTCTTGTTGTCGGTCCGCGCCGTGTTGATGGCGTCGCGGACCTCGCCGGCGGTGCTCACGCTCTTGCCGCCGACTTCGAGAATCACGTCGCCTTCCTTGAAGCCGCGCTCGGCGGCCGCACTCTTCGGATCGACTTCGGTAACCACGACGCCGTCCTTGCCGGCGCCAGCCACGGAGTTGGCGGGCGCAACCGTCATGCCGAGCTTCGGCACGTCGGTGCCCTTGCTGGCGCCCTTGCCGCTGTCGTTATCGATGTCGGCCTTGGCCTCGACCGTGTTCGGCAGCTGGCCGAGGGTGAGGTTCACGACCTTGTCCTGGCCCTTGTGCAGCACGTTGAGCTTCACGGACGCGCCGGGCGCCATGCCGCCGATGGTGCGGGCGAGCTCGCGGGCGTCCTTGACGGATTCGCCGTTGACCGTCGTGATCACGTCGCCGGACTCGATGCCGGCCTTGGCCGCCGGGCCATCCTTCTGCGGCTCCGCCACCAGCGCGCCTTCGGCCTTCTTCATGCCGAGGCTGTCGGCGATGTCCGAGGTGACAGGCTGGATCTGCACGCCGATCCAGCCGCGGCTGACAGAGCCCTTATCCTTGAGCTGGGCGACCACGCTCTTCACGGTGTTGGCGGGGATCGAGAACGCGATACCGACGCTGCCGCCGGAGGGCGAATAGATCGCGGTATTGACGCCCATCACTTCACCCTCAGTGTTGAAGGCCGGACCGCCGGAATTGCCCTTGTTCACGGGCGCATCGATCTGGATGAAATCGTCATACGGGCCGTTGCCGATGTCGCGGCCGCTGGCCGAGACGATGCCCGCGGTCACGGTGCCGCCGAGACCGAAGGGGTTGCCGACCGCCAGCACCCAGTCGCCGATCCGCGGCTTGCCGTCGGCAAGCTTGGCGAAGGGGAAGTTAGAGCTACCCTCGACCTTGATCAGGGCGATGTCGGTGCGCTGGTCGGTGCCGATCACCTTGGCGCTGAAGGTCTTGCCGTCGTCGGTGGTGACCTCGACCTTGTCGGCGCCGTCGACCACGTGGTTGTTGGTCACGGCGTAGCCGTCAGCCGAGATGAAGAAGCCGGAGCCCTGGCCCTGCACGACGCGGCCACGGCCACCCTTCTGGCCCGGGAAACCATCGGGACCGCCGAAGCGGCGGAAGAAGCGCTCCATCGGCGAGCCCGGCTGGAACGGCGAGGCGGAATCATCGCCGTCGTCGTTGCTCGCGGTCTTCTCCTTGATGTTGACCTTCACCGAGATCACCGAGGGCTTCACGCGCTCGACGATGTCAGCGAAGCCGATCGGACGCTCGACCTTCTTGACCTCGTTGTTGACCTGCGCGTGCGCCGGGCTGGAGAACAGGTCGGCGGGCGACGTCGTCGGGCTGAAGCCGTGGACGGCGACACCGAGACCGGCGACGACCGAAGCCATCAGCGCGATTCTGCGGGCGGAAAACACGGAACGGCGAGGCTGCCGGTAGGACGGAAGGTTGGTGAGGTCGGGACGATCGGTCATGCAGGTCTCCAGGGCCTTGAAATCCATCTGGTGCCCGGTAGCGGCACCTTACGGACCTGAAGATGGGGATTTGCGCCTTACCGCGCGCTGGCTGCGGGGTTAAACTTTTGTAATGAAGACCGCGCTGGCGTGCGGCAGTTTAGCGCAGACCAAAAGTCGCGATCTTGCAGGAACTTAACGGGTTCCGGCGACGGCGCCGCGCGACCCTAGCGCGATGTCGCATCGTCCGACATCAGGGCGGCAAGCCGCGCCTCTTCCTCGGGCGTCAGCGGCGCCATGACGTCTGTGCCGTTCCGCGAGCGACGCCTAATTTGCCGCCACAATGCAAAACCACCGCCGGCCAGCAGCAGCGGTGCGAGCAGCCACAACAGCAGGGTCTGCCGTTCGAAGCGCGGCTTGAGCAGCACGAACTCGCCGTAGCGGGCGACCAGGAAGTCGAGCACCTGAGGGTTACTGTCGCCGGCCGCGATGCGCTCGCGCACGAGTAGACGCAGATCGCGCGCGAGCGGCGCATCGGAATCGTCGATCGACTGGTTCTGGCAGACCATGCAGCGCAGCTCGCGCGACAAGTCGCGCGCCCGGGCCTCCTTGACGGGATCAGACATGATCTCGTCGGGCTGCACCGCATGCACCGCCGGCGTAGCCAGCAGCATGAGCGCGACGATCGCGGACATCATCCGGCGCATCGCGTCACTCCGCGGGCTGCAGGCGCTGCTTGGCCCGCGCCGGCTTCGGCGCGCCAACCCGCAGGCGTCGGTCGGATAGCGACAGCACGCCGCCGAACGCCATCAGCACCGGCCCCCACCAGATCATGAGCACCAGCGGCTTGTGATAGATGCGCACGGCGATTGCGCCCTCGGCGGTGACGTCGCCGAGCGAGATGTAGAGCTGGCTCGCGCCACGGGTCAAAAGCGCAGCTTCCGTGGTGGAGGAGCCGCGCGTGGTGAAGCTGCGCTTCGACGGCGTCATGACGCTGAGCGCTTCGCCATCCCGACTGACGTTGAACTTGGCAATCATCTCGCGGTAGTTCGGCCCCTGGCGCTCGAGCAGACCGTCGAGCTTCAGGTCATATCCGGCGACCTGCGCGACGTCGTTCGGCTTCATGGTCGCGATATATTCCGTGTTCCAGGTGGTCTCGCAGACGATCCCGATCAGCGCGACGCCGAGACCGGCATGCGCGAACACAGTTCCCCAGGCCGAGCGCGGCAGGCCGCGAGCGCGAAGCAGCGACGTTGCGAACGGCAGACGAAACAGGCCGGTTCGTTCAGCCAGATCCGTCGCGGCCCCGGCGATGACGAAGACCCCAAGCCCGATGGCCAATGGCGCCAGTGCGCTGCCGCCACGCGTCCAGGCCCAGACGATCGCGATCACCACAAGACCCGCCACGCCGGCCGCAAGCAGCCGCTGGGTGACGCCGAGCAGATCGCCGCGCTTCCACGCCAGCATGGGCCCGAACGGCACGGCCAGCAGCAACAGAACGAACAGCGGCACGAAGCTGAGATTGTAGAACGGTGCGCCCACGGACATCTTGAAGTCGGCGAGCACTTCCATCGCCAAGGGATAGAGCGTGCCGAACAGCACGACCGCGCAGGCCACCGTCAGCAGTAGATTGTTCAGCACCAGCGCGCCCTCGCGCGAGATCGGCGCGAACAAGCCGCCCTGCTTCAACGAGGTCGCGCGTCCCGCGAACAGCGACAGGCTGCCGCCGATGAACAGGCAGAGGATCAGCAGGATGAAGACGCCGCGGGTCGGATCATTGGCGAAGGCGTGGACGGAGGTGATGACGCCCGAGCGCACCAGGAAGGTGCCGAGCAGCGACAGCGAGAAGGTCAGGATCGAAAGCAGGATGGTCCAGACCTTCAGCGCGTTGCGCTTCTCCATCACCAGCGCCGAGTGCAGCAGCGCCGTGCCGGCGAGCCATGGCATCAGCGAGGCGTTCTCGACCGGGTCCCAGAACCACCAGCCGCCCCAGCCGAGCTCGTAATAGGCCCAGTAGGAGCCCATCGCGATGCCGAGCGTCAGGAATATCCAGGCGACCAGTGTCCACGGCCGCACCCAGCGCGCCCAGGCCGCATCGATCCGCCCCTCGATCAGCGCCGCGATCGCGAACGAGAACGAGATCGAGAAGCCGACATAGCCGAGATAGAGCATCGGCGGATGCACGGCGAGACCGATGTCCTGGAGCACAGGATTGAGGTCGCGCCCCTCGATCGGCGGATTGACGATGCGCAGGAACGGATTCGAGGTGATCAGGATAAAGAGATAGAAGGCGCTCGCGATCCAGGCCTGGACCGCCAGCACATGCGCGCGCAGCGACAGTGGCAGATTGTTGCCGAACGCCGCGACCAGCCCCCCGAACAGCGCCAGGATCGACACCCACAACAGCATCGAGCCTTCATGGTTTCCCCACACGCCGGTGATCTTGTAGATCAGCGGCTTCATGGAGTGGGAATTCTCGTAAACGTTGGCGACGGAGAAATCCGAATTCACGTGCAACGTCACGAGCGCGATGAACGAGGCGCCGACGAACACGAGCTGCGCCAGCGCGGTGGAACGCGCCACGTTCATCAGCGCGGAATCGCGCAAGCGGGCGCCGATCATCGGCACGAAGGACTGGATCAGCGCCAGCGCGAGCGCCAGCACCAGCGCGTAATGCCCGGCTTCCGCGATCACCGCACCGCTCCCTGCGAATTGCCCTGCGCCGTCGTGGCGGCAGGCCTGGCGCCACCAGAAGCCTGGGTGCCGTAATCGTCCTTCCAGTGCCCTTGCTTCTTCAGGGCATCGGCCACGTCCTTGGGCATGTAGGTCTCGTCGTGCTTGGCCAGCACGGTGTCGGCCTTGAACACGCCGTTGGCATCAAGCGCGCCTTCGGCAACGACGCCCTGCCCTTCGCGGAACAGATCGGGCAGGATGCCCTTGTAGGCGACGGGCAGCTTGGCACCGCCGTCGGCCACTTCAAACGTCACCGCGAGATTGTCGCCACGCTGCAGCGAGCCCGGCTGCACCAGGCCGCCGAGGCGAAAACGCTTGCCGGGCTGGACGTGGTTTTCGGCCACCATGGTCGGGGTCGAGAAGAACACAATGGAGTCGCGAAGTGCGTTGAGCACCAGCGCGGCTGCGAGCGCGAGCACGGCGAGGGAGCCGCCGATGATGGTCATACGTCGCTGCTTGCGCGTCATGGCTTATCCGTTCTCCGCTCGTCTCGTGCCGCGCCTGTCATCCGTCGAGCCCGAGAGTCTTGAGGCCTTCGTTGAGCTGGCGCAACCGCTCGGAATCCTTGGCGACGGCCTGGCGGGCATCGGTCGAGGCGGCCTGCGCCTTGTCGCGATCGCCCATCACCAGATAGGCGCGCACCAGACGTAGCCAGCCCTCGACATCGTCGCCGTTCTGCTTGAGGCGCGTGGCGAGACGGTCGACCATGCCGCGGACCATCGCGTTGCGATCGCCGTCGTTCATCTCCTTGGACGCTGCGATCGTCTCGTCGGACAGCGCCGGCATCGTCACGCCGCCACCGCCGACCCGCGCGAGCGAGGTCTGCACCAGCGGCCGCCACGGCGCATCCGCGGGCGCTTTCGCCAGCAGCGCGCGCCAGATATTGGCCGCGTCATCCTTGCGGCCGTCCTGCTCGGCTGCGAGCCCGAGGAAGTAATTCGCCTTGGGATCGTCGGCGTTGAGCGCATGCGCACGCTCGAACTCGGTCTTGGCCTCCGCCGTCACCACGCCGCTGGCAGCGGCCGTAATCGCCTCGCCGAGATCGGAGCGGCGCTCCGCGCTCTCGCCGTTATAGGTGATCGAGCTGCGATAGGCGCGCACGGCGTCGTCGAAGCGGCCAAGCCGCTCCAGCACCGGCGCGAGCACGTTCCAGCCGCGGCCATCGGTCGGATTTTTTTCCAGATGTTGCTGGACCTGCACGACGAGGTTCTCGAGCGACTGCGCCATGCCGGACCCCGCCCCACGCTCCCGCTGCGCTAGCGGGAAGTCGCGAAGCGCGGGCGATCCGAGCGGAACGTAAACTGCGGCCGCCACCAGAGGCAGGCCGACCAGCGCCAGCACGGCGGCCGCGCGGCGCCATTTCAGACTGGATGTCAGCACGAGCCCAGACTCGCTGCCGGCGGCGGCGAGCAGCCTGCGGCTGATCTCGACGCGCGCTGCCTCGGCTTCAGGTAGCGCGATCAGTCCTGCCGCGAGATCACGCTCGATCTCGGCCAGCTGATCCTTGTAGACCGCGACCTCGCTGCCTTGATTGTCAGGACGCGCGCCGCGGCCGAGCGGCCAGAGCACGGCGAATATCGCCGCGACCGTCATCAGCGCGAACACGAACCATAGCGTCATCTGGCAAGCTTCCGGCAGCGCGCGAGCCGCGCCTGTAGGTGGCTTTACACCACGGCCGGACGATGCGGCAATTGACAATTGTCAATTTGGTGCGAGCGCACATAGTCCCGAAATGGTGAAAATCCAACGGCTTAGCTGATCTCGAAGTCCACGCTTCGAGCGGCGTCCTCGCCATGCCCGTTGAAGGCCCTCAGGAAATATGTTCCCGGCTCGATTGCCTCAGGCAATCTGATGCGCAACGCCCCGACCGGAACGGGCGATGCAACCCTGGTGACGGTTTCGGACAGTTGCCGACCGCTTGTCTTCTCGACCAGCACCACCTTCGCGCCGACCATCAGCCTTTGATATTTGGCAACAATGACGCGGTTTTCGATTTCGATGGAGCTGATAACGGGTTTCATGCGCCCACAGATAGAAATTCCAGAAGCTTGCACGGGGACCGTAGGGCCCGCGACCGGCAGCGTCAACTACAAATTGTGATTACGGAAAAATGCGCTTGGATCAGCTTGCGCGGGTCGATTTGCGCTCGCCCGTCGCCGCGTTCTCTGCCGCGCGGCTCATCAGCGAGGCGTAATCGTTGCCAAACAGCACCTGGCAGAAGCGGATCGCGGCCTGCACCTGCTGCTGCCGGTAGGTACGGACCTTGTGATCGGCAGCGCGCAACGACTGCACCAGCTGCTCGGTCGACCGTTCCACATATTGCTGCAGGTCGGAATAGGTGCGCAGCGTCACCTCGTTGATCGCGAGCTCACTGGCATAATTGCGGCAGGTTGCGACGAAATCGATCAGCGCCACGGTTTCCTCGACCTCGGTGCTGTCGATCCGCGCGCCCGGCGGAATGTCCTTCTCGGGGCGCTGGCGCAGGATGCGGCGGACGCGGCCGGGAACGTTGTCGATCTCCGACTGCAGCGCGTTGGAGATGTCGGCCCGAATCGAGGTCAGCTGCTTGCCCCAGGCGGAATCGTTGCGCAGGTCGAGCTCGGTGCGCAGGCCGCGGACGCCGTCGTGCAGCGCTTTCAGATTGTCGGCCACCGTCTCGAAATGGCCGCGCTTGATGTCCATGCGCAAATTGGCGGCGACCCGGGCCAAATCGTGCAGGGCTATCGTGACGGCCACGCCGTACGGCGTCGCCGCGACGCGGATCTCGTCGTCGGACGCGGCGATCTTGATGGCGAGGCGAATGATCTGCCACGGCGCGGTCATGCGCTGGACCACCACCGACAGCGCAAATGGCAGCATCTGCGGGGTCTGGAGCACGGGAACGTTGAGCGCAGCGGTCACCGAGGCGATCTGTGGATCGCCGAATGTCCGCAGGAAGCGCGGCAGCTTTTCATTGAGCGTGCCAATGGCCTCGCGAACGGCGAGCACGGCGCCGATCGAATAGAGGTCCTCGATCACGCTGGGCGGACCGACACGGGCGAGCGCGCGCGACTTGTCGCCGCCGCCGGGCCCCGTCAGCTCGAAGATGGCGTGCGCAGCCACGGCCTGGAGCTTGAGCGCCAGCGCCTCGACCTGCCCCGCACTGTCCGACGCCGGCATGCGCGCCAGCGCCGCCTCGAATTCGTTGATCTTGTCCGGGGCGCCGTCGCGGCCGAGCCATTGCCAGATCGGATGGAGTGCGGAGCGGCGGATCTGTCCGACCCGGGTCGGGGCGCCAGCCTCGACCAGGAACGGTTCCAGGATCTGGAACAGCAGCCGCGACAGATCGTCGGCGCGCGGCGGCGCAACTTCGTCGGCCTCGGTCTTGCGCACGATCTTGCGCAGCTGCTCGAGCACGAGGGTTGCGACCGCGGTGTCCTGGCCGCGCTCAAGCGCGCGCTCGAACTCCCGCATCAGCAGCGCCTGCGCTTGCGGCGGGAGCTGCGCGAGATATTCCCTCAGCCGCTCGATCGATGTCTGGCTCATGCGCCCGGGTAATGCACGGTAAGTGGCGGACGAGGATGCGTCCTCTCCGATCATAGCCGGGTGCGCCTTAAGAAGCCGTTGAGGAAGTCGCTCCGAATACCTCCGGTTTCGTTCGGAAGCCAAAATAATCGTTTGAGATCAGAGGATTATACTCCCGGCAGCACCAGCTCGGCCCGTAGACCCCCGATCGGGGCGCTGCCGAGCGACAGGCTGCCGCCATAGAGCGCGGCAAGATCGGTCACGATCGACAGCCCCAGCCCGGAGCCCGGCTTGGACTCGTCGAGCCGCTGGCCGCGCCGGGAGACCTGGGCACGCTCGGCCTCCGAGAGGCCGCGCCCGTCGTCATCGACAATGAGCCGGAGCCTGGGGCCTGCGCCGGCCTGCTGCGAGGCCTCCACCAGCACCTCGATGAAGACGCGCGAGGCCGCCCATTTGCAGGCATTGTCGACGAGATTGCCGACCATCTCCTCCAGATCCTGCCGCTCGCCGCGGAATTTCGCCGATGGATCGGCCTCGGCCTCGATGGCAATGCCGCGGCCGCGGTGGATCTTCTCCATGGTCCGCCGCAACGCCTCGATAGCGGGGGCAACCTCGGTCACGGTGCCGACGATCGAGACGCGGGCCGCGATGCGGGCGCGCTCCAGATGATGGGCGAGCTGGTTGCGCATCACATCCGCCTGCTCCATCACCTTGGCCGCGAACGGATCGGCCGCATGCGTTCCGGCCTCGTTGACGATCACCGACAGCGGCGTCTTGATCGCATGGGCGAGATTACCGACATGGGTTCGCGCTCGCTCCACGATCTCGCGATTGGCGTCGATCAGCGCGTTGGTCTCGCGCGCGAGCGGCGCGATCTCGACCGGGAATTCGCCCTCGAGCCGCTCCGCCCGTCCGGAGCGGATGTCGGCAATGGATTCCGAGATGCGCTTGAGCGGGGCAAGGCCGAAGCGAACCTGGAACACGGTGGTCAGCAGCAGCACGATGCCGAGCGCCGTGAAGGTGCCGCCGAGATAGTAGTCGAAGCTGCGCGTCTCGTCGAAGATCTCGGTATCGTCACCGGCGACGCTGACCAGGTATTTGCCGTCGGCGCCGAGATCGACGGGACGCTCGACCATGCGCAGATTCTGCCCTTCCGGCCCGTCGACATAAGCGAGGCGAATGCCGGCCGCGGTGAGCTCGGTGCCCTGCTCTTCCAGCTTCGGCAGCTTCTTGTCCCAGAGCGAGCGCGAGGACCGCACCTCCGGCTTCTCGGTGTCGGTGCGCGTGATCTGCCAGTACCAGCCGGACAGTGGCAGCTCGAACAGGGGCTCGCCAAGCGATTGGAACTGGCGATCCGGCGGCTCGTCCGGCGTCGCGACCTCGGCGATCAGGGTACGGAGATAGAGGTTGAGCCGGCGGTCGAAGGCGCGCTCGGTCGCATTCTTGTAGACCGACGACAGCACAACACCCGTGATGGCCAGGATCACCACGAGCCAGGCGGTCGCCGACAGGAACAGGCGGTTCGCAAGCGAGCTGGCGGGCATCGGAATGATCCCGGAGGCGCGAGGTGGCGGCATGGCGTCGGCGGTCATGACCGGACCAAGGCCCGTGTAGGCGCGGCCGTCAAGCCAAGATCCTTCGAAAGCCCCCTTAAGCGCCCGGCGCCGGCGGCGGGGTCAGGAGATAGCCGAGGCCGCGGACCGTCTGGATGATGTCGACATCGAGCTTCTTGCGGATGCGACCGACGAAGACTTCAATCGTGTTGGAGTCGCGGTCAAAATCCTGGTCGTAGAGATGCTCGACCAGCTCGGTGCGCGACACCACCCGCCCCGAATGGTGCATCAGATAGGCCAGAAGCCGATATTCGTGCGAGGTCATCTTGACGGGATTGCCGGAGACGCTGACCCGGCCGGTGCGGGTGTCGAGCGTGACCGGGCCGCAGCTGAGCTCGCTCTGGGCATGGCCGGTGGAACGGCGCAGCAGCGCACGGATCCGCGCCAGCACCTCCTCCAGGTGGAACGGTTTTGCGACGTAGTCGTCGGCACCGGCATCAAAACCCTGGACCTTGTCGCTCCAGCGGTCGCGCGCGGTGAGGATCAGGACCGGCATGGTGCGGCCGTTGCGGCGCCAGGCTTCCAGCACCGAGATGCCGTCCCGCTTCGGCAGGCCGATATCGAGCACCACGGCGTCGTACGGCTCGTTGTCGCCGAGATAATGCCCCTCCTCCCCGTCGAAGGCGCGGTCGACGACATAGCCGGCGTCCGTCAGCGCCTTGGTGAGCTGACGATTGAGATCGGGGTCGTCCTCAACAACGAGCAGGCGCACGCTTCTCTCCGAAATGACTGCATCAACTACGCCACAGATGATCAATCCCGGCGTGAACTGAATATGAACGCGGGGAACCGGCCGCGTTATTTTTTGGTCATATACTTGGTCATAGACGATGTGTTCGCACCAGACGCGACTGCGCCCGCCAGGCCACCGGGCGAGACCTGTGGCATGGCGGGCGCAGTGTGCCGCGTTAGCGGCTGAGTCGGAAGGTCCGCCCTTCCCGCTGAATTGTCCGTCAGGTCCGGAAGAACACGAACCAGATGACGGCGAGGATCAGGATCGCAAGCCCGGTTGAGATGGCGAGCAGCGCCGCCACCGACGGCCCCGGCTCGCCCTGGCGCGCCTCGGTTGCAGTTTCAACGATCTGACGGTCCTCGCGCGTGCGTGCCATGGTGGCCTCAATCTCTGAACGTCGCCTCCGCTGACCGCGAACTCATCACGGCCCTGTGTCCGGGGCCAACGCCCGATCCGATACGATGTTCCGGTCTTTTGCCAGTCGATCGGGCCGAACCGCACGGTCAGCGGCTGGTTAACGCAGTTGCAAGATTCCGCACTGACCCATGTAGGATTCGGTGTTCCCCGATGGTATCGTCATAAGCCTGTCCCTGTTGCGTTTGGAGTAACCCATGGCCCCCCGTGCCAACTGGAAGGGTTTTTTGCGCCTCTCGCTCGTGACCTGCCCGGTCGCGCTGTATCCGGCCACGTCGGATACCGAGAAGGTCTCGTTCAACCAGATCAACCGCAAGACCGGCCACCGGATCAAATATCTCAAGGTCGACGCCGAGACCGGTGACGAGGTGACCTCCGAGGACATCGTCAAGGGCTACAAGGTCGACACCGACACCTACATCGAGGTCACCAAGGACGAGCTCGACGACATCGCACTGGACTCGACACACACGATCGACATCGACGAGTTCGTGCCGAAGACCGATATCGACAACCGCTATCTGATCCGCCCCTATTATCTCGTGCCGGACGGCAAGGTCGGCCACGATGCCTATGCGGTGATCCGCGAGACCATCCGCAGCATGGACAAGGTCGCGATCGGCCGCGTGGTGCTGACCAATCGCGAGCACATCATCGCGCTCGAGCCGCTCGAGGCCGGGCTGATGGGAACGCTGCTGCGCTATCCCTACGAGGTGCGCAGCGAAGGCGAATATTTCGACGACATCCAGGACGTGAAGCTGACGAAGGACATGCTCGACCTCGCCAAGCACATCGTCGAGAAGAAGTCCGGCGCGTTCGAACCCGAGCTGTTCGAGGACCATTACGAGAGCGCGCTGATCGATCTCATCAACAAGAAGCGCGCGGGCGCGCCGATCGCGGCCAAGTCCACACCGAAGAGCGGCGGCAACGTCATCAACCTGATGGACGCGCTGAAGAAGAGTCTCGCCAGCGAGAAGGATGTAGCCCCCGCAGCGAAGGTCGCCAGGGAGACGGTCAAGGAAACCGCCAAGGATACCGCCAAGGCCAGGAAGCCGAAGAAGCGCGTCGAAGGCCAGCGCGAGATGCTGCTGCCGATCTCGGGCAAGGGCGGCAAGGAGGCCGCGGCAAAGGAAGCTATATCGAAGAAGGCCGACAAACCGGTGCGCGCGACCACACGGACGAAGAAGGCCGGCTGACGACCTCGCATCACCGATCGCGCCGTGACGTCTCCCCTCACCGACCGGGCTGCCTGACATGCCCTGGTCGACGCCGTTCGACGATCCGATCAACTTGCGCGGCGGACGCCGGCTCCGCACGCTGCAAGAGGCCGCCGACTTCATCATGCAGCTGCCCGCAGCCGAGCAGCAGGAGCCGCGCTGGCAGACTGCGATCGAGATGCTGATCAACGCGGCGGAAACCGGCGGCGGCTGGCTGATGTTCGCGCGCGTTGGGATGCTGCGGGCGTTGAACACGGACGGCCGCCGTGGATAAGCCGCGACCGGCATGCTTGACGATCGGTTGACGAACAGCCTCAACAATCCGTTAAGCGGCGCGCTTCCCTTTCGCACGATCATGTCATCGTGTCGCACCGAGTATTCCTACGGGAACCAAAATTAACCTCCGATTCCCCTTGCTCGCCCCATGGTCCGGCGTTCGATTGAGCCAGGGTTCGCACCTTCGTGCCGCAGCAGGACGCCAGAAAGAACTACATCGGCATCGTGAGTGACACGACCGAGGAAGAGCGCATCGCCGACACTGCCGCGCGCGTGCAGCCGCATGTGGTGGGCTATCTGGTCGGTTGTCTCGCGGCTGCGCTGGGACGCGCTCGCAAGGGCGCGCTGGAACGCACCACCAGGAGTTGAGGCGGGCCGGCTTCCCCTCATTTGAATTGGATAATGAAACCTTCGTTTAACGGCTATTACGTTAAGACACAGCAGGCAAGGTTCGGCCGAGCCTTGCCTATTTCGAGCCCGGCCTATTTGACGCGCGCAAATGCGCGCCGACCACTTTACCGGTTTGACAACGCCGCGCGCCTACATTGGATCGGATCAAGAGGAGTTGGCGATGGTTTTGCTTAGGTCTTTTCTTGCCGATGAAAATGGCGCCACCGCGATCGAGTATGGCCTGATCGCCGCCGGCGTCGCGCTTGCGATCGTGACCATCGTGACCAACACGGGCAGCGTCCTCCTCAGCAACAAGTTCAACTCGATCAGCGCAGCCACGAAGTAGTTTCGTGATTGCGAGCGCAGCGTGGAGTGGGGACGGCGTAATCGCCGTTGACAGCCACCTGCGTGGAGCGACATGTCTCTCCACCGCCATTGCGAGAAGCTCGCGACAAAATTGCGCAGCAATTTTGCGCTGATGCGACGAAGCAATCCAGAATCCTTCCGCGGAAAGATTCTGGATTGCTTCGCTCCGCTCGCAATGACGGCGTGCGGAGAGGCGGCACAGCTCTGACAACTGACATTTCCAATTGTAGACACACCTCCGCATCCTCGCGTCGACTTTTAAGGGCGCAGGGACGGCTTTCGCTTCCGCTCTACCCGTCCTACGGGCTGGTATATTTTCAACGGCGCGGCTCGGAGTCATGCTATCAATGGCTGAACCAAAGCTTTTTGAAGGATACGGATGAAAAGCGCGACGCTGCTGGTTCTTGGCTTCGTGTTTGTTGGCGTCTGGTCGCAGGACAGCGCGACAGGGCAGACGTCAGTCGCGCCGCCGGTTTCGCTTGCTCCGCCCAAAGCATCGCCGCCGCGGGCGGGCGCTGGGATTTCGCCGGCAGCGTCTGACAATCGGTCCTCGACACCGGCGACGAACGGACTTTCATTGTCGCCAAATCCAGCCGTCGACTATGACGGCTTCAGCGCCGGCACCGTCGAGGACAATGACACCCCGCATCAGGCGACGCGCCCCACGAAGCCACGCGCAGCAAGGGACTCCAAGACCAATCCGGATACAAAAAGCGTCGCGGGACAGGACCCGATCGACCGGGAAGATGCGGCGTTGAAACGCAAGCTGATGATCTGCCAAAGCTGCAAATAGGCGGTTCCCTCGGAATTTTCCGCTCGCGAAACCGTGAAGAGACTTCGTCAGCCGCGCGGAACGAAATAATCCACCTCCGGATTGAAGTCGCTTTCGAGCGATCACGAAGTCACGGCAATACGTCGCCGAGCTACTGTCTCGACTGTTCTGATTGGGAGAGACAACAATGCAGTCACATCAGGCTTTCGTCGCTCCGGCAATCATCCTCTGTTGCTCGCTGTTGAGCATCGCCACTCTGGTGATGGTCGGAGCGTGGTGAAGTCAGGTTAAAAGTCCATGCGCGAAGAATTCACATCGCTCGCTTTTCTGGCCGTAACCGTGGCCGGGGTCGCGTTACTGGGATCAGGTCTGCTCGCACTGGCCTTGGTAGGATAGGCCGCTCGCCCGCCACGTCCGGCGGCCCGCTCGCGCTGCATAGCAGCCTTCTGCGTGCGAAGCGCCGCTTTACCCTCCCGGCATTTCCTGATCCTCTCTCCCTAATCGGCCGGACCAACCGGCCCGCCACAGGGAGAGAGACGCCATGAAGCTCGGCACCGCCATTGCGGAAATCATGCGGCGCGAGGGGATCGAGATCCTCTGCGGCTATCCCGTCAACCATCTGATCGAGCACGCGGCGAAGGCCGAGATCCGCCCCGTGATGGTGCGCCAGGAGCGCGTCGGTTTGCACATGGCGGATGCGATCTCCCGCGTCACGTCGGGACGCACGATCGGCGCGTTCTGCATGCAGCACGGGCCCGGCGCCGAGAATGCGATGGGTGGCGTCGCGCAGTGTTTTGGCGAATCCGTTCCGGTGCTGGTGCTGCCGATGGGCTATCAGCGCAGGCTTGCGCATATCGAGCCGAACTTCAATTCCAGCGAGGCGATGAAATCGTTCTCGAAATCATCCGAGCCGATCATCCTCGCCGCCGAGGTCGCCAATATTTTCCGGCGCGCCTTCACCAGGCTCAAGAACGGGCGCGGCGGGCCTGTCATCGTCGAGATCCCCGCCGACATGTGGAACGAGGATGTGCCGGAGCCCCTGAACTACACGCCGGTGCTGCGCACCCGCTATGGCGCCGACCCCGTGCATGTCAGGGAAGCGGCCGGCCTGCTCGTCAACGCCAGGCGGCCGGTGATCTATGCCGGCCAGGGCGTGCATTACGCGCAGGCCTGGCCGCAACTGAAACGCCTTGCCGAGCGGCTCGCCATTCCCGTCACCACCAGTCTCGGCGGCAAATCCTCTTTCCCCGAGACGCATCCGCTGTCGCTCGGCTCGGGCGGCCTCGCGGTGCCGCGCGCGGTGCCAAAATTCCTCGCTGAAGCCGACGTCGTCTTCGGCATCGGCTGCTCCTTCACCGAGACCAGTTTTGGCATCGCGATGCCGAAGGGCAAGACCATCATCCATTCGACGCTCGATCCGAACCATCTCAACAAGGATATGGAGGCGAAGATCGGCCTCGTCGGCGACGCGGGTCTCGTGCTCGATGCGCTGCTGGAGGAGATCGGCAAGTCCGTCACGTCGAATCGCGATGCCTCGGCAGTCGCCGCAGAGATCGCGGCTTCGCACAAGGAGTGGCTCGCAAAATGGATGCCGAAACTCACCAGCAACGATGCGCCGCTCAACCCCTATCGCGTGCTGTGGGACCTGCAACACACCGTCGACATCGACAACACCATCATCACCCATGACGCCGGCAGCCCGCGCGACCAGCTCTCGCCGTTCTGGAAGGCGGTCACGCCCCTGTCCTATCTCGGCTGGGGCAAGACGACGCAGCTTGGCTACGGCCTTGGTCTCGCGATGGGCGCCAAGCTCGCAAAACCCGACAAGCTCTGCATCAATGTCTGGGGCGATGCGGCCATTGGCTTCACGGGCATGGATTTCGAGACCGCGGTGCGCGAGCGGATCCCGATCATGTCGATCCTGCTCAACAACTTCTCGATGGCGATCGAACTGAAGGTGATGCCGATCTCGACCGAGAAATATCGCTCGACCGACATTTCCGGCGACTATGCCGCGATGGCGCGCGCCTTTGGCGGCTACGGCGAGCGGGTGACGAGGCCGGAGGATATCATCCCCGCGATCAAGCGCGGCATCCAGAAGACGCAGGAAGGCGTGCCGGTGCTGCTGGAGTTCATCACCAGCAAGGAGACCGAGGTGTCGCGGCCGGGCACGTGAGGCAACCGCAGCTCCGCGGGCGCTGGCTCCGGCCGCAGAAGATGTGATAATCCGGCCTGGTGCCGCGCATGTCGCGGCCTTCAGCCGGAATGCGAATGACCAGCCTTTCCAACGATGCTGCCGGGATCGACGAGCTCAAGCGGCAATTGCAGTCCGCCGCGGCCGAGACCGCGCGGCTGCGCGATCGGCAAAACGCCAGCGCCGAGATCTTGCGCACCATCGCCGCCTCTCCCTCCGATGCCCGCCCCGTCTTTGCGGCGATCGCGTCCAGCTCAAAGCGCCTGCTCGGCGGCTTCTCCGCCACCGTGCTCCAGTTCATCGGCGATGAGCTGCACCTCGTGGCGTTTACGCCGACCAGCCCGGAAGGCGACGAAGGGCTGAAGGCGTCGTTCCCGCGGCGGATCGAGGATTTTCCGACCTTTGCGCTGGTTCGCGGCGGAGAGACGATCCAGTTTCCCGACAGCGAAGCCGACGAGGTCCCGGAGCTCAACCGCGATCTCGCGCGGCTGCGTGGCTTCCGCAGCGTGCTGTTCATGCCGCTGATGAACCGCGGCGAAGCCGTCGGCATGATCAGCGTCACGCGGACCGAGACCGGTGCATTCGCGCCCGATCTCGTGGAGCTGCTCCAGACCTTCGCCGACCAGGCGGTGATCGCGATCGAGAATGCGCGGCTGTTCAACGCCACGCGCGAGACGCTGGAACGCCAGACCGCCACGGCCGACATCTTGAGGGTGATGGCGGCTTCGCCCTCCGACGTGCAGCCGGTGTTCGACGCCATCGCCACCAACGCCAACCGGCTGATCGGCGGCTTCTCCACCGCCGTGCTGCGCTACATCGACGGCGCCGCGCACCTTGCCGCCTTCACGCCGGGCGATCCGGCCGGCGATCGCGTGCTGCAGGAATCGTTCCCGGTGCCGTTGGCGCAGTTTCCGGCCCACCAGCTCACGGCCAGTGGCGAATCGACTCAGCTGCCCGACACCGAGCTCGAGCCGGCCGCACGCGACATCGCCCGCGCCCGCGGCTTTCGCAGCATGCTGTTCACGCCTTTGATGAGCGAGGGTGAGGCCAAAGGCGTCATCATCGCGACGCGGCGGACGACCGGCGCGTTCGCCGAGCATCATGTGCGGCTGTTGCAGACCTTCGCCGACCAGGCCGTGATCGCGGTCAAGAATGTCAGCCTGTTCAACGCCACCAGGGAAGCGCTGGAACGGCAGACTGCAACAGCCGATATCCTCAAGGTGATCGCGGCCTCGCCCGCCGACGTCACGCCGGTGTTCCAGGCGATCTCCGACAGCGCCAAGGCGCTGGTCGGCGGGCATTCCTCCACCGTCACCCGCGTCATCGACGGCGTGCTGCATCTGGCGGCCTTCACCACCGACAACGAGGCCGGCAACGCCGAGCTGCTCAGCACGTTCCCGGCGCCGCTGTCGTCATCAGGCATTCACAGCCGGGTGGCGACCAGCGGTGCGTACGCATTCCGCAGCGACATGCAGAACGAGGCAGACCTGACGGAGGCGATGCGGGAGCTGGCGCGGACGCGCGGCTATCGCAGCATCCTCGTGATCCCGATGCTACGCGACGGCGTTGCGATCGGCACCATCGGCGTGACGCGCCCCGAAGCCGGCCCCTTCCCCGACAAGGCTATCAGCCTGCTCAAGACCTTCGCCGACCAGGCCGTGATTGCAATCGAGAACACGCGGCTGTTCAACGAGGTGCAGGACCGCACGCGCGACCTTGCGAAATCGCTCGACGATTTGCGCGCCGCGCAGGACCGGCTGATCCAGACCGAGAAGCTCGCCTCGCTCGGCCAGCTCACCGCCGGCATCGCGCACGAGATCAAGAACCCGCTCAACTTCGTCAACAATTTCGCCGCGCTCTCGGCCGAACTGACGGACGAGCTGAACGAGGTGCTCGCGCCCGCGCCGCTCGGCGACGATGTCCGCAACGACGTCGACGAGCTGACCGGGATGCTGAAGGACAATCTGCAAAAGGTCGTGCAGCACGGCAAGCGCGCCGATTCCATCGTCAAGAACATGCTGCTGCATTCGCGCGAAGGCGGCGGCGAGTACGGCTTGAGCGACATCAATGCGCTGGTCGAGGAGAGCCTCAACCTTGCCTATCATGGCGCGCGTGCCGAGAAGCCGCAGTTCGACGTGACGCTGAAGCGCGAGCTCGATCCGGCCGCAGGCTCCGCAAATTTGTTTCCGCAGGAGATCTCGCGGGTGCTGCTGAACCTGATCTCGAACGGGTTTTATGCGGTGACAAAGCGTCAGGCGGAGAGCGGCGGCGGCACTTTCGAGCCGGTCGTGACCGCCACCACCCGCGACCGCGGCGACAGCATCGAGATCCGCATCCGCGACAACGGCACCGGCATTCCCGACGACGTGAAGGCGAAAATGTTCAATCCGTTCTTCACGACCAAGCCGGCCGGCGAAGGCACCGGCCTCGGATTGTCGATGAGCCACGACATCGTGGTCAAGCAGCACGGCGGCACGATCGACGTCGCGACGGAGCCGGGTCGGTTCACGGAGTTCACGATTGTGCTGCCGCGGAAGGGCGGTTTTGCGGACAACAAGGGATAGCGTCAGTCGGGGGATGGGTTGACTGGTCTCGCGCGGTTCTTTCGGCGGCAATTGCTCTCGCTGTCCGGCGTCGGCCTGATGCTGGGCGCGCTGTTCTTCGCAGCCGCGCTGACGCCGACGCTGATCCCGCGCAGCTATCTCACGCAAGGGGCGCTGGCCGGCGGCTGCTTTGCGATCGGCTACCTCAGTGGTGTCCTGTGGCGCCGGCTATGGCACTATCTCGAGCTGCCCGAGCCGTCAGCGCGCGCGAGATCTGTTGCGAATGCGCTGGTCGCAATCGGCTGTCTGCTCGTCGTCATCGCCGCCCTCTGGCGCACGACCGCATGGCAGAATGCGATCCGCAGTGTCATGAAGATGGCGCCGGTCGAGACCGCGCATCCGGTGAAGGTCTGCATCATCGCCCTGATCACGTTCGTGGTGCTGCTGGTGCTGGGGCGGCTGTTCGCACTTGTCGCCCGCGTCCTCGCCACGCGCACGGGGCGTGTCATTCCGCGAAAAGTTGCGAACGTCATTGGTGCGCTGGTGGCAGCACTGCTGTTCTGGTCAATCGCCAGCAATGTCCTGATCCGCACGGCGTTCAACGCGCTCGATTCTTCGTTCCGCGAGCTCGATGTCCTGTTCGAGCCCGAACGCCCGCAGCCGACCGCCTCGAATCGGACCGGAAGCCCGGCATCCCTCGTGAAGTGGAAGGAGCTCGGGCGCATGGGGCGCCGCTTCATTGCCTCGGGCCCGACCGCAGGCGGGATCAGTGCCGTGACGGAACGGCCCGCGCAGGAACCTGTGCGCGTCTATGTGGGGCTCGCTGCCGGCGACACGGCGCAGGCGCGGGCCAGGCTCGCGCTTGACGAGCTCAAACGCCAGCACGGTTTCGAGCGAAAGGTTCTGATCGTCATCACGCCGACCGGCACCGGCTGGATCGATCCGTCCGCGATGGATACGGTCGAATATCTCCACCACGGCGACGTCGCCAGCGTCGCGATGCAGTATTCCTATCTCAACAGCCCGCTGTCGCTGCTGTTTCAGCCCGAATACGGCGCGGAAGCCGCGCGGGCGCTGTTCGCGGAAATCTACGGCTACTGGACGACACTGCCGAAGGAGAAGCGGCCAAAACTGTATTTGCACGGGCTCAGCCTCGGTGCCCTCAACTCGGAAAAATCCGCCGAGCTGTTCGAGACGATCGGCGATCCCATTGCTGGCGCGCTGTGGAGCGGTGCGCCGTTCGAAAGCCGCATCTGGCGCTCGATCACCGACAACCGCAATCCGGGCTCGCCGGCGTGGCTGCCTGAATTCCGCGACGGCCGCGTCGTGCGCTTCATGAACCAGAACGGGCCGACGGTGCCCACAGATGCGCCATGGGGCCCGATGCGCGTCGTCTATCTGCAATATGCCAGCGACGCGATCACATTCTTCGCCTACCGCGACGCCTACCACCCCCCGGCCTGGATGAATGCGCCGCGCGGCCCCGACGTGTCACCGGAGCTTAGGTGGTATCCGATCGTCACCATGCTTCAGCTCGCCCTCGACATGGCGGTCGCAACCAACACGCCGATGGGCTTTGGCCATGTCTACGCGCCCGAGCATTATGTCGATGCCTGGGTCGCGGTCACCGATGTCAATGATTGGTCGGCTGATGCGCTGGCGAAGCTCAAGGAGCAGCTTGCGGCAAAAGCGCGGAAGACGAGCGTCGGCAATCTCGACGACGATCCTGATCGTGGCGGATAGAGATCGCTACTCCGCCATCTCGACGGGCTGCGTGGTGGAGGGTCCAGCCAACGGCCGCTCCTCCATCATGATCAGGCAGAGCGAGGCGGTGGTCATGAGCGCGGTCGCGGCCGCAAAGACGTAGCGGAAGGCGTGCCGCATGTCCTCGGTGGGGATCGCCGGGATGGCGCCTGCGGCGTGATGCTCGCCGGCCAGCGGAATATCGGCGCCGAGCGCAATCAGCAGGATGGCGGCGAACGCAGCGACCGTGAACGAGGACATCAGCGAGCGGAAGAAGTTCATCGCGCCGGTGATGGTGCCGACCTGCGGGCGGGCGACCGAATTCTGCAGCGAGACCACGCAGACCGGGAAGGTCGTGCCGAGGCCGAGCGCGAACGCGGCCATCAGCGTCAGCAGGCCCCATAGCGGCAGTGTGGTGACCGTGAGGCCGAGCGCGCAGATCGCGGCCCAGGAGGTGCCGATGATGGCGACACGCTTGTAATGCTTGGCGCGCGCCATGGTGCGGCCCGCGATCGCCGCACCACAGGTCGAGACCGCCGCAAGCGGAATCAGTGCAAGCCCCGCCTCGCTGGCACTGAGGTGGTAGACCGACTCGTAATAGAGCGGCAGCTGCACGGTGAGGCCGGTGATGGCCCCTAACCCGCAGCCGCCGGCGGTCAGCGCGAACGGCGCGACCGATCCCGAGAGCAACGGCAACGGCAGGAACGGCTCGTCGGCGCGACGCGCGTGCCATACGAAGGTGACCGCAAGCGCGACGGCGCCGCCCACCATCGACAGCACGGTCGGCGAGAGCCAGGGATAGCGCGTGCCGCCCCAGGTCAGCACCAGCATGAAGACGACGGCAGAGGCCATCAGCAGCACGCCGCCGAGCCAGTCGACCTTGCGCTTGCGGTGGAACACCGGGATCTTCTTCATCTTCGGCAGCAGCAGCGCGAGCGCTGCGGCTGCGAGCGGCAGGTTGATCCAGAAGATCATCGACCAGTGCAGATGCTCGGCGAACACGCCGCCGATGACGGGGCCGAGAATGCCGCCGACCATCCAGACGCTGGAGAAATAAGCCTGGTACTGGCCGCGCTCGCGCGGGGACACCACGTCGGAGATCACGGTCTGCACGACAGGCATGATGCCGCCGCCGCCGAGCCCCTGCAGGCCGCGCGCCAAAATCAGCATCGGCATGCTCGGCGCGATCGCGCACAACACCGATCCCGCGATGAACAGGCTCAGCGACACGATGATCATGGCCTTGCGGCCGTAGATGTCGCTCAGCGTCCCGAACACCGGCGCGACCGCGGTCGAGGCGAGCAGATAGGCGGTGATGACCCAGGAGAGATTCGAGACATCCTGGAACTGACGGCCGATGGTCGGCAGCGCAGTGGCGACGATGGTCTGGTCGAGGGCAGCCAGGAACATCGTCAGCATCAGGCTGAGTACGATGGTCCGGACCTCGTCCTGCGACAGCGGGACCGGCGGCGCGAGGGAAGGAGCGTCACTCGCGCTGATGACCTCGCCCGGAAGGCGGGTCAGTTCCTCGGCGATCTCGTCGGGCAATGTCTGGATGTCGGCAGATTGGCTGCTCTGCCGTGCGAACTTGTTCATTCGGGCGTATCAGATCGAGCGTGTTGCGGTGCAAAGCCGCGAAGGATTCGTTCTATGAACCCAATCTAGACAGCAAAGTTCTTCTCAGGCAGGCACCGCGGCGCATGGGTGCATCCCGCACCACGGTCATCCCGAACAATTGACTGAGATGGCAGACCGGACCGGTCCGTGATCAGGCCTTGGGGCGTCGCTTCAGGCGTGCTCGTTTCGGGATCTGCCCCGGCCATTGCACGATATAGTTTTCGAGCTTGTCGTCCGGGACCCCTTCCTCGGTGCCCGAGACCCGGCCGCGCACGGAGACGCCGGCCTCGTGCACCGTATTGGGATCCCCTGATATCAGCGGGTGCCACCAATAGAGATCGCGACCCTGGGCGACGAGCCTGTAGCCGCAGGTCGGCGGCAGCCAAGGCAGCGTGCGGACCTTCTCGGGGGTCATGACAACGCAGTCCGGGACGAAGTCGAAGCGATTCGCGTAGTCTTTGCAGCCGCTGGTGCAGGAATCGAGCATCTTGCAGCTGACGTCGGTGAAATAGATCTCGCCGGTATCCTCATCTTCGAGCTTGCTCAGGCAGCAGCGGCCGCAGCCGTCGCACAGGCTCTCCCATTCGGCCGGCGACATGTCCTCCATCTTCTTGGTTTTCCAGAAGAATCCATCCTGGTCTGAAGGTCGTTTGCGAGCTGCGGTCATGCGACTGATACGATTCCAAAGAGCTGCGGCCAGTGCCATCTAGGGCGCGCGGCCCTAAAGCCGCAAGCAACGCCCCAGAAGGCCCGTAATGAACCGGGGTTCAATTAGGCCTGTTGTTCAAAATTGCGAGCCTGACCATTGGTTTATAAGCCCCGCTCGGCTAGAAGAACAGCAAGTCCCCTCGGACGCGACACGGGCGCCTTGGGTTTGCCGCAACAATCCCGCAAGACGTCTCGGTGCCGCCCCGGCCGGGTGCTTGAACGCTTTCGAAGCGAGCCTCAAGGGTTCTAGGTGGTCCAGAACACACCATCCAACTGGAAGAGCCGTATCAGGAACTTCTTCCTGGACCTCGATGCGCGCATCGACTCCTCGCTGTTCTCCTCGGCCAAGGGCATCCGCGAGCTCTACGAGCGCTACTCGACCTTCATGGACCGCTTCTATGTCGGGCGGTGGAAGCGCTGGGTGTTCGTCGAGCCGCTGTCGGAGGCCGCGACGCTCGGCCTCGGCGGCATGGTGCTGATGCTGATCCTCGCCATCCCCGCCTTCCGCGAGACCGCGGATGAGGACTGGCTGAAGAAGTCCGATCTGGCGGTGACGTTCCTCGACCGCTACGGCAATCCGATCGGCAGCCGCGGCATCAAGCACAACGACTCGATTCCGCTGGAAGATTTTCCTGACGTCCTGATCAAGGCGACGCTGGCGACCGAAGACCGCCGCTTCTATGAGCATTTCGGCATCGACATCGCCGGCACCGCGCGCGCGCTGGTCACCAACGCCCAGGCCGGCGGCGTCCGCCAGGGCGGCTCCTCGATCACGCAGCAGCTCGCCAAGAACCTGTTCCTGAGCAACGAGCGCACCATCGAGCGCAAGATCAACGAGGCCTTCCTCGCGGTCTGGCTGGAATGGCGCCTGAGCAAGAACGAGATCCTCAAGCTCTATCTCGATCGCGCCTATATGGGCGGCGGCACCTTTGGCGTCGACGGTGCGGCGCATTTCTACTTCAACAAGTCGGCGCGCGATGTGACGCTGGCGGAAGCTGCGATGCTCGCCGGCCTGTTCAAGGCGCCGACCAAATACGCGCCGCACATCAACCTGCCCGCCGCGCGTGCCCGCGCCAACGTCGTGCTCGACAATCTCGTCGATGCCGGCTTCATGACCGAGGGCCAGGTGTTCGGCGCCCGTCGCAATCCGGCCTTCGCGGTCGACCGCCGCGACGAGGCGTCGCCGAACTACTATCTCGACTACGCCTTCGACGAGATGCGCAAGCTGGTCGACACCTTCCCGAAGTCCTACACCGAGCGCGTGTTCGTCGTTCGCCTCGCGATCGACGCCAACGTGCAGAAGGCCGCCGAGGACGCGATCGAGAACCAGCTGCGCCAGTTCGGCCGCGACTATCACGCGACGCAGGCCGCGACCGTCGTCTCCGATCTCGACGGCGGCATCCGCGCCATGGTCGGCGGCCGCGATTACGGCGCGAGCCAGTTCAACCGCGCCGTCGATGCCTATCGCCAGCCCGGCTCGTCGTTCAAGCCTTACGTCTACACCACGGCGCTCTTGAACGGCTTCACGCCGAACTCGATCGTGGTCGACGGCCCGGTCTGCATCGGTAATTGGTGTCCGCAGAACTATGGCCATTCCTATTCCGGCGCGGTGACGCTGACGCAGGCGATCACGCGCTCGATCAACGTCGTGCCCGTAAAACTGTCGATCGCGATCGGCCAGAAGGAGCAGCCGAAGGCGCCGAACCCGGCCAAGATCGGCCGCGCCAAGATCGTCGAGGTCGCGCGCCGGTTCGGCCTCAAGGCCCCCCTGCCCGATACGCCGTCGCTGCCGATCGGCTCGGACGAGGTCACCGTGCTCGAGCATGCCGTGGCCTATGCGACCTTCCCGAACCGCGGCAAGTCGGTGACGCCGCATTCGGTGCTCGAAGTGCGCACCGGCGCCGGCGATCTGGTCTGGCGCTGGGACCGCGACGGCCCGAAGCCGAAGCAGGCCATTCCGCCGAACATCGCCGCCGACATGGCCGGCATGATGAGCCACGTCGTCAGCGAAGGCACCGCGCGCCGCGCAGCCCTCGACGGCATTCCGACCGCTGGCAAGACCGGCACGACCAACGCTTATCGCGACGCCTGGTTCGTCGGCTATACCGGTAATTTCACCTGCGCGGTCTGGTACGGCAATGACGACTATTCACCGACCAACCGCATGACCGGCGGCTCGCTGCCGGCGCAAACCTGGCACGACATCATGGTCGCAGCGCATCAGGGCGTCGAGGTCCGGGAAATTCCCGGCATCGGCATGGGCCAGAAGCTGCCGCCGGAACGAGTTGCCAATGCACAGGCCAATGCGGCGCCAAAGGTGCTGGAGACCAAGCCCGGTCCGCCGCCGGTGCTGACCAAGCGCGGCGCCGACGTCCTGGTGCGGGTCGAGAAGCTGCTCGACGACGCCGCCAGGACCGCGACCAAATCGACGGCCAACGACAGCCAGCAGGCCAAGCCGGCATCGTCGAACAGCGCGCTCGCCTTCCCGCAGAACTATGCGGCGGAGGAGAACGCGAACGTATCCACCCCGCGCAAGAACTGATCTGATCCGTGCGGCTGATCCTGAGCACATTGACGGCCCTCCTGCTCGCGACCGTGGTCGGCCTGGGCGCGACCTGGATGACGACGACACGCGGCACCGAGATCGGCGCGCTGACCATCGGCCCCTGGACCGCCCGCCCCCGCACCGGCACCGCCGACGTCGATCCCTATTCGCGCGCCACCATCGTGCGCAACGGCGAGCTGCCGATCGGCACCGGTGACGGCGTCGCCTTCACCGCGACCGCCGACGGCAAGAAGAAGGCGCTCGACGGCCGCTGCGACGTCGTCGTCTCCGGCGTGACGCCGCCGGCGCGGTTCTGGACGCTGACGCTGTACGACCGCAAGGGTCATCTCGTCGCCAACTCGCTGCAGCGCTACGGCTTCACCAGCCAGGAGATCGTGCGCCAGTCCGACGGCTCGTTCGAGATCCACATCGCCTCGCGCTCCCGCGCCGGCAACTGGCTGCCGACCGGCGGCATCGAACGCTACGCGCTGATGTTCCGCCTCTACGACACCCCTGTCGGCGTGGCGACGCGCACCCAGCGCGATGCGCCGATGCCCACGATCTCGACGGTGGGCTGCTCATGATCCGGCTGCTGTTCACCATCGTTGCAGGTGTGGTGCTGGGCCTCGTGGTCCATCTCGTCAGCGTGCTGGCGCTGCCGCGCATTGCGACCCAGGACGCCTATTCGCGGCTGACGCCGATGACCAGGCTCAACAGCGTCACGCAGCTTCCGCTCGCGGATCCGCAGACCTCACCGATGCCGTTCATGGACCCGGCCTTTGCGCTGGCGATCTGCCGCTATGATCTCTCGGGCGGGCCGCTCAAGCTCACCGTGCCGGTGAGCCAGTCCTATACGTCGGTGTCGTTCTACACCCGCAACGAGATCGCCTATTACGCCATCAACGACCGCTCGGCGGGCAAGAAGGTGATCGAGCTCGACCTGATGACGGAAGCGCAGCACGACGCCCTGCCCGAGGACGAAGAGATCACCGCGGCCGACCGCCTGATCATCGATTCCCCTGCACCCACCGGCTTGATCGTGATGAAGGCGCTGGCCGCCGAGCCCGGCCTGATGCCGCAAGCGCAGGCAACGCTGGCCGCCGCGACCTGCGCCCCGCAGACCGAAGCGCCGGCGAAGGCCGAAGCGCCGCGCGGCCGGCGCTGAAGCGCGGGCGTTGGGCCCCGCTCAAAACCAAAGCTGAAAACAACCCCATGCACAGTAGCGGGGGCATTGAAGCGATTGGCAATTTTGACGTCGTGCCAAAGCACGCGTTTGCAGGGTCGAAGCATCCCCTGCTCACCCGCACTTTTCCGCTTTGACACGTCGGGCAAAACACTGGCAGAGTGGCATCATCGGAAATTCCTAACACTCGCGCGGAGCAATCCGTCGCGGGTGTTAGACCTCCTTCGGACGGAAATACGGCGCTATCTATATGTATTGACCACCCGTTGCCGTCGTTCCGGCGGCGTTGCCGGGGATCCACGTGGTCGCCTGTCCTCCCGTGTTGAGCACACCATTCGCAACAAGCGAATAGCGTGCGCCAGAAAACGATGACCCCGCCCAAGTCACGCTACCCAGGAGGACCGCCCCACTCGTATTCGAGGCTACGAAGTTGTCGAAGGTCAGTCCTGAGGAAATAGTGATGGTTACGCCTTGAACACGAATGATGCCTGCGACTGCCGCTAGCGCCGAGCCGGCTCCGCCGCCCGATGCACCTCCGGCGATTGAGAAGTTGCCAGTTGCAGTCAACAGCCCCGTGTCTACCGCCCGAATCTGTTGAAGCCAGCCGGCGCCGATGACAATGTTCTGAAACTGAATGTATCCGCCATGAAAGGCATAGAGACCAAACGACGTTCCCGCTCCCGAAGCGGTCAACTTGATGCCGCGCACTTGGTAAACCGTCTTGGTCGCATCTGCCAGGAGACCTGTGGCGTTCGTAGCGCCGCAATCGAGTACAACATTTGCGGGCGTAGTTTCGTCACCAACAATGATAATCGATCCACCGCCAATCATCGATTTCGCGACCAGACCTGTACCAAGCGCAAAAGTCACGGCTCCCTGGCCCTGAGCGATCTGGATCGTCACATCAAAGTTGTTGCTGTCTAATGTGGCTGCAACGTTGATGGCTTTCTGAATAGTCAGGAATGCGCCGGCTGCGGTGTTCACCAGTCCCGTGTTGCTGTCATTGCCGTCTGTGCGAACATAATATGTGCGGGCCGTGGTCAATTTGTCCCGCACACACGGAAGAACGTAGTTGAAATTTCCCATCACCTGCGTGGCGTCGGCATTCGTTCCATTGGTTAGATTGTTTGGATAGGCGACGCAATTTGCCGTCTGCGCCGATGCAGTGCTCGCGAGAGCGAACCAAACGAGGAAGGCGACGGCAACACTGCGGATGATTCCCAGTCTCCCTAGTTCACATTCATTTATCGGTTGTGCTTTTCCTTACTATCTCATTTAGGTTGATTGTGCTAGCAACGCATGCAACTATTTTTGCAGAGAATGTTCGCAACGTTATGAAGCTCGCACCCAGGCAAGATCTGGGCACTGGTGGTTCGGCTAGAGATTCGAAAACAGACACACCACACGACTTCACGCCTGCCCTGCCCAAACGGCAAGATGGAGCCAATCGATGAATGTCACGCACCCTCGAATAACGCTGCGTCGTCCGATTGTCGTGGGCGTCATTTGCCTCGCCTCGACAATCTGGATATCGACGCTCATCCATGCGGCCAACGGATCTGTCGCCTACACTTATGATGCACTGGGGCGGGTCTCCACGGCCAGCTATGATACCGGAGTCTGCATCGCTTACACTTACGATCCGAACGGAAATAGGCTTTCAGAGAGCATTAACGTCGCGGCTGCCGGCGCGACAGGCGTGTGGGGATGCTTCAACTGGAACACCAGCGGCGGCGCGAAATGGGGACCTTGATCGGGGACAATCAGCGATGACTGCGCCCAAGACTTGCAGAAGGCCTTTATTTCAGAGGTAGGGCATGAACTCCTTTAATCGCGGCAAGTGGGCCCTGTATTCTGCCAGTGCGCTGGGCGCGGGAGCGCTTGTTGTCCTCTTGTGCGCATTTGGAACTGCCGTAGCCCAGTCAACACCCAAATCCGACGCGCCGCCGCCGCCCGATCAGGCAACATCCGCTGTCACACCAGCTCCGGCGCAATTCCAAATCCGCCAAGATACGCCGGCCGAGCGCGAAGCGTTCCTAAAGAAACGAGAGGCGGCTCAAGCGGCCCATCCGCCCGCCGAGGTCACCCCTCTGCCAGCACAGGCAATCACACCACCGGCAATACAGCGCCCATAGGAACTACCATGCCAATCTCAGCGTGTTCGCTAGGCTGCAACCTTCGAAGTCTGGCAATTGGATTAATGCTGCTCCTAGGAATCTCGACGGCAGCCAGTAGTGCAAGCCCTACGCTAATAGCACAACCAGGTGTACCCGCTCCGGGCTCGATCCCCGAGTTGGCACGCGCTCTCAAGTACGACGTGAACCTCATTTACGAATACGTCTATTCGAATATCGATTATAGTCCAATCTATGGAGTCAAGAAGGGAGCTTTCGGAGCCCTTCTCGACGGTCGCGGTAATGATTTTGACCAAGCTGCGCTGATGGTTGCCTTGCTGCGCCAGTCCGGATACACGGCAAACTACATCCATGGCAGCATCACCCTCTCCATCGCCCAACTCAACAACTGGCTCGGAATAGACACCAGCACCGCCTGCCCGTTCGCAAATTTAATGCGGCAAGGTGGTTTTCCGATTTCGATCCCGAATTGCAACGTCTCGTTTTCGGCCGCGAATCTACCTCACGTTTGGGTATCAGCAACAGGTGGATCGTTGGGCACGCAGACCTTCGTCTTCGACCCCAGCTTTAAGACTTACACTACGCTCACCGCCGGCATCAATCTCGCTTCCGCGATGAACTATAGTCAATCGAGCTTCCTCTCGCTTGCTGAGAGCGGTTCAACAATCACCTCAAATTCCATTCAGTCGGTGAACGGCGCCAATATCAACAACGCCCTGACAGGCTATGCGAACAACCTTGTAAGCTTTATCAAATCCAACTTGCCGGCCGCCACACTCAAGGATGTGATTGGCGGGAAGTACATTCAGCCGATCACGCAACCTTATTCGCCAAGCACCACCCTGCCTTACGAGACGCCTGGAGATACACCTCAAGTATGGACCGGTGATATTCCCAGCCTGTATCGAACAGCGATTGAAATTCAGGTCGGCGGCGTTGATCAAACCTACTACGCCGATCAAATTTATGGTCATCGGCTAAGCATTGTCTACAATTCCGCCGCGCAGCCGATGCTCTATCTCGATGGCGTCCTGCAAGGAACCGGGACCGCCAATGCCGCAACGATAACGTACAGCGTCGACTTTCCATTTTGCTTTGCCACGTCGGGAAGCGCGAGCGCAGCCTGCGGTTCGTCTGGCGGCGTAAACTATACCAACATCTTCACGTTCCAAAACGTTGTACAGGCTGGCAACGGTTTCACCTACGCCATCGTCAACGGCTGGGATTTTACCGGCCGGGGCATGCTCGACTTCCACCGCCAGCAGCTTCAGGCAAATCAAGCAGCCGGAGGCAGTGTCAATTCGGAAGCGGTGCTTGGCGAAACGCTAAATATGATCGGCTACGCTTGGTTGGCTCAAGTTTCGGGTAATCGAGAAGTAGTGGACCGCATCGTCGGTTCAACGACCGTGATACATTCTGCGGTTGGGGTCGTCGGCCAAGTAACGGGACCATACATCGACATGCCCGGTGAATTCGCCGGCATCTCTAGCCTTACGAACGATACAAATCGTGTCGATACCGCGGCCTTCACCATCGGCGGAAATTCAAGCGCTCTCGAGTGGGGTACGCTGGATCAAAATCTATCAAAGCAGAACGTTGGTGCGGTGTCGACTGTCAAGCTGCTGGACATTGCAAACAGCTCCAATCTTGTCATTTATGACGCGACCTCTAGCAACTGGTCGACGGTTCAGCCGTTGCTGAGCAACTATGGTGCTGCCGATCTCAATACAATCCAGAACACATACATTAACAATGGGTTCCGCGTAATATTGCCGCAAAGAGGTGACATCACACAAAACGGTTGGACGGGCGTCGGATACCTCGGGATCGGAGTAGGCGCAGCAGGAACGAAGACTATCACCTATAGAATATCTTCGAATCTCAAAGGAGGATATCCCGACGAATCAATCTCGCCAGCGGATTTCGTGCAGCTGGTCCAGAACACCACTCCGCCGCTTCCTCCTCCGACACAGTTCGTAAGTCGGGACCCCATTGATCTTTCAACCGGCGCATACCTCTACGATCACGACGACATCGCGTTCGGTTCCGATAGCTTTCCATACGGTCTAACATTTAGCCGTTCCTATACCTCCAACAGTCGCTACAACGCTGGTCCGCTCGGACATGGCTGGACCCATAATTTTGCCATTAGCGCAACGGTTAACAGTGACGGCCTCAAAGGGCTTGGTCAGGATTCTCCAATCGATGGAGCGGCGGCCATCGCCGCCATCTATGTCGCGCAAGACCTGTTCAGCGACGCTACAAAGCCCCTTGGCAAGCTTGTAATCGCCAGCTTGTCCCAACGCTGGTTCATGGATCAGTTGATCAATAACACCGTCAACATCTCCATGGGCTCGCAGAATGAGCAGTTCATACGGTTGGCGGACGGGAGTTACAATCCGCAGTTAGGCTCCAGCGATAGGCTTGCCCTCTCCGGCGGTATCTACACTCTCAGAAACAAGGACAGTGCTGCGTTCGTTTTTAACACGAATGGAAGTATCGCTGCTTGGAACAACCCGTCGGGCGTAAACGTGAGCTTTGCGTACAACGGCGCGACGCCACCGCAGCTGACATCCATCTCCAACAATCTCGGCCGTTCGCTAACTCTCAGCTATAATGCCTCCAACCAGATTGCCTCGGTCAACGATGGTGCACGTCGCGCAATTTCCTACACCTATGACGGGCAAAATAATCTCAGCTCCTACACCGACCCGACGGGAAAACTCACCACACTTTCGTACACGGGTCAGGGCGCAGGCCCGGGCTTACTCACGCAAATCTTTTATCCATCTTTGCAAGGGTCGGCTTTCGTTACCAATACCTATGACACGCTGGGGCGGATTGCGAGCCAAGCTAACGCGAACGGTGCCCGATGGAATTACTATTTTGCCGGATACCGCAGCGAAGAAGATGACCCCTTGGGTACTCGCCATGTCCTTTACTATAATCCGCGCGGCAAAGTGCAATTTGACATTCAGGACATCGCAGGGCTCGATCGTGTCACGACCAGCCGCTACGACGGGCTCGACCGGCTTATTTCCACCACGATGCCTGAAGGCAACAATTTGGCTTACACCTATGACGCCCTCGTCAATGCCTGGGCCAACAACATTGCGACTATCACGCGCAATAAGAAGCCAGTCTCGCCCCTTCCATCGACCACGCAGCGCTTTACATATCATCCCAAGTTCAACAAGGTCGCCTCGGCAACCGATCCTCTTGGTCTAATCACCACGTCTCAATATGACCAAAAGGGCAACTTGATCCAGACCGTCGCTGACGCAGGTTTCGCGCCGCATTTGAATGCGACGACAACGTCGGTTTATGACGCGTACGGGAAACTCATTCTGACCACGGATCCGACCGGCACCGTTACGAGCTCTCAGTACGATTCATTTGAGAATCTGATTGCATCGGTTGCGGACTACGGAAGCGGCCACCTCAACCTCACGACGCGCTACGATTACGATGTGATCGGTAATCTCGTGGGGAAGACCGATCCCAATGGCCGCACGGCAACAATGACTTACGATGCGGCACGGCGCCTGCTAGCGACCACCGCACCAGCGCCGTTCGATTTCGGTACCAGCCTGATCCAGACAAGCAATGGCTACGACGCGGACGGACGCCTGATTTCGGTGACGCGCACCAACGCAGGAGGCAATCAGGTCACCCGAACTGGCTATACGCCAACTGGCAAGGTCAAATCGGTTACCGATGCCAATGGCAATACGACGACCAGCACTTATGATCTGGACGACCGGCTACAATCGGTAACTCAGCCGATATCGCGCAGCTTCGGTCGCGTGATGAGCTTCAGCTACGATGCGCTGAGCCACCTCACGAAAGTCGTCGACAACACCGGTAATGCCGCAGAACAATATGCCTACACGGCAAACGGCAAACTGGCGAGCTTTACCGACGCTCGCGGCAACGCCACAACCTATACCTATGATGGCTTCGACCGGTTGTCGTTGATCACGTATCCGATCGGCAGCACCGGAACCCATCCGACAGAGGCCAGCAGCTACGACGCCGACGACAACGTGCTCGCCCGGACCACGCGCGCGGGCGGCACGATCAGTTTCTCATACGATACGCTCAACCGGGTTTGCACCAAGACCATCGCAACCTCGTCGACCGCATGCGCCGCGACCAGTTCGGCGTCGCCGGCCGTCTGGTTTCGCTACGACCTCGCGGGGCGCAAGACCAGCATAATCGACAACAGCGCAGCGATCACGGCAGCAGTACCGCCGTCGCCGGGTACGCCGGTGTCCTACATCACCTCCTACAGCTACGATCAGATCAATCGGCTGGCGAGCGTGAATTGGAATCCGGCCCAGACCTTCACCGTTCCCGCCCCCAGCAATGTAACATTCACACACACGTACAACAGTGCAAACCAACGCACTGCCCAGACGGTGACTGACAACAGCTGGTGGTATTATCCTCCCGCGTCACCGAGCCAGGTAAACTACGGCAGCAACGCCGCCAATCAATACGTGATCGTAGGCGCGGTCGCGCCCAGCTATGACGCCAACGGCAATCTCACCGGCGACGGTACCTTCACGTACGGTTACGACGCCGAGAACCGCCTCACGTCGGCGACCAGTGGCGGCAACACCGCGACCTACGCCTACGACTCCCAGGGTCGACGCAAGTCCAAGACGGCCAGCCTCAGCACGACGATCTCGGTTGCTGACGCGGACAATCGCATCGTGCTGGACTATGACGGATCGACTGGGGCGGTGCTGCGCTGGTATGCTTACGGGTCTGGCACCAACGATGTGCTGAATCAGACGGATATCGTTGGCAATGCACGACTGACGATGATTCCGGATATCCAGGGCTCGGTATTGGCGACGCTCGATTCGGGAACGGGGATATTCACGCGGCAGAACTACCTGCCCTATGGCAAGAGTGCGAATGCCACCATCGCCGGAACGTTTGGCTATACCGGCCAGCGCATCGACTCAGAGACCAACGGGCTCTACTACTACCGCGCACGTATGTACTATCCCGCTTGGGGGCGCTTTATGCAGCCTGACCCCCTAGGAACTCTTACGGACAACCCGCAGCCGGGTAGCAATGGAACGAGCAATCGTGCCAACCTCTATGCTTATGTTAGCAATGATCCACTCAACCGCGCGGATCCGCTAGGACTCTACACGTTTCAGTTTGGTTTCGCAGGAAGCGTAAGCCTTCCGTTTGGATTTAACGTCCCTGTGGGATTGGGCATAGCGATTGATACCCAAGGTAATGTTGGCCTCTATAGTTTTGCTGGCGGTGGGGTGACGTTCGGAGCCAGTGTGGATGCGGGCGTCAATATCTGGCTGACGAATGCTAAGACCATTAGTGACCTAACCGGCCCGTTCTTGAACGCTAGCGCCCACGGTGGCGCTGGTTTCGGCGGATCCGTGGACTACACCAGAGGGCCGAGCGCGAACGGACAGGTCTCCGGGGTCGGCGTGACTGTAGGTGCCGGACTTGGTGCATCTGTTTCTGCAGGCGTTACAAACACCTGGCTCATCAAATAGCAGAGAACCGACAGAGCGGCCTTCAATGAGAAAAATCAGAAGGGCTGTCCTAACTGGAGCGTTGCTATCGCTTGCCGCCACAATAGCTTTGCGCGCAATGATCGAGTTATTGTACTTCGACTCACCGCGGCAGCCCGATCTTTCTTCCGGTCGAACCGTCCCTTATGTCGTCAAAAACGTCGTAATCTATATCACTCAAAATCTAAGCGATCTGCTATTTTTGCTCCAGGGTTGTTTTTACGTATCTGGTGCGATCATCGTCGTTTGCATAATTCTCGATCAAATTTGGCCGCCAAATTCGACCAATACGACGAGCTGACGCTAGCTCTCAAGAATGGCAATGGTAGGCCAGATCATTGTTGCTATTGGGGTGACGTGCTCACCGTAATCCGTGGTGCTGGGCCTCGTGGTCCATCTCGTCAGCGTGCTGGCCTTGCCGCGCATCGCGACCCAGGACGCCTATTCGCGGCTGACGCCGATGACCAGGCTCAACAGCGTCACGCAGCTTCCGCTCGCGGATCCCAACACCTCGCCGATGCCGTTCATGGACCCGGCCTTTGCGCTGGCGATCTGCCGCTATGATCTCTCGGGCGGGCCGCTCAAGCTCACCGTGCCGGTGAGCCAGTCCTATACGTCGGTGTCGTTCTACACCCGCAACGAGATCGCCTATTACGCCATCAACGACCGCTCGGCCGGCAAGAAGGTGATCGAGCTCGACCTGATGACGGAAGCGCAGCACGACGCCCTGCCCGAGGACGAGGAGATCACCGCGGCCGACCGCCTGATCATCGATTCCCCTGCGACCACCGGCCTGATCGTGATGAAGGCGCTGGCCGCCGAGCCCGGCCTGATGCCGCAGGCGCAGGCGACGCTTAACGCCGCCACCTGCGCACCGCAGACCGAAGCGCCCGCCAAGGCCGAGGCGCCGCGCGGCCGGCGCTGACGCGCGGGCGTTGAGACGCCCTCAAGACAAAAGCTGAAAACAACCCCATGCACAGTAGCCGGGTTATTGAAATCATTGGGCCCTTGTTGTTTGGAGCATGATCCTTCCGGAAAACCGCTTCGCACTTGTCCGGATCATGCTTGAGCGCTCATCAGCGGATGGGCCGCACTCGCCCGGCGCAAAACTTCGCTTTGACACGTCGGGCAAAACACTGGCAGAATGGCATCATCAGAAATTCGTAGAAACCCGCGCGGAGAAATCCACCGCGGGTTTTTTCATGCGGGAACGGAGACTGCCATGATGAGAGGATGCCTACCGTTGCCCAGCAGGCTATCGCATATGGATTTCACGGAATAGTCCGCGAGCTTGCTCCGCCTCTCCCGCTTGTGGGAGAGGCCGACGCGCCCTGGGCGATGCGAAGCATCGTCCCGAGCGCGGCGGGTGAGGGTTCTCACCACGCTGGGACGTTCACCGCAATCCTCACCAATCCCGACGCGGAGACACCCCCACCCCGCCCTCCCCGCAAGCGGGAGAGGGAGCCCACTGCCGATGCCGCCGCATCGTGCACACCATATGCGATTGCCCTGCAAAATAACTCAGGGCCGCGAGAGATCCTTCGCCATAAGAACTGAGTCGTAGTAGCGGCCAGCTTGCTTCAACGCGTTCTCCTCCACGCCGTACTCGAGGAAGCCCAATCTCGCGTAAGGACTCCGCGCATGTTGATTGTCCACCACAACGCTGAGCTGGATCAGCTCAACCTGCTGACGGGCAAGATTGCATATCGCTTCGACCAAACGTCGACCGACTTTGGCATTCCTTGCGGATGGTCGAACGTACATTCCCCAAAGCGTGCCTTTGTGAGCTTCCTTCTGGCCCTGTTGGACAGCAAAGCCGACAATGCCGAGGAGTTCTGCATCGCGGAACGCGCCGAGCACTATAGAGCTGCCGAGCCGGTCCGAGAACAAGCTCAGCGGCTGGGCATCTTCAACCTCGAAGGTGCTACCGAACGCTTCCGGGTTGGCTTGGAGAGCCTCCAGTCGAATGTCTCGATAGAGGACAGCATCCTCCCGGGCGAGGCGACGTATCTCAATGTCGTCGTCGGTCATCCTTCGTCTTCACCGCCAGGCAGGGAACTTGTGAGTTGCACAGCATAACTTCTGCGACCTCGCAAATCCATAGAAGCTCTTTTGATTTTGGCGCATCGCTTCCGTAGACGCGGTGCAGCTACATGTCAGTTGATGGGGCACCGCGGGCCGCGTCCCGCGGTCGCGTCGGTTGATCGTCTCAGAGTGAAATGGCGGACTACGCTGACGCTAATCCGCCCTACGCACTGTCCGAGCGATAGCAGCATGTAGTAATCTCGCTCGTGCGAATTAAAGCGTTTGAGCCAACGTGAGGACGCTCAATTATGCTCACTGTCTATGGTGAAGGTCGTGGGTTCCGTGTCGTTTGGCTGCTCGAGGAAATGGGATTGGCTTATCGGCTGCGCCCGGTCGATCTGCTCGCCGTCGAGAACGATCCCGATTTTCTTGCGATCAACCCCGCCGGCTTTATCCCGGCGCTACAGGACGGCGAGACGATCATGGTCGAATCGATCGCGATCCTCGAATACCTGCTCGCCCGCCGCGGGCCGAGCCCGCTCGCCGTCGCCCCGGATGATCCGGCTTTCGCCGCCTATCTGCAATTCCTCCATTTGGGAGAGGCTGGGCTCGCCGGGCCAATGAACGCCGTCTTCGTCGGTCGCGCACTCGCGCCGGAAGCAGAGCGAAACGCCCGGGTGACAAGCTGGGCACTAGAGACCTTTCAGAGCCGGCTGGGATTGGTCATCCAGCGTCTCTCCAATCGTCCATTCCTCGCCGGAGACCGGTTCACTGCTGCCGACATTTCAGTGAGCTACGCTCTCCTGCTTGGTCTGCGAACCAGCAACTATACCCCCGGCTCGGTCGAGCGTGCCTATCTCGCCCGGACGACGACGCGGCCCGCCTACGCCCGCGCGATGGAAATCTGCCAAGCCACCAAGGCCTGGGCGGAGAGATCGCCGACGTTGTAGAGCGAACGATTTCGGTGACAGTGCATTCTATTCATCCATGCAATTAGTGCACTGTCACCGCAATCGGCCGGGCTGAGACCAAAACGCCGGCATATCCGAGCGTCGAGATCGGGCCAGCCCGCACCGGCGACGCGCGCGTCCGAAAGCTAACCCGCGTGCCGTTGCGTTCCTGAGGCCTCACACCGGCATGTTCAGGAACGGAGATACTTGATCAGCGCAGCGGCTGCGAGGACCAGGACGACGATCGCAAGCAGCCACAGAAGTCCCATTGCCCACATCATCCCCGGCATCATGTCCTGCATCATGGTTCACCTCATTCAGCTGGCTCCGGAACAGGTTTGAGACGTTTGATCGGGTTGCGGACCGGCGGTGGAGCCCGGCCGTCGTCGCGCGGCAGTCCGAAGCCCTTCACCAGGCCGAAGATCGCCGGAATCACGATCAATGTCAGCAGCGTGGAGGAGATCATGCCGCCGATCATCGGCACCGCGATGCGCTGCATGATCTCCGAGCCTGTCCCGGTGCTCCACATGATCGGCAGCAGCCCCGCCATGATCGCGACCACCGTCATCATCTTGGGACGTACGCGCTCCACCGCGCCTTCCATGACGGCATCGTAGAGGTCGCCGCGGGTGAGCGCACGACCTTCCATGCCGCGCTTGAACCTGATCTCCGCCAGCGCCTGATTGAGATAGATCAGCATGACCACGCCGGTCTCGGCGGCGACGCCGGCGAGCGCGATGAAGCCTACGGCAACCGCCACTGACAAGTTGAATCCCAGCCACCACATCAGCCACAGCCCGCCGACCAGCGCGAACGGGAGCGAGAGCATGACGATCATCGTCTCGGTCATAGATCGGAAGTTCAGGTACAGCAGCAGGAAGATGATGAGCAGCGTGACCGGAACAACGATCTTCAGCCGCGCGGTGGCCCGCTCCAGATATTCGTACTGGCCGCTCCACATGACGTAGTATCCGGCTGGGAAGTGGATGCTGGCTTGCACGGCAGCTTTCGCGTCGGCGACGTAGCGGCCGAGGTCGCGGTCACGGATGTCGACGTAGATGTAGGTCGCGAGCTGGCCGTTCTCGGTCCGGATCGAGGTCGGCCCGCGCGCCGGCGCGACTTTTGCGACCTCGCCGAGCGGCACAGCACCGCCGGCGGGCATCGGCACCAGCACGTCGTTGGCGATGGCCTGTGGGTTGTCGCGCAGATCGCGCGGATAGCGCATGTTGACCGTGAAGCGCTGCCGGCCTTCGACCGTCGTGGTCACCGTCTGTCCGCCGAGCGCGGTGGCGATCGTATCCTGCACGTCTTGAATCATGATGCCGTAGCGAGCCATCGCGGTCCGGTCCGGCGTGACCTCCAGATAGTAGCCACCGATGCCGCGCTCGGCGTATGCCGATGAGGTGCCCGGCACCGCCTTGAGGACCTGCTCGATCTGCTTTGCGAGCTTGTCGATCTCGACCAGGTCGGTGCCGATGACCTTGACGCCGATCGGAGTCCTGATGCCGGTCGACAACATGTCGATGCGCGCCTTGATCGGCATGGTCCAGGCGTTCGAGACGCCAGGAAACTGCAGCGCCTTGTCCATCTCGGCGATCAGACCGTCGACGGTCATGCCGGGGCGCCACTCTTGCTTCGGCTTGAGGTTGACCACGGTCTCGAACATCTCGGACGGGGCCGGATCGGTGGCGGTCGCGGCGCGCCCCGCCTTGCCGTAGACCGAGGCGACTTCCGGAAACGACCGGATGATCCGGTCCTGGGCCTGCATCAGCTCGCCCGCCTTCGTCACGGAGATGCCCGGCAGCGTGGTCGGCATGTAGAGCAGCGTGCCTTCGTTGAGGTTCGGCATGAACTCGGTGCCGAGCTGGCGCGCGGGCCAGATGCTCGCCGCGAGGGCGGCCAGCGCGAGCACGATCACCAGAGTCTTTGCCCGCATCACGCCCTTGATGACCGGTCGGTAGATCCAGATCAGGAACCGGTTGATCGGGTTGCTGTGCTCCGGAACGATCCGCCCGCGCACGAAGATCACCATCAGCGCCGGCACCAGCGTCACCGACAGCAGCGCGGCGGCCGCCATCGAGAACGTCTTGGTGAACGCCAGCGGGCTGAACAGCCGGCCTTCCTGCGATTCCAGCGTGAAGATCGGCATGAACGAGACGGTGATGATCAGCAGGCTGAAGAACAGCGCCGGGCCGACCTCTGAAGCAGCAGCAATCAGGATGTCGATCCGGGATTTGCCCGGTTCGGCGCGTTCGAGATGCTTGTGCGCGTTCTCGATCATGACGATGGCCGCGTCCACCATGGCGCCGATCGCGATCGCGATCCCTCCGAGGCTCATGATGTTGGAGCCGAGGCCCAGCAGCTTCATGGCGCCGAACGCCATCAAGACGCCGACCGGCAGCATCAGGATGGCGACCAGCGCGCTGCGGACGTGCAGCAGGAATACGATGCAGACCAGCGCGACCACGACGCTTTCCTCGAACAGCGTGTGCTTGAGGGTATCGATGGCCGCGTAGATCAGGTTGGAGCGGTCGTAGACCGGCACGATCTCGACGGACTTCGGCAGGCTCGAGGCGATCTCCTGGAAGCGCTTCTTGACGTTCTGGATGACCTCCAGCGCGTTGAGACCGAAGCGCTGCAGCACGATGCCGCTGGCGACCTCGCCCTCGCCGTTCAGCTCGGTGATGCCTCGCCGTTCGTCGGGGCCGAGCTCGACCCGTGCGACGTCGCGCAGCAGCACGGGCGTGCCGTTGCTCGTCTTCAGCACGATGTCGCCGAGGTCGTTGATCGACTTGATGTAGCCCTTGCCGCGGATGACGTACTCGAACTCCGACAATTCGACCGTCCGGCCGCCCACGTCGGCGTTGCTGGCGCGGATGGCATCGCGCATCTTCTGCATGGTGATGCCGCGGTCGCGCATCCGCTGCGGATCGAGGATCACGTTGTACTGCTTGACGAAGCCGCCGACGCTGGCGACTTCCGCGACGCCCTCGGCCTTGGCGAGGGCGAACTTCAGATTCCAGTCCTGGATCGTGCGCGTGTCGGCGAGGTTCAGCTCCTTGGACATGACGGCGTACTGGTAGACCCAGCCGACGCCGGTCGCGTCGGGACCGATCGTGGGTGTCACGCCGGCCGGCAGGCGTGCGCTCGCGCCGTTGAGGAATTCCAGCACGCGCGAGCGCGCCCAGTAGATGTCCGTGCCGTCCTCGAAGATGACGTAGACAAAGGAGACGCCGAAGAACGAAAAGCCGCGGACGACCTTCGACTTCGGCACGGTCAGCATGGCCGTCGTGAGCGGATAGGTGACCTGGTCCTCGATCACCTGCGGCGCCTGGCCGGGGTACTCCGTGTAGACGATGACCTGGGTGTCCGAGAGATCCGGGATCGCATCGAGCGGCAGATGCAGAAGCGCATAGAGCCCTGCAGCGGCCGCGAAGCCGGTCCCGAACAGCACCAGCAGCAGGTTGCGGGCGGACCAGCCGATGAGGCGGGCGATCATTGCTGCGCTTCCTCCGCGAAGCCCTTCAGTGCGGCCTTCAGGTTGCTTTCGGCATCGATCAGAAAGTTCGCCGAGACCACCACGGCGTCGCCCTCCGCAAGGCCGTCCCGGACCTCCACGAAGCCGCCGCCACGATTGCCGAGCTTGACCTCGCGCGGCTCCAGCCGACCCTGCCCCCTATCGACGAAAACGGCCTGCCGGCTGCCCGTGTCCATCACGGCGCTCTCGGGCACCGTGAGAGCGGCCTCACCGCTGCCGGTGTCGATCCCGGCGTCGACGTACATGTCGTGCAGCAGGATCAGGTCCGGATTTTGCAGCTCGATCCGCACGCGCGCGGTCCGGGTCTCCTTGTTGATCTCGGGATAGATCACCTGGACATTTCCTGTGAACTCGCGGCCCGGAAAGCTCCGCGCCTTCACCGTGACGGGCTGACCCTTGGCGATCATGCCGAGGTCGCGTTCGGCGACGTCGATCAGGGCCCATACCATCGAATGGTCGGCGATCCGGAACAGGACCCCTCCAGGCTGCACGCGCATGCCCTCGATCGCATTGCGCTCCAGCACGATGCCGTCGCGCGGCGAAGTCCACGCGATCGAGGTCGGTACGGTTCGGCTCTTCTCGATGGCCGAAATCGCAGCGTCCGGCACGTCCAGGTTCATCAGGCGCTGCCGGGAGCCGCGTCCATACTGAACATCGCTCGCCGTCGTCTTCGAGGTGATGGTGGTCAGGTACTCGGCCGCAGCCGAGGAAACCGACGGGCTGTAGACCTCCATCAGAGCTTGGCCCTTGGCCACATGCGATCCGGTCGTCACGTCTGCGACCTTGAGGATGAAGCTCTCCGAGCGCATGGCGATCACGGAAATCCGCCGCTCGTCGAGGGCGATGGTGCCTGGCGCCCTCACGATGGTCCGGATCACCCGCATCTCTGCGCGCTCCGACTTGACGCCGGTCCGCTGGATCTTGCCGGGCGACAGCTTGACCGAGCCGTCGTCGCTGTCGTCGCCCTCATAGACCGGGATGTAGTCCATCCCCATCGAGTCCTTCTTCGGCATCGGCGAAGTGTCCGGCAGGCCCATGGGATTGCGGTAGTACTTGATCTTGCGCTCTCCGGAGCCACCGGCCGTTGCCGCCGGCGGCGGGGCTGCCGCCTGCTCATCGTCGAAGCTGATGTCGGCGCCAGCGGGGACGGGCCGGTAGTCCCGGCCGTCCGACGTCTTTCGCGGCACAAGCGAATACGATGCCTTGCCGTCCGGATCCTGGTAATAGATCGGCGCGCCGCTCTCTTCGGCCGCAGCGGGGCCGATCACGGCGACCGCTCGCGCCGCCGGCCGCTGCGGGCTGGCGAGAACGAATGCGATGCCCGCCGCCGCGATCAACGCGGCGGCCAGGCTTGCAGTGAGGGCGCGGGTCATTTCTGCGCCGTGATGACGAGCTTGTTCTCGACGCTGCCGGTCTCGCCCTGGATCTTGGCGCCCAGAGAAAGCTGCCAGCGTCCCGCCATGCCCAACGTCGCCTTGAAGCGGTAGGTGCCGGGCTCCGTCCCCGGCATGGGCGTGACCTTGGTCGCCATCTCCTGCATGCCGTCCGGAGCCATGTCCAAGCGGCTGGCAAAGATCACGGCATCCGGTACCGGCTTGCCGGTCTTGGTGTTCACAAGCCTGACGGTGATGACCTTGTCGGGCCCGGTCTGAACCGACTGATCGACGAGCTCGAACTTGTAGTCCTTGATGTCGGCCAATGCGGCCGTGCTGGTGCCGCCGATGGCGGCAGCGATCAACGCCGCCCGGACGGCGCGCGCGAAGCTAAACGTCTTCATTTTGTCTGTGTCCTCGATGTCCTGGAATCCGCCGCCGAGGCGGCGTGCGTCATCCGCGCGCGCAAGCGCACGGATGCAGTCGGCGCCAAGGCGCCGCTCAGGCCAGGGTTCGAGGTGGCTGCTCGGGAGGGGGACGGTCGAGGCCGTCACCAAGCACGTCATCCGTGACGAGATGGGCGGTACGGACGGCGTACCGCAGCGGGAGGGCGGCGGCCATGGACGGTCCAGCCTGCGCCGTCTTCAGAATGCACATCGCCACGAGCGGGCAGTCGTGACAGTCCGTGCTCTTCTGCTGGTCGGGGCAGCAGGGCATGTCGGCCGACATCGACTGCATGTTGTCGGAAGCGGCTGCCGCCTGCGGTGCAGCGACGGCGGGCAACGACAAGGGCGCGACCATAAGTCCCGCCGCCACCGCGAGCGCGATCAGCCACTTGAATGTCTTCAGCGGACCCATGTTCCCTTTTCGCACGTCAGCAGCAGCCGTGCAAATCGTCGATTCATCACGATTGCGCCAGATTTGCCGTGGTTTGCGTGGTGCCGAGCCCAGTAGCGACAGCAAGCGAACCGGTCGCCTGGCCCGGAGGAACCTGCTTCATGAACAACCGCAACCCGCCTCGACACGACCAAAGAGATTTCCGGATTGACGCTTCGCCAATAATTCCATAAATCTGGATATATGGAATCAGAAGAAGCCGTCCTCGCGCTCGCCGCGCTGGCGCAATCGACCCGCCTGGAGGCGTTCCGGGCGCTAGTCGGGCACGAGCCCGATGGCCTTGCGGCCGGCGACCTCGCACGCCTGCTCGAAGTGCCGCCGAACACGTTGTCGGCCCATCTCTCGATCCTGACGCGCGCCGGCCTCGTGACATCAGAGCGGCACAGCCGGTCGATCGTCTACCGCGCCAACCTCGCCAAATTCCGCGATGTCGCGGTTTTCCTGCTGCGCGATTGCTGCGGCGGTCGGCCGGAGGTTTGCGAGCCGGTCGTCGAAAGCCTGCAAGCCTGCTGCTCTCCAAAGCGAAAGGGGAAAGTCCGTGCCTGACCAGAGGTTGATCGATGCCTTCGAAGGCGTGCTCCACCCGACGCCCAAGGCCGGCTGATGGACAATTTCGATCTTTCGCGGCGCCTTGCGGCCGAAGCGCTCGGCACCGGCATTCTCGTTACCACGGTGGTCGGCTCCGGCATCATGGCTGAGACGCTGACCAAGGACGTCGCGCTTGCGCTTCTCTGCAACACCTTGCCGACCGGTGCCATTCTGGTCGTGCTCATCACGGTGCTTGGTCCGATCTCCGGCGCGCATTTCAATCCGGCGGTCACGCTTGTGTTTGCCGGCAAGCGCGAGCTGCCGGTGAATGAGGCCGCTCTTTACGTGATTGCGCAGATCGCCGGCGGCATCGCGGGGACGATGGCGGCGCATCTGATGTTCGGACTGCCCCTGCTCGATGTCTCGACCAAGGTTCGAACCGGAGGGCCGCAATGGTTTGCCGAAGCCGTCGCTGCGTTCGGGCTGGTCGCAACGATCCTCGCCGGCATCCGCTTTCAGCGGACGGCGGTCCCCTGGCTGGTCGGCCTTTACATCACCGCGGCCTATTGGTTCACGGCCTCCACGTCGTTTGCCAATCCTGCGGTAGCCATCGCGCGGTCGCTGACCAACACATTCTCGGGCATTCGTCCCGCCGACCTGCCCGGATTCATCCTCGCGGAACTCTGCGGAGCGTTCGCCGGCCTGCTGTTGATGAACTGGCTGCTCGGACATTCGCGCGCGCCGGCCCCTCTCCCGATCACGGAACCCCTGCAATGAGCGTCACGATCTATCACAACCCCGATTGCGGCACCTCGCGCAACACGCTGGCGATGATCCGGCAGAGCGGCGTGGAGCCCGTCGTCATCGAATATCTGAAGACGCCGCCGGCACGCGAAACGCTCAAGCAACTGATCGCCGCGATGGGAATATCCGTCCGCGCATTGCTGCGCGAAAAGGGCAATCCTTATAAGGAGCTCGGCCTCGCCGATCCCAAATGGTCCGACGACGAGCTGATCGACCAGATGCTCGCGCATCCCATCCTGATCAACCGTCCGATCGTGGCGACGCCAAAGGGTACGCGCTTGTGCCGGCCTTCGGAGGCCGTTGTCGATCTCCTGGACAATCCCGTCGGCCGCTTCGTGAAGGAGGACGGCGAGGTGGTCGAAGCGCGATAGCTGCGGCCCGGCGGTCCGAAGCCCGATCTGCGTTTCAAAACCTTGGCGCCGCTGCACTGCAAGGTTCGCCTCTGGAAGACTGCGCTGCTCAATGCGCGCCGCACCGGCAGGTCTCGTAATCCACCGGATCATGGCTGTTGAAGATCGTCACGCGGCTGCCGTGGCTGAGCTTCAGCTCGCGCAACCGGGCCTGATTGGCGATGCGGGCGTTACGATCCATGTCGACGCGGCGCTGGAAATAGCGGAGCACCAGCGGCGCGCGCGGTGAGGCGTCGAGCTGGGCGTGATGGAAATAGCTGTCGCCGGCATGCAGCAGCCATTTGTCACCGCTGCGAACCGCGATGCCGCAATGGCCGAGCGTGTGGCCGGCGAGCGGAATCATCAGGATGTCCGCTTCCCGGTCGCCGAGCGCGCGCACGCCCTTGAAGCCGAACCAGTCCTCGCCGGCCTCGCCGTAGAAAGACCAGCTCGGCCCGTGGCTCCATTGCCCGGTGACATAGCGCCCCTCGGGCGGCGCGGGCTTTCGCAGCACCGCCATGTCGTATTCGGCGCGATGAACGTGGATCGCGGCATGGGGAAAGTCGGGCACGCCGCCGGCGTGGTCGCGGTCGAGATGCGTCAGCAGCACGTGGCGCACGTCGGCAGGCGAATAGCCGAGCGCCTTCACCTGCTGCACGGCCGTCTCCGCCGGATCGAGCTTTGGCGCGGTCTGCCGCAGCCAGCGTTTCCCGAGCCTTTCGGGCGTGGCGATATCGCCGACCCCGATGCCGGTATCGACCAGAGCGAGGCCGTCACGGGTCTCGATCAGCAGGCAATGGCAGACCATGCGGGCGCGCTGGAACAGGCCGCCGGTGCCGTTCACCAGCCGCCGGCCCATGGGACACATCGTGCCGGTGTTGAGATGATGGATTTTCATGGATGACGCTCGCCTTTTGTGAACAGGGCGTTCTTGTCATTATCCTATCCATAGGTAAAATATCGAATATTGATATTATATATAGGCTTGAACTATGGACATTCGCGAGCTCCGCTACTTCGCCGCCGTCTACCGTGAACGCAACCTGACGGCCGCGGCGCGCACCTGCTTCGTGTCGCAGCCGTCGATCTCGACCGCGATCACCAATCTGGAGGCCGAGCTCGGCACCACGCTCTTCATCCGGCACAAGAAGGGCGTGGCGCCGACCGCCTCGGCCGAGCAGTTTCATGCGCTGGCCCGCCGCATCATCGACGAGGCCGATACTGCGCGCAGCCTGTTCCGCAGACCCAGCACGAAGACCAATCTGACGCTCGGCCTGATGCGCACGCTCGACGTGCCCCGGACCATCGCGCTGCTGAAGCCGCTGACGTCACGCAGCGACATCGCGCTCCGGCTCGTCGGCCACGACGAGCGCGCGGATGCAAGGATTATCGCGAAGAGCATGCTTGGAGATGACGAGCATTTCGTCCCGCTCTGGAGCGAGCGGTATGTCGCGGCACTGCCGCCGTCGCATCAGCTGACGCTGAAGGCGCGGCTCCGCGCCGCCGACCTCGCCGAATTCCCCATGATCGACCGCTGCCATTGCGAGCAGAGCGCGTTCTTCGGTCGCACCGCGCAACGGCGCCCTTCCGCGGCGATCGCGCAATCGGAGGATTGGGCGATGGCGCTGGTCGCAGCCGGTGTAGGCATCGCCATCGTCCCGGAGGGCGTCGCCAAGGGCCATCCTGACGTCGCCATCCGGGAGATCGACGTGAAGGTCAGGCGCGAGGTCGGGCTCGCCTATCGCGCGTCAGTGCCGCTGGCGGACGCGTTGAAGGATTTCGTCGGGAAGCTTCGGAAGCAGCGGGTCAAGCGCAATCGGAGCGAGCCTCGCCCCGCTGCGCGCAAGACTGCCGGCCGCGGACGTTGATCGCGCGAGGATCTCGCCCTTGGCGACTGGCAACAAGCTATCCGAGCAAGCCCTTCAGGCCGGCATAGATCGAGCCAACGGCCGTTGCGGCGACGCCTGCGAGCGGGCCGACGGTCTGCATCAGGTCCTGAATCAGGCGGGCGCGGCGGCGGAGCTGCTCCTCACCGACATGCTGCCCGAGCAGACGCGCCATCCTGAAGGCAAATGCGTTCGGTTTGCCTCCCTGGCTGAGCACGCGCGGCAAGACCTGGAAGATCACGACTCCCAGGATGTTTCCGGAAACGAAAGCGAGAAGGATGCTCGCACCGTATTCGAACACTTCGCGCCATTCGACCCACACCGCAGGCAGGATCGGAACGCCATCGTGGATGCCGGTGACCGTCAGCATCGCGAGGATGCTGATGGTCGCAGCCAGGAACGCCAGCACGAACGCGCCGAGTGCGGAAACCCTGTGCAGGGGATATGCGAGGAGCCCGAACAGAAGCGGGACGATGATCGACGCTATCCGGAGCGGGATCGGCGAGAGATTGAACGTGATCGTCACGAGAAAATGCGTGACCGTCAGCAGCATCGACGGAATAACGACGTAGAGAACCGCGTGCGTTCCGAAATATCGCAGCGGATTTCTCTGTCGTTCAAGCCGGATGTTGACCCGATCGAGATCGCGCCTGAGCTTGTCGAGCTCGGCAACGATCTCCTCGATCTCGACAAGCGTCGGCCGCACGACGCGCAGGTCGCGCGAGCAGTGCTTGCACGCGATGGCCTCGTCCTTGATCGTTTCGGCGCAGAATGGACATTCCATTGCTAGCGCGACTTCCTGCGCTGCATGATCGCCTCCATCTCCGCTCTCGCCTGCCTCAATTCGGCACGCAGATCGTCCCGCTTGCGCAAGAGATCGTCGCGTTCGGCGATCAGCGTCGCGGGAACCGCAACATCACGCCCGCAGGACGCGCAGATCAGGGCGCCCTCCAGATTCTCGGATTGGCAATAGGGACATTTCACCTCAACGACACCTCATTTGGGCGCCACCTTCAAGGTGAAGATGCTCGTGCCGGGGCGTCCATCGCTGTCCTTGATGTCGACGCGAACCATGTATTCGCCCGCCGGCAATTCGGCATCCTGTATGTTGATGCCGCTGGCCTCGACAAACGGTTTGACTCGCGCCGTCAGATCGACGTTCGGCGTCCGCAGAAACATCACCTTGACCGAATCCGGATCGATCCTGGCTCCGCCAAAGGACTCGAACTTCAAGACCAGGTGCACGGGCGAGCTGACCGAATCGCTCGGCGAAACAAATTCGACCTTCGGCCCGCGCAAGATGCCGCGCCGGTCGGTCGCGACTGCACCCTTTGGGGGCGGCAGCTTCGCTTCCTCTTCGGTGATCAATTGTGTTGCCGCTCTCGCCGCTCCCGAAAACAGGAGACCTGCGGCGATCAGCACCGGCAAGATATTCCGTTTCATCTCAGTTCCAACCCTCTTCACTTGCCGTCAGCGCACGCCGCCATCGCCAATGATCGTGTAAGGTGCCCAGAACAGCGGATGCGCATAGGCGAACTCGGTCTTGCCTTCGCCGTTGAGATAGCCGGGTCCATCGACGAGAGCCATCATCGCTTCACGCAACGCCTCGCTCCGCGACAATTTGGGATCGTCGGCCTGCCGCTTGAACAGATCGGTCACGAGTTGCCGCGCGGATTGCGAATGCACCGACCAGTTCGTCACCAGCAGCGCGCGCGTACCCGCGTAGAAGAACGCGCGACCAAGTCCGGATGCGGCCTCCGCGCCGGCGCCGGCACCGGCACCGGTGTTGCAGGCCGACAGGATGACCCAGTCGGCGTCGAGCTTGAGGCCGAGAATCTCCTCCATGGTCAGGAGTCCGTCTCCGCTTTCGCCCGTCACCGTTGGCGATGACAATGCGAGCGCCGGCTGCGTCAAGCCGTTGAGCTCGCCCGGAACAAGACCGTGGGTGGCAAATGCGAGAATCCTGAAGCCGGAGAGGTCCATCGTCTTCACGGCGCTCTCGGTCGCATTCTTGCCGAGGAACAGCACCTTCGAGGGGTCTGCCTGCAGGGCCAGCGCGATCGATTTCAGCTCGTCGGCAGTATCGGGCAGCCGGGGCAGCAATCCGAGCTCGGCACTATCGACACCGTCGAGCTTCGGGCTGTTACGACGCTTCAGCGGCATGCCGCGCGTGACGTTGCCACCCGCGTCGGCGAGCTGAACCTTGGTTTGATCGCTCTCCGCCTCGGCCTGCTGATCCTTGTTGAAATAGGGATCGCCAAACGCCACGAGATCCCCGCGGCCGGGCTTGCCGGGCGGCAACTGCCGCAGCGTGCGCAACGCCGCGGCCGACGGCACCGTCGACACAGCGTGGGTACGAGCCAACCATGGCACGTTGCGGTAGCCGACGAACAACGGGTCTTCGTCTTGCGCCACCTCGGCGGGTGCCGTCGGCAGCAGCGAGAGCGGCAACAAGCCGAGGGCGCCATTGGTGACGACGATCAGGTTCTTCGCGGGCTTCCACCCACTCTCAACGGGCTTGAGCAGCAGCTCATAGAGCTCGTAACCGAGCTTGAGGTCGAACGGCGGAATATCCGAGATCATCGCGGCTTGCGGCTCGAGCGCCTCGCGCAGCTTGCGAATCTTGGTCTCGACGTCGCCGATGCCGGCCTTGACGGCCGCGAACGCCACCGGCCCCGCCTTCGGCACGGCCCAGACGAAGCTGCCGTTCTGACCGAAATAGAACGACAGCATGGCCTCGTTGTCGGCCAGCGTCGCACGGATTTCGGCGACGGCCGGCGGCTTCGGCGAGACCAGATCGGCATAGGTCGGAAACTTCTGCTTGATCTCCTGGCGCGCCTTGTCGCGTGCACCGCGCAAGGCGACGATCGAGGCCTGGATCTGCTGCGCGCCCTTCTCGTCGCGTTCCGCCGAAGGAATGGCGAGGATGTTGGTGAGCGTGCCGAGCTGGGCGTTGACCTGCTTGGTGAGGTCCTGCTCCTTGCGCACGAGCTCGGCCAGCGCCAGATCCTTCGCCGCCGCACGCGCGCTGGAGGCGGCCAGCGCCTGCTGCACGGAGCGGCCGCGGATCGCATCGGCCAGACCGAACGTCTCCTCGCCGACGCCGCTGCCGGTGCCTTCGGCCCGCGCGAGCAGCAGGAGGTAGCTCTCGACGATGGTCTGGAGCCGCTGGCCGCGCGCGGCCACGACGGTCGTGTTCTCGTCGTCGGCGTTCTCGTTTGCGTTCGCCATCATGATCGGAATGGCGGCCTTGAACTCCCGAATCGCGTCGGCATCGCGCCGCGCGCGCATCAATCCGATCGCCAGCGTGCCGCGCGCCGACGCCGCATCGAAATGGTTCTCGCCGACCCGCCCGATCTGCTTCTTGACCAGTTGCTCGGCGGCGGCGATGCCGGCGTCGAGCTGGCCGGAATTGTAGAGCGCGAGAATGCGCGCCGGATTGAGCTCGATGACCTGGCGGCGCTGCGGATCCCAATTGGCGACCGCCTTGTCGATCCGCGCAAACATGTCGTTGGCCTCGGCATTCTTGCGCTGCAGATTCAGGATGCCGGCGACCTGCAACAGCAGCTGCACGGTCGACTGCGAGTCGTCCGGCACGCCCACCGCCTTGTTGATCTCAAGCGAGACGCGGCCGAGCTGCTCGGCTTCGTCGTAACGTCCCTGGTCGACCAGGATTCCGGCCAATCCCATCACGAAGCGCGGCGTCACCGGATTGTACTTGCCGGTGTCCTTCAGGCGCGACAACAGCGCCCGGCGCGCATCGACCTCGGCTTCGGCGAGCCTGCCCTGCCGCGCCTTCATGCGCGCCTGATTCAGGATGGTAGTGTCGACCGCCTGCAACAGAATGGTCTCGGCAGGTGGATTGTCCGAGTCCAGAACCCCCTTGTGGCCGGCACGCTTGCGCACCTCTGCGGTGCGGTAAGCGGCCTCGGCCTCGGCAAACTGGCCCCGCGCCTCGAAGATCTGGCCGCGCGAAATCTCGATCTCGCCCTCCCAGTTCTGGCCGAACTTGGCATAGGAGGCGCGCCAGCCCGGCAATCCACTGGTGCGCGCTTCCTGGATCCCGGTCAGGCTGCGGCGCAAATAGGCTTCGGCCTGCGGGATGTCGCCCATCTGGATCAGGATGGCTGCAATCGAGCGGTTGGCGTTGAACTGAAATCCCTTGGCGCCGGGCACGCCGGCCGACTCGCGCAGCAGCCGCTGGATGATTTCGAGCGCGCGCTTGGGATCGCCGGCCAGGGCATATTGGAGCGACTGAAGCTGCATCATCCGCCCAAGCATGTTCGCGCTGACGGCGCCGCGTCCCGTCTCCACCGCCTTGTTGGCATCGGCAGTCGCCTCGGCGAGGCGGCCGAGCTGCGAGCGGGCATTGGCGCGATCGAAGTAGAATTGCGCAAGGTCTTCGCGGGACTCCTTGCCCGTCGGCGCGGCATCGGCATCCGACTTTAGTTCGGCAATCATCTTCTCGTCTGGCTTCTCGCCGTCGAGAATCGCCGTGATGTCGGAAATGTTGCGCGGCGGCGCGACAAAGTCCCTCGGCAAGGCCGTTCCCGGCGCAAGCTTCGGCGCGACCTCCGTCGGAAGCGCGACGGCGACATTGGCGCGTCCGTTCGCGGCATTAAGGGCGGCGAGCACGCAGGCGTGGACCTGCGGTTTAGCCTTGGCGCGGCACCCCTCGACATCGGCACCGGCCTTGCGACCTCCCTGGGCCTGCATGCAAGCATGCACGATCGGCTTGCCGACGGTCATCCGGCAGTTCTCGAGCGCCGCCTCCTTGGTCAGGGCAGCGGCGGAGCCGGTCGATCCGAGCAGGATGGCAAGGGCCAGCAACTTTCGCAGAGGGTTGGAATTTCGACGGACGTCAAACGGCATCCTGGAATTGGTGCTCATCCCAAAAGACCTTCGTGCAAAATGACTTGGTATAACGGCGCAATCCTATCGATCTGGCTTGGGAGAACAAGCGCCAATCGGGGCGGTCCGACTATGTGCTGAACGGCTTGGCCGGCGGCCGACACAAGGTCCCGGCGGCCCGTCCCGGTGGCATCTGGACGTGATCCTCGCCGTGGTTGCATGATTTGGCCGCCGTCGCGGCGGCCCGGGATCGCGGCTCGTGCTGATGGGAACGCAACCGGATGCGTCCGTAAGCGCGGCGATCCGCCGTCAGCCCTTCGACACGACTGCGCGGCCGTAGGGCGGCTGCGCGGCAACCGGCGGATTGGTGGTCTGGGCGGCGAGCTCGCCGATCAGGCGATCGGCATCCGCAGCCATACCGTCGGGCGCCTGGATCACCAGCCGCTCCAGCGCAAAGCGATAGGACGAGACGCGCTGCTCGAGCGATAGCTGCACCCACTGGATGATCAGCGAGTTCTCCTGCATGCGTTCGACGGCGTCGGCCTTTTCCTGCGGCGAAAGCGCCGAGACCCGCGCCATGCTGGCCTCGCGCTTCTTGTCGAGATCGATGACGCGGATGGCACAGCCGAAGAACGGCTCGAAGCGGGTAATGTCGTTGCGCACGTCCTCGATCAGCTGCGCATAGCGCGAGGAATGCGAGCGATGCGGCTCGTCGATCAGCGTGCGGCCATACATGGTGCGGTCGAACACGATCTTCTGCCGCCACGGCGACGGCAGCGCCTTGTAGTCGCCAAACACGCTTTTCCAGGCCGGCCGCGAGAGCGGCGGCTCGATCATGGGATAGGCGAGATCGCGAAGCTGGCGCTCCTCGTCGGTGAGCTGGAATTGCGACGGTTTCAGGCCGAGGCTGGAGGTGACCTCGGTGCCGAGCCAGCGATGCATGTCGTCGCTGCGCATGTCGGCACGGGTGCGGCCGAAATCGCCGCCGCTGCAGGCGGCGAGCGTCGCGCCCACAGCTAAGAGCAGGATGGCCGTTACGATGGTGCGGATCTGGCGGATGGATGCCGGCATGGCAAAGGCCGGACCTTAGCGGCGACGACGACGGCGCCCCGGCGCTGTGCCCGCTTCCGGCCCGCGATCGCCGTTGGTTGCGTCCGCATCGCGCTCGATACGGACGACGGGAAGGATCAGAATCGTCCCCATGTCCGCGCGCGGTGTGACGTCCCCCGACGAGCCCACCCGGCGACCGGCCGGAAATTCGATGATGGTCCCCATGTCAGCTCTCTCGATTGCCGCGCGACAGAACGCGACCATGCAACATGGGGGCATTAGGATCAGTTTATGGTTAACGGGATGTAAACATGGCCTCTGGACCGTAACCGCACGGACCGGCCCAGATCGTCCCGCTGCGAGACGAGAACCATTGAAACGGGCGGGTTTGCTTCACGCCTCGTTTTCCTTAACGAGCCTTTAAAGGACCCCCTGATAGGCTGAGGCAACGGTTTTTTCCAAGTTGCGTACCCTCCATGACCAAGTCGCTGTTTCCCGGATTCGACGGGCTGATGACACTCTCCCGCCGCGAGGGCGTCGATGTTCGTCCAACGTTGCTGCGAGTGCTGACCGACCTCTATGTCCAGGCGCCCACCCACAGCGAGGACGAGCAGCGGCAATTCATCGAGCTCGCCACGCGGCTGATCGATCAGGTCGACGACGCGACGCGCGCCGCCGTCAAGGCGCGGCTTGCGATCTATCCGCAGACGCCGGTCCCGGTGCTGCAGAAGCTCGGGCTGGTCGCTGCGCAAGAAGGCCGCCGGGTGCCGCTCGCGCGCGAAATCCCGCGTGCTGCGCCCGTCCCCTCGCCTGCCCGCACGCCGACCGACGCCGAGCAGCGCATGGCCGCCAGCATGGCGATGCAGCCGAAGGAAGCCGCCGAGATCCACGACATGTTCTTCGGCGCCGATGCGAGCCAGCGCGCGCTGATCCTGCACAATCTGGCGCAGACCCCGCTGAAGGCCGCGCCGCGAATTCCGACCGTGCGCGCCAAGCGCGCAATCCAGATCCTGGAGATGGCGGCGATCGCGCGCGACGTCGAGAACTTCATCTTGGAGCTCGGCGACAGCCTGATCCTGCCCTCGCGCGTCGCAGTAGAGATCGTCGACGATGCCGGCGGCGAGGCGCTGGCAATCGCCGCGCGCGCGCTCGACATGCCGAGCCCGAACTTCCAGCGCATCCTCTTGTTCTTCAAGCCGGAGATCGGCAACTCGGTCGACGCCGTCTACCGGCTGTCGCGGCTCTACGATCGCCTCAGCGATCGCGCCGCGCTGGTGATGCTCGCCGCCTGGCGCGGCTCGACACTCGCCGTCACGCGCGCCAAATATCGGCCGTCACTGCACGACAGCGAACGGCAGCGCGCACGTGGCACATCCAGCCAGTCGAGGCCGGGCGTGCAGCCCGGCTCGAGCCCGGCGGTGCGCACGGGCAATGGCGGGTCGTCGGAGCGCTGATCACGCCCCACGCTCGTCATTGCGAGCGCAGCGAAGCAATCCAGACTGCCTCCGCCGAAAGATTCTGGATTGCTTCGCTGCGCTCGCAATGACGGTGGCCGAGGTCAGGTCTTCGCCAGCTCCAGGAAATGCCGCCCCGCGCGGTCTTCGGTCTCGACGATCCAGGCATCGGGATCGAAGCGGAGTTCCTTGGTCAGGCGCTCTTCGACCGACTGCTCCGGCATCGGCTGCGGCGCGGCGGGCACGAAGAAGCGATCGACCGGTCGACCGTCGTCATAAGAGGTCTGCGGCGCCGGCACGTAGAGCATCGCATTGCCGTCGAGCAGCGACACCTTGACGAACACTGCCCCCGCTTCCTCCGCACCACGATGGCGCACGGCGCCGAACACGCCCTCGGTCTGGCACCGGCGCAAGTAGGCTGAGACCCAGATATTCGATTTCAAACGCATGTACGCACGATAGGCCAGTGCTGCAATCAGCACCAGCCTTCAGGCTTCGCGAAACAACGACGACTATTATTCGACGGGGTGACCGATTGCGGCGGCAAGCTCCCGCAGCAGGCGGTCCGACACCTGGCCGGTGACGGGCATCTTGTGCTGGCGCTCGAACGTCTGGATCGCCGACTGGGTCTCGCCGCTCATCGTGCCCGTGATCTTCAAATTCCCGTAGCCGTATTCGGACAGCGCGCGCTGCACGCCGGCGAGGCGACGTGCCGCCGGGCTTTGCTGCATCGGGACCGGCGCCGGTGGCCGCGCGACGGCCACCGCAGACGGTGCCGGCGTGGGTGTCGTGGCCTTGATGACCAGATTGGTCATGGGATCGCTCGCGCGCGGCATCGAGGCCGTCGTTTCGGCGGGCTTCTCGGGCGCCTTCTCTGCCGGCCGCGGCTCGACGCGAAATTCGGTCGCTTTGGGCTCGAGCGGCGATGTATCCGCACCGACGGGACGCGGGCGCGGCATGGGATTGGACAGCGACATGGACGACGGCGCGGGAAGATTGATCACGGTGCCGAACATCGGCGCCGGATGCCGGCCGGTCTGCAGAAACAGAGCGTTCGCAACGATGGCGCTGATGGTGGCGACGGCGACGAGGCCGGCCAGCGTGTCCTTGGGGCTGTGCAAGAGCACGCGCATCACGAGATTGCGCTCGGTCTCGACATCCACGACAGCCGCCTTGGCGCCACGGCGGCGCGGAGCGGCTTCGTCCTTTGCAGCAGATTTTCTAGGCACTTTTCTTCACCCGAGCAGGTTGGTCCTGAGGTCGGTCTTGGGTCTCCTGGCGCAGCACCGGCGTCAGCGTCGCGATCTTGCTCTCCGAGGGTCTTTTATCAGAAGCCTTTGATTGCGGCGGCGTGTAGACCAGCGGCAGCTTGACCGTGACGGCGGTGCCCTCGCCGAGCCTGCTTTGTACCGTCAATTCGCCGAGATGCAACGCCACGAGGCTCTTCACGATGGAAAGGCCGAGACCGGTGCCCTCGTGACGGCGCTGATAGGTCTTGCCGCATTGGAAGAACGGCGCGCCGACGCGCTTGAGATCGTCGGGCGCGATGCCGACCCCCGTGTCGCTGATGCACAGCGTGAGCTGCGAGGCGGATGCCGCCGCAGACACCGCGACCTGGCCGCCGCGCTCCGTGAACTTGACGGCATTGGCGACGAGATTGAGCACGATCTGCTTGAAGGCGCGCGGATCGCCGGTCATGACGGGCAGATCCTGCGGCGCATCGGTGATGAGATCGACGCCGTTCTCCCGCGCCTTCAGCGCGAGCAGGTTGCAGCAATGCATCAGCGCCGCGCGCGGCGCGAACGGCTCCGACGCAATCTCGAAATTGCCCGATTCCATCTTCGACATGTCGAGGATGCCGTTGACGACCGACAGCAGGTGCTGGCCGGAAGCGTTTATCAGCTCTGCGTATTCCTTGCGCTGGGGGGCGCCCAGCATCAGGGTCTGCTCCTGCGCGATCATCTCGGAGAAGCCGATGATGGCGTTGAGGGGCGTGCGCAGCTCGTGGCTCATGGTGGCGAGGAAGCGCGTCTTGGCGGCGTCGGCGGCTTCCGCCGCGTCGCGGGCCTGATCGAGCGCTTGCTCGGACAGCTTGCGATCGGTGACGTCGCGCATCACGCCGACGACTTCGGCCTCTCGCGTGAGATCACGGCCCGGATCCCGATCGAGCGGCCGGCAGCGCATCTCGACCCAGATGAAATCGATCTGGCTGCGCTCCGAACCGGTGGGCTCCCGCCGCAGCCGGAATTCGACGCTGCGCACGTCGCCGCGCGCGGCATCCGAGAGTGCGGTGAGATAGGCCGGGCGATCGGCGACATGGACGCGGTCGAACAGGCCATGGCCGAGCAGTTGCGCGACCGGCATGCCGAGCATGGCTTCCGCGGCCTGCGAGATGAACTGCACCGCGCCGTTGCGCTGATGCCGCGAGATCACGTCGCTCATGTTGCGCGCGAGCAGGCGATAGCGCTCCTCCTCACGCGACAGCAAGGCGACGCTGGTGCGCGCGAGCGATTCGGCGCCGAAGGCGAGGCCGGCGGCATAGAGCGTTGCGGAGGCGACGCCAAACGCCATCATCACGCCGCGCTCGGTAGCACCGGCATGTTCGAGCGGCAGCCAGCCGAGCTGGCCGAGCAGGATCAACAGGCCCGCACAGGACAGCGCGAGCAACGAGGCAAAGGCCGCGACGCGGCGCGAGGCCGACAGCGCGGCTTCGAGCGGAACCACGACCAGCCAGACCGCGGCGAACGATTCGATGCCGCCGGTCGTGGCGGCGATCGCCATGATCAGGCCGGCGAGCGCCAGCGACGACAGCACGTGGGCGCCTTCATAGCGGCCGGTGCGCGACAGGAACCAGGACAGCAGGATCGGCGCGATCAGCCACGCGAAAGCCGCGACCTCGATCGCGCTCGGCGCGCCACGCAGGACGAGATAGACCGGAAATGCGGCGAAGGCGGCCAGGCTTCCGAGAAGCCGCGGCGCCATGAAAGCCCGATGGCGCGCACGCGTCAACGCATCGTAACGCGCGGAGGGATGCAGCAGCGCATCGAGACAATCGCGGATGATACTCAAAACTGTCACGGGTCTCGCGCTTCGGCTCAATCGTCCTTGAAGACGTGCCGGAACGCCTCCTTATTGTTGAGCCAACGTGTCAGAGCGACCTTAAACGAGTGCTAAGGCGATCCGGCCTGCGGCCTGACACCGCGTCATCGCGGACATTTTTAAGCGATTTGGCGATGTCATCATCGGGGATGGTGAACACAGGGTTTCGCCGTCCGTTTCATGGTTTCGAATTGGTGGATGCGCCGGTCCGGAACACCACGGGCGCAGGCATCAATCGAAAATTTACGAGACCTGCAACCGCGAAGATTTTTGCGTAAATTTTCTGCGAATTAAGCGGAAGGCAATCACTTGCGATTTATCGAGAGTTGCTAGGTCCGGTGCGTTCTGCGGGAATCGCCGCGGCGGGGATCTAACGTACAGGTTCGCAAGATGCGCTTTCTGCTCCGCATCACATTCTGGCTCGGGCTGGTGCTGGTGCTCCTGCCGCGGGACAAGACGCCCGGATCGGACAAGCTGCCGCAGATCGGCGCTGCCGACGCGGTGCAGGCTGCGACCGCGGCCGTCTCCGACATGACCCAGTTCTGCAAACGCCAGCCGGCGGCCTGCGAGGTCGGCGGACAGGCCGCGACCATCATCGGTCAGCGGGCGCAGGACGGCGCGAAGAAGATCTATCAGATCATCAACGACAAGAAGGAGCAGATCACCAACGAGAAGAATGAGAAAGCCGACAAGAAGGCGCCCGACCACACCGGTTCGATCACGGTCGCCGGTGAGGGCGATGCCGCCGCGACCGAAGCGCCGCGCGACACGCTGACCCAGGACGATCTCGCGCTGGACTGGCGCGGACCGGAAACGGCGAATTAGGGCCCAAATCCTATCGATTTCGGCAGCGCCCGTCCCTATATTGGCGGGAGGCGGGAACCACGGGCCATCAATGACTGCGATTGACGAGATCAGGGACAATTTCGAGCTCCTCGAAGACTGGGACGACCGTTACCGGTACGTCATCGAGCTCGGCCGCACCCTGGAACCGATGCCCGAGGCGGAACACTCGGCCGAGAACAAGGTGAATGGCTGCGTCAGCCAGGTCTGGCTCCAGAAGCTGGTCGATCGCGGCAATGGCGCGCCGATCCTGAAGTACCGCGGCGACAGCGACGCGCATATCGTGCGCGGGCTGGTGGCGATCGTGCTCGCGCTCTATTCCGGCCGCACGCCGCAGGAGATCCTCGAGACCGATGCGATTTCCGTGTTCAACGAGTTCGGCTTCCGCGATCACCTGACGCCGCAGCGCTCCAATGGCCTGCGTTCGATGGTCGAGCGGATCAAGACCGACGCGAAAGAGGCGCTCGCGGACGCGTCGTGAGTCCTGCGAAATCCGGGCGCCGCTACTTTCCCTTTTTCCGCTGTTGCTGTCCCAGACCCATCTTCTTCGCCAGTTGCGAACGCGCCACCGCGTAGTTCGGCGCGACCATGGGATAATCGGCCGGCAGGCTCCATTTCTCGCGATATTGCTCGGGCGTCAGGTTGTACTGGGTGCGCAGATGGCGCTTCAGCGACTTGAAGCGCTTGCCGTCTTCCAGACACACCAGATAGTCCGGGGCGATCGACTTCTTCAGCGAGACGGCAGGCTTTGCCGGCTCGAGCGGCGCCTCGACACGGCCCGACGACACCCGCGTCAACGCGCCATGCACCTGGCTGATCAGGCTCGGAATCTCGGCGGCCGGCGTCGGGTTGTTGCTGACATAGGCCGAGACGATGTTCGCCGTCAGCTCGATGAAATTTTTAGCCCCAACATCCGACATGGGCTCGACCTCTCCAATCCGATTCCGTCGCGGCTTCATTGGCGGCGGTGAAGTATTCTCTGTCAACAATACCTTTGGCCGAAATACGACGACTGGAGAATATGAACCGATTACTGATCTCGCGACAGCAGTTGCGAGACTTTACTTGAAACCCGGCGAAGCTTTAGCCGCGCTGGTCGAGATGGGCGCGCAGCTCGTCGATCGAGGCGAAGCGCATCATGCCCTCCGGCATCTGCGCCTCGATCGAGCCGTCCGAATAAAGCGAATAGGCCATGCCGTCGACGATACCGGATTTGAGCACCGTGACCGGCGCCTGTTCGGCCGGCGGCGGCTCGGGTGCGGGCGGAGGTGCGGCGGCGGGCTGAGGAGCAGCAGGCTCGAAGGTCGACGCCGGGCGCGGCGGCGATGGGCGACGCGGCGCCGGCGGTTCAGGCGGCCGCGCACGGTCGGCCTTCGGCCAGGCATCGTCGAAGCTCGCGGGCGGGGCCTCAGGCACGGCCGGCTCCGCGGGCTCGGCGTGTGGTTGCGGCGGCGACTCCTCCGTGGCCTTTGCCTCCGCACGCTCGCGCTCCTTGCGCGAGCTCGAGGCGAACATCAGGTTGCGCCGACGCGGCGCCTCCTGAGCTGCGGGCGGGGGCGTAGGCGGCGCTTCCGGCTCGGCCGGAGCCTCGGCCCGCGGTCGCTCGCGCGCCGGTGCTTCGGCCTGCCAAGGCGGCGCAGCGGGCGATGGCTGCGGCTCGACTCGCATCGCCGGAGCCAGCTCGGACGCAGCCGCGCCTGGTGCAGCGAGGCCCGGCGGCAGCACCGGCCGCACGCGAACGTCCGACGGCGCGGCCGTCGCGGCCAGCCGTCGGGCGATGCCTCGCAGCTCCAGCAGCACGATGTAGAGACCGACCAGTAACATTCCGGAGCAGACGCCAATCGTTCCGCTCGTTATGAGCGTGCTGCCGAGGCTGAAATCCCTGATCGAATAGCCAAAAGCGACCGCAAGGAGGCCCGCCGCCACGGCGAAAATCCCTGCGATCAACAAAGCCAAGCTCATCGAACACACCCCCGGCCGCGCATCCACGCGCGGCACCCGTTACGCCACGATACCGTCATACTGCGTTCCTCGCCAACGACCAATTGCCGGCGCCGTTCCTAAAGGGAAGGATATCAGGGACTTATTCACATTCCCTTCAGCAACGGTCCGCTAGCTCTCATGTGCTTCCCGCGTTTCTGGAAATTGCTGCGTCGCATCAGGAATTTAGCCATAATGCCCAATTACTTGGTAATGGAACTGCGCTATAGGGATTCCGGGGAACAGGCCCGCGCGCGCCAGCAGGGCCAAGAGGGGATTCCGGGTCACCAATAGCCATGACATCCATCACGACTTCGGCGCTCGACACGCCTCTCGGGCGCTCGGTTGAGCGGACTTGCGACGACCTCGCCATGCTGGTGCTGGCTGCCGTCGCCGTCATCGCAGGCCTGACTTTCCGCGATTACGGGCTTGGCTGGGACGACTACACCCATGCCGAATATGCCGACCTGCTGCTGCGCATGTACGGCTCCGGCTTCAGGGACACGTCTGCCCTCTCCTTCGCCAACCTCTATATGTATGGCGGCGGCTTCGACATGGTCGCAGCCCTGCTGCACAAGATTCTCCCGCTCGAGCTGTTCGAGACGCGACGCCTGGTCGGCGCGATCGTCGGCGTGATCGGGCTTGCGGTGACGTGGCGGCTCGGCCGCCGCGTCGCCGGACCGCTTGCCGGTCTTGCCGCACTCTTGCTGCTGGCGCTCTGCCCGATCTTCTACGGCCACATGTTCATGAACCCGAAGGATGCGCCCTTCGCGGTGGCGATGATCATCCTGATGCTCGGCCTGGTCCGGCTTGCCGAGGAATATCCAAAACCCTCGCCGCGCACGATCCTGATCGTCGGCCTCGGTGCCGGCTTGTCGATCGGCTGCCGCATCCTTGGCGGGCTCGCGCTGGTCTATGCGATGGTCGGCTTCATGCCGCTGTTCCTGGAAGAGCTGCGCACCGAGGGCGCGCGCGAGGCGGTCCGCCGTTTCGCCCATGTCGTCTACGTGCTGCTGCCCGGCCTCGCGTTCGGCTACCTCGTGATGGGCCTGATCTGGCCGTGGTCGATCATGGAGCCCGGCAATCCCTTCGAGGCCCTGACCTATTTCTCGCACTTCTTCGAGAAGCCCTGGAAGGAGATGTTCGACGGCGCGATCGTGTCCGTGCCCGACATGCCCTGGTCCTATCTGCCGACGCTGTTCGCGCTGCAGCTTCCCGAAGTGATGCTGGTGCTGACGGCCGGTGCCGTGTTCAGCACCTTCGCGATGCTGCCGCGTCGCGAGGTTCCGGCGCGTCGCAAGACCATCCTGCTGATGCTGACGCTGGCGGCCACCCTGCCGCTCGCGATCGCGATGGTGAAGCGTCCTGCGCTCTACAACGGCATCCGCCATTTCGTCTTCGTGATCCCGCCGATGGCGGTGCTCGGCGGCATTGCCTTCGCCCGGACCATGGAACGCCTGCGCGCCAGCCACCGCGCCTGGCAGCCGGCTATGCTCGCCGTGTTCTGCTTCGGCCTGGCGCTGCCGCTCGCCGAGATGATCCGGCTGCATCCCTATCAATACACCCACTTCAACCACATCGCCGGCACGGTGCGCGCCGCCGACGACCGCTTCATGCTGGACTATTGGGGCCTCGCGCTGAAGCAGGCCTCCGACGAACTGCGCGAGCAGCTGGTCGAGCGCCAGGAGGTGCCGCCGCGCAATCGCAAATGGAAGGTCGCGGTGTGCGGTCCGCAACGCCCCGCCCAGGTCGCGCTCGGCCCCGACTTCACCATCGGCTGGGATTCCAACGCGGCCGATTTCGCCATGACGCTCGGCGAATTCTACTGCAAGGGCCTCACCGCGCCCGTGCTGGTCGAGATCAAGCGCGACGACGTGGTGTTCGCCCGCGTCTACGACATCCGCGGCCGCAGCATTTCCGGCCTGCTGTCGATCCCGGCGCCGTAATATTTTTCTCCGGAAGCCGTAGCCCGCTCCATGCGGACTACGCTGAACTGCCGCGCTTGGCGCGCCTTGCTGCCAGCCGTTTGCGAGACTAGGCTCCCTCCCCGCAACAACGAGGTTCGGAGAGATTTGCCATGTCACCAGCGGAAGCGCGCCTGAAGGAAGTACCGTCGAACATGACGGAGGCCGAGTGGCAGCAACGGGTCAATCTCGCCGCCTGCTATCGTCTGGTCTCGCTGTACGGCTGGGACGACCTGGTCGACACCCACATCTCCGCGCGCGTGCCCGGCCCCGACCATCACTTCCTGATCAACCCCTACGGGCTGATGTTCGACGAGATCACGGCCTCGAGCCTGGTCAAGGTCGATCTGCACGGCAACCAGCTCAGCGAGAGCGAATACAGCATCAACCCGGCCGGCTTCACCATCCATTCGGCGATCCACGAGGTGCGAGAAGATGCGATCTGCGTGCTGCATCTCCACACGCTGGACGGCACCGCGGTGTCGAGCAGCGCCGAAGGCCTGCTGCCGCTGAACCAGACCGCGCAGCTCGTCACCCACGACCTCGCCTATCACGACTATGAAGGCATCGCGCTCGATCACGACGAGCGGCCGCGGCTGCAGCAGGATCTCGGCGACCACAACCACATGCTTCTGCGCAACCACGGCACGCTGACCGTCGGCCGCTCGGTCGCTTCCGCCTTCGAGCGCATGTACCACCTCGAGCGCGCCTGCTCGATGCAGGTGCGCACCCGCGCGCTGGGCACGCCGGTCTATCCGGTCGAGGACATCGCGATCGAGAAGAACACCGAGCTGCTCGCCAACCGCGACCGCGCCGAACTGCGCGCGACGAACCTGGTATGGCCGCCGCTGCTGCGCAAGCTCGACCGCGAGCTCCCGGGCTACCGCTCTTGAGATTTACGGAGTTTGGTGTAGACTAGGCGTCAACACCCTCTACACATTTCGGAATGAAACGCCGCCCAATTCCGGGCGGCGTTTTTGTTTTGGGTCCCGCCGTCATTGCGAGGAGCTCGCGACAAAATTGCGAAGCAATTTTGCGCTGATGCGACGAAGCAATCCAGACTGCGCCCGCGGAGGGATTCTGGATTGCTTCGCTTCGCTCGCAATGACGAGGATAGAATTTTTCGTGCCCTACTTCACTTCCGCCAGCGCCGCGAGGATCCGCGCCCAGGAACGGATACCCTTCTGGAAGCTGCGCAGATCGTACTTCTCGTTCGGCGAGTGAATGTTGTCGTCGTCCAGGCCAAAGCCGACGAGCAGCGAATCCAGCCCAAGCGCGCGCTTGAAATCGGCGACGATCGGGATCGAGGCGCCGGAGCCCATCAGCACAGTCTCCTTGCCCCATTCCTCGGTCAGCGCTTGCCTCGCGGCGGCAAGCGGCTTCATGTTCCAGTCGAGCGCCACGGCGGGCGCGGCGGAATGGTCGCCGAACGCAACCTTGCAGTCGCCCGGAATCCTAGCGGTCACGTAGTCGCGGAAAGCCTTGCGGATGGTCTGGGGGTCCTGCCCCTGGACCAGCCGGAACGAGACTTTTGCCGAGGCGTGCGACGGGATCACCGTCTTGGAGCCCTCGCCGATATAGCCGCCCCAGATGCCGTTGACGTCGCAGGTCGGACGCGTGGAGGCCTGCTCGACCATCAGCCGCCCCTTCTCGCCAGCCGGGATCGACAAGCCGACCGGCTTGAGGAACGACTCCGGCGTGAAGTTAAGCTTCTTCCACTGCTCCAGGATCTCCGGCGGCGTGTCCTTCACGCCGTCATAGAAGCCCGGAATGGTGATGCGGTTGTCGCCGTCGAACAAGCCGCCGAGAATTTTGGTCAGCACCCGGATCGGGTTCATCGCCGTGCCGCCGAACACGCCGGAATGCAAGTCGCGGCTGGCGGCGGTGATCTTCACCTCTTCATACAGCAGGCCGCGCAGCGCCGTCGTAATCGCCGGCGTTTCCGGGTCCCACATGCCGGTGTCGCAAACCAGCACGTAATCGGCTTTGAACTCGTCCTTGTTGGCCTCGACGAACGGCACGAAGTTCTTGGAGCCGACCTCCTCCTCGCCTTCGATCAGGAAGGTGATGTCGATCGGCAGCGAGCCCGTGACTTTCTTCCAGGCGCGGCAGGCTTCGACGAAGGTCATCACTTGACCCTTGTCGTCCTCGGCGCCACGCGCGACGATGATCTTGCGGCCGTCGGCATGATCGGCGACGGCGGGCTCGAACGGAGGACGGTGCCAGAGCTCGAGCGGATCGACCGGCTGCACGTCGTAATGGCCGTAGAAGATCACATGCGGCCGTCCGCCCGCCTTGTCGTCCGCCTTGTCGTCCGCCTTGGCCTTGCCGACGACGGCAGGATGGCCGGCGGTCGGCCTCACTTCGGTCGCGACGCCGAGGCTCGCAATGTCCTTGGCCAGATGCTCGGCCGCCGCCTTGCAATCCCCGGCATAGGCCGGATCTGCGGAAATCGACTTGATCCGCAACAGCGAGAACAGGCGCTCGAGACTGTTATCAAAGTCCTTGTCGATGTGGTCGAGCACGGATTGAAGTTGCGCATTGGCCATGGTCGGATGTCCCACTTTTCTAACCTCAAGATGGTTGTGGTTTTAACCCTGCCGCGGCGTCGGAGCTAGCCGCAACCGGCGGATGCCGGATGTGCCAGGCAAGGCTAACTGCGAGAATCGCCGTCGCGATGAGGTTGTTACCCCAGGCCTGGATGGCGTTGGGAAACGGCGGCAGCGACAGCAGCATGAGGATGCCGGCAGCGCCAAGCGCGAGCACGGTTCCCAGCCGCACATTCGGCCGCAGGTCGAAGGCGGCCCGATGTATCAGCACCGTCAGCGGCAGGAACAGCCACATGAAGTAATATTGTCGCGCCAGCGGCGAGGCGATCGTCATCAGGCAGAACAGGATGCCGAGCTCCTCGGCGTCCGATCGCGCCGTTCGCCGCGCTTGCCGCGGAATGACCGCGATGAAGCCGAGCCCGAGCAACGCCGATACCGCAAGCACGATCCAGTTCGCCGTCTTGTAGTCGACGTCGATGACATTCATCGTGCGCGCCGGCTTGCTGGGATCGTCCAGATTGTAGTTGATCGGCCTGACCAGCCGGTGCGTCACCGCGATGACGGACTGGTTGACCCACGACCAGTTCTGCTCGTCGCGCTGACCAAAGCCCTTTTCCGAGCTCGAGCCGACCATGCCCCGGTACCAGGTGTTGAGCTCGGCGGCGTTGCGCTCGAAGCCGCGGATCGGCGCCGGCACGAGATAGAGCAGGATGCCGATGAAGGCAATCATGCTGACGACCGCCGCCCATTGCCGGCGCCACACCAGATAAGGCAGCACGGCGATCGGAAACACCTTGATGGCGGCGGCTAGCGCGAACATGAAGCCCGCGAGCCAGGACCGTCGATGCTGGAGGCTCCAGAAGCCGTAGAGCATCATCGCCAGCAGAACGAGGTTCGGCTGACCGAGATCGAACATGTCGAACGCGAAGGAGACGGTGACGACCACCGGCAGTGCTTCGAGCCACGGGCCCGGCTCGCGATCCGAGCCGGTCATGGCATTGGAGAGAATGCTCGTGTACCACCATGCCACCCCATTCAGGATCGACAGCACGATGTAGAGCGGGATCTTGCCGAACCAGCTCGGGATCGCCAGCAGGATCGCCGGCAGCGGCGGATAAATGAACTCGAACGGGTGATCCATTTCGCTGGGATAGAGCGCGCCGCCATGCAGCACCTGCTGCCCGGCCCAGTACCACAGCGCATAGTCCTTGGTTTTGCCATGACCGAAGATCTCCGGACCGAGGACATCCGCAGTCAGGATCAAGCAGCAAAACAAGAAGAGCAGGTCGAGCGGTCTGCGCAGCGAGAGAGTTCGGAGCGCGCCGGGTTTGTCGGTTGAATTCGGTGATGTCACATGATGTCCCGTCGGAAACATATAGCACGTAGCAGACCGACGGACGCTTGGAGAGTCCCCCTCACCCGAATTTGTAGCTGGCAAAGACGCTCTTTCCCCCGCCACCTGAGTGGCGTTACGGACCACTGGCCTGCAACCGGGGCGTTATGCCTACCTTCGCAGCAATCCGCCGAGCGCGCCGCGGACGAGCGCGCGGCCGACCGAGCCGCCCAACTGGCCGCCGACCGATTTGCCGAGATCGGCCACGACGCCGCCGACGACCTTGCCGGTGACCGTGCGCGTGACATCGCGCGCGATGCGTTGTCCCGTCGTCAGCCGGTTACGTCCGGTGTTGGTGCCGAAGATGGTGCCGACGATCGAGCCGATCTGGCCGAGGATGCCGCCACCGCCGCCGCCCGCCTGGCCATCGGCCGGCGCCGCGGTGCCGGCGATGCGCTTCTGAAGGATCTCATAGGCGGACTCGGAATCGATCGCGGTGTCGTATTTGCCCTTCACCGGGCTCGCATCCATGATCGCCTTGCGCTCCTCCGGGCTGATCGGCCCGATGCGGGCGGATGGGGGACGGATCATCACCCGCTCGACCATCGCCGGCGTGCCGTTGCCTTCGAGGAACGACACCAGCGCCTCGCCCTTGCCGAGCTCCATGATCACCTTGGTGGTGTCGAGCTTCGGGTTGGGCCGGAAGGTCTGGGCCGCGGCGGCGACCGCCTTCTGGTCGCGCGGGGTGAAGGCGCGCAACGCATGCTGCACCCGGTTGCCCATTTGCCCGAGCACGCGGTCGGGCACGTCGATGGGGTTTTGCGTAACGAAATAGACGCCGACCCCCTTGGAGCGGATCAGGCGGACCACCTGCTCGATCTTGTCCATCAGCGCCTTCGGGGCGTCGTTGAACAACAGATGCGCCTCGTCGAAGAAGAACACCAGCTTGGGCTTGGGAAGGTCGCCGGCCTCGGGCAATTCCTCGAACAGCTCCGACAGCATCCACAGCAGGAATGTCGCGTAAAGCCGCGGGCTCTGCATCAGCTTGTCGGCGACGAGGATGTTGACCGTGCCGCGGCCGTCGCGGTCGGTCTTCATGAAGTCCTTCAAGGTCAGCGCCGGCTCGCCGAAGAATTTTGTGGCGCCCTGGTTCTCCAACACCAGGAGCTGGCGCTGGATGGTGCCGATTGTGGCCTTGGTGACGTTGCCAAAACCCTGGGCCGCCTTCCGGATCGGCGCGAGCGGATCATCGTCCGCGTCCGGCTCCTTCTTGCCGCCGTCGGGCACGATGGCGTCCAGCAAAGCCCGCAGATCCTTCATGTCGATCAGAGCAAGACCGTTGTCGTCGGCGACGCGGAAGGCAACGTTGAGCACGCCCTCCTGCACGTCGTTGAGATCGAGCATGCGCGCCAGCAACAGCGGCCCCATCTCGGTGATGGTGGCTCGCACCGGATGGCCCTGCTCACCGAACACATCCCAGAACACCGTCGAGAACTGGTCGGGCTGGAACGTCAGCCCCATCTCGGTCGCACGCTTGACGATGAAATCTTTTGCCTCCCCGACCTCGGAGATGCCGGAGAGGTCGCCCTTGATGTCGGCGGCGAACACCGGAACGCCGGCCCGCGCAAATCCTTCCGCCATTACCTGCAGCGTGACCGTCTTGCCCGTTCCGGTCGCGCCGGTGACGAGGCCGTGGCGATTGGCGAGCGCCAGCGTCAACCAGGCCTGCTCGTCTCCCTTGCCGACAAATATCTTGCCGTCGGTATCGCCGAGCTTGTTGTCCTGCGCCGTCATTACTCTCTCTATCGTTGGTTTCGCATATTGAAACTCGAACTCACCAGTTCCGTAGTTTAACTCATGTCGCAAGCCGATTGAAACCGTTCAAGGCGGCGCGGACATGCGACATCGTCGGAGACTACGCGCGCGGCATGCGCCAAAAGTCGGAGTGATACATTCGCATCGCGGCAATTTTTCACGGATTCGTTCCCCGGTCTTGCAACGCTGCAACACTTTACGCGCGTTCGAAGATGAATCGCATGTTCGCCTCCGTTCATAGCTTGTATTTCACATCACACCGGCTCAAGATCAGTTTTCGAAATAAATCTCCGGCATGTGAACCGGCTGAGGGGCGGCCCATATGGACGAGCTGATCGGACGGCTGGCGACAAACGCCAGCATAGATAGTGCTGTCGCTGAAAAGACCGTCGGCATTATCCTGGGATTCCTCCGCAGCGAGGGTCCTTCCGACAGCGTGCAGGCCCTGATCGACCAGATCCCTGGCGCAGAAGGCGCGATCGAAGCGTCCACGAGCGGCGGCGGACTGTCGCGGCTGATGGGCGGCGGCCTGATGGCCGTCGGCACGCGCCTGATGGGCCTTGGGCTTGGCATGTCCGACATCCAGACCATTGCCCGTGAACTTTTCCGCTACGGCCGAGACAAAATCGGAGCGGATCAGATGGGCAAGATCATTGCGGGGACGCCGGGCCTCAGCCAGTTCGCCTGAGAGCCACGCTTTTTATATCGAGTATCATGACATATCCGATTTCCGAGATTGAGGGCCTGCCAGCCTTTGCCGCCAACAAGTTGAAGGCGCAGGGAATCCGCACCACCGACGCGCTGCTGGAAGCCGCGAGCACCGCCAAGGGGCGCAAGGCGCTCTCGGCCAAGACCGGCATCAGCGAGCAGCTGCTGCTGGAGTGGGCCAACGTCTCCGACTACATGCGCATTCCCGGCATGGGCCGGGCCAAGGTCGGCCTGGTCCGCGCCGCCGGCGTCACCACGGTGCGCGAGCTCGCCTATCGGAATCCGGTGAGATTGGCGCAGAGCATGCGCGAAGCCAACGATCGGAGGAAGCTCGTCCGCATCCTTCCTTCCGAGAAGTCGGTCGGCGACATCATCGCCAAGGCCAAGAAGCTGTCGCCGAAGATTACGTATTAGGGCGTCCTCCTCGGCAGACGATCTGCAGCGTCAACTCTCGGTGTCATACCCCGCCTTGTGCGCACTTGCGCACTGGGGCGGGGGATCCAGTACGCCGCGGCTCCTCCGTATCACCGCACCGCCTCGGAATACTGGATTGCCCGCCTTCGCGGGCAATGACAGCTAGGGTGTTGGTCTTGACTCCCCCTCCCCGACAGCTAAAGCGGGCGGCATGAATGCCTCGCCCTCCCCATCCGTCCCGCCGGCCGGCTCGGCCGGGCCTGACGCGCTGCGGACGCTGCTGGAACGGCCTCTGCCGGCGGTGATGGGCGTGCTCAACGTCACCCCGGACTCCTTCTCCGACGGCGGCGACTTCATCGCACCGGACCAGGCGCTGGCACGGGCGCAGGCGATGATCGAGGCCGGCGTCGACATCATCGATATCGGCGCCGAATCTACCCGACCCTACAAGGGCGCCCAGCCGGTGACAGTGGCGGACGAGCTTGCCCGACTGAGGCCGGTGCTATCGGCAATCGTCGCGCTCGGCGTCCCCGTATCGATCGACAGCATGAAGGCGGAGGTCGTGGCCTTCGCGCTCGACCAGGGCGTGGCCATCGCCAACGACGTCTGGGGATTGCAGCGCAACGCGGGCATGGCGCCGCTGGTCGCCGCAAGAGGCGTCCCCGTCATCGTCATGCACAACCGTGACAGCGTCGATTCCGCCATCGACATCGTCACGGACATGAAGGCGTTCTTCCTGCGCTCGCTCGACATCGCCGCCAAGGCCGGAATCGCACGCGAAAAGATCGTGCTGGATCCCGGCATCGGCTTCGGCAAGACCGCCGAGCAGAGCATGATCGCGCTGGCGCGGCTACGCGAACTCGACATGTTCGGCCTGCCAGTGCTGGTCGGCGCCTCGCGAAAACGCTTCATCGCCTCGGTGTCGCCGTCGGAGCCGAAAGAGAGGCTCGCCGGATCGATCGCCGCGCATCTGATCGCCGCGCAGAAGGGCGCGAAAATCATCCGGACCCATGACGTCGCCGAAACCTTGCAGGCCCTGCGGGTCGCAAACGCAATCGAGAGCAAGCAATGACCGATACGATCTTCGTGACCGGCCTGTCGATCCATGCACGCCATGGCGTGATGGATCACGAAACCGAAGTCGGCCAGCGCTTTGTCATCGACCTCGAGCTCTACACCGACCTGTCGGAGCCCTCGCGCAGTGATCGCCTCGCCGACACCGTCTCCTATGCCGATGTGGTGGCGACCACGACGGCAGCGTTCAAGAACACCAATTACAAGCTGCTGGAGCGTGCCGCCGGCGCTGTCGCCGACGCCATCCTGTCGCACTTCCCGCGCATCCGTGCCGTCAAGATCACCGTACACAAGCCGCACGCGCCGATCGCCGCGATCTTCGACGACGTCGGCATCATGCTGACCCGCTCGCGGCACCCCTGACATGGCGAGCGTGCTGATCGCACTCGGCGGCAATGTCGGCGACGTCCGCGCGACATTCCGCAAGGCGATCGCCCATATCTGCGGCATGGCGCAAGCCACGGTGATCGCGCGTTCGTCGGACTACACCACGCCGCCCTGGGGCGACGAGGACCAGGATCCTTTCATCAATGCCTGCGTCGAGATCGAGACCGACCTCGATCCGCACGCGCTATTGTTCGTCATGCAGAAAGTCGAGCAGAAGTTCGGCCGCACGCGCGACAAGGATCGGCGCTGGGGTCCGCGCACGCTCGATCTCGACATGATCGCCTATGACGATGTGTCGTTTCAGAAGCCCGACCTGACCCTGCCGCATCCGCGGCTGTTCGAGCGCGCCTTCGTGCTGGTGCCGCTGGCCGAAATCGCGCCCGACCGCGTGATCTCGGGCATCCGCGTGCGTGACGGCCTCGCCAGCGTCTCGACGCAAGGCATTGAGCGGCTTCCGGATACCGGTTAACCAAAAACAACCGTTTGCAGGGACGGCCGGCCGTGGCAATTTCGCCTGCGAATAACGAGACGTTTGGGAGCCCTTGGCCGTATGACCTCCGTGACTGACAATCTGCCGCTGGCGGCCGATTTTCCCAAGGCGACGGACGCGGACTGGCGCAAGCTGGTCGACGGCGTGCTCAAGGGCGCGCCGTTCGAGAAGCTGGTCGGCAAGACCTATGACGGCGTGAGGATCGAGCCGCTGTATCCGCGCGCCAAGGACGCTGCGCTGGTGGCAGGACGGCCGGCGGCAGCGCCGTGGCAGATCATGCAGCGGATCGAGCATCCCGACGCGGTGGCCGCGAACGCGCAGGCACTGACCGATCTGGAGAACGGGGCGACAGGGCTTTCGCTCGTGTTCGCCGGCAGCAATGGCAGCCACGGTTTCGGCCTGGAACCAACGGCCGATGCGGTCGCGAAAGCACTGAAGGACATTCATCTCGATGCCGGCATCGGCATCGAGCTTCAGGTCGGCCCGCAATCGCGGATGGCGGCGATCCATGTCGCGGAATATGTGAAGAGCAACGGCATCGATCCTGCAGCCTGCGACATCCGCTTCGGGCTCGATCCGCTCGCGGCCTGCGCGGTGTGGGGCCACAGCCCCTACACATGGGAAGAGATCGTTCCCGCCGTCACCGGCGGCATCAAGGGCCTTGCCGCGCTTGGCTTCAAGGGACCGTTTGCTTCCGCCGATGGTCGCGTGATCCATGATGCCGGCGGATCGGAGGTGCAGGAGCTCGCCTTCGTGCTCGCCTGCGGCGCCGCCTATTTGCGCGCGATCGAAGGCGCAGGCGTCCCGCTGGAGCAGGCGCAAGACATGGTCTATGCGCGGCTCTCAGCCGATGCCGACCAGTTCCTGACCATGGCCAAGTTCCGTGCGCTGCGGCTGCTCTGGGCGCGCATCGAGACGGCGTGCGGGCTCATGCCAAAGCCGCTGTTCATTGCCGCCGATACGGCCTGGCGCATGCTGACGCAGCGCGACCCCTATGTGAACATGCTGCGCGCGACCATGGCGACGTTCGCGGCGGGCCTTGCGGGCGCGAATGCCATCACCGTACTGCCGCATACGCTGGCACTCGGGCTGCCCGATCCGTTCGCGCGGCGCGTGGCGCGCAATACGCAGCTTCTGCTGCTGGAAGAAAGCAACCTCGCCAAGGTCAGCGATCCCGCAGCAGGTGCAGGCGGCATCGAGACGCTGACGGCGCAGCTCTGCGAGGCCGCCTGGGCGCTGTTCCAGGAGAGCGAGAAAGCGGGTGGCGCCTTTGCCGCGCTTCAGCAGGGCGTGTTCCAGAGCAATGTCGCAGCCGCACGAAAGGCGCGCGATGCCAACATCGCAAAGCGCCGCGAGGTGCTGACCGGCGCCAGCGAGTTTCCGAACTTGCATGAGAGCGAGACGGCGGTGCTGAAGGCGACGCCGGTCGCGCTCGCACCCTATGGCGAACAGAAATACAAGTTCGACGCGCTGCCGCCGATCCGGCTGGCGGAACCGTTCGAGGCGCTGCGCGACAAATCCGACGCGGCGCTGAAGGCACGCGGCGCGCGGCCAAAGGTGTTTTTGGCCAATCTCGGCACGGCCGCCGATTTCACCGCGCGCGCGACCTTTGCCAAAAGCTTCTTCGAAACTGGCGGCATTTTGGCCGTCGACAGCGAGGGCTTCGCCGATCCGGCCAAGCTGGCGGGCGCCTTCAAGGCGTCCGGTGCCGAGCTTGCCTGCCTGTGTTCCCATGACAAGGTCTATGCGGACCATGCCGAAGCCGCCGCCAAGGCCCTGCAAAGCGCGGGCGCCAAACATATCTATCTGGCAGGCCGACCGGCAGAGGCCGAGGCGGCCCTGCGCAAGGCGGGCGTTACCGGCTTCATCTTTGCCGGCGCCGACGCGCAAGCCATGCTGGGCGACGCCTATCGACGGATGGAACAGGCATGACCGACGCAACCAAGACAGTTCTGAGTGGCGGGTGCCAATGCGGTGCCATCCGCTTCGCGGTCTCGGCGGCACCCGCCAAGATTAGCATTTGTCATTGCCGGATGTGCCAGAAGGCGACGGGCGCGCCATTCGCCTCCTATGCCGACATCGAGAAAACCGACTTTGCCTGGACCAAGGGCACGCCGTCGGCGTTTCAATCCTCCTCGATCGCGATGCGCGATTTCTGCGCTGCCTGCGGCACGCCGCTCAGCTTCCGCCGCATCGATGGCCCGCGCATCGAGATCATGACTGGAACCTTCGACCGCCCGGATCACGTCGTACCGACACGGCAATATGGAACCGAATCCCGGCTCGGCTGGGTCGTCGGTATCGCCAACCTGCCGAGCCAGACCACGCAGCAGAATTACGGACCGGAGAAGATGGCGACCATCGTCGGCCATCAGCATCCGGACCATGATTGAGCGCCCGAAGCGCCCAACTGTGAGTTGAAACCATGAGCCGCATTCCAAACTTTGCAGACATTGCCTTCGAGCGGACCGCAACCGCCGCCCCGACCGGCAGCGCCGAGCCGTGGCTGACGCCCGAGGGCATTCTGGTGAAGCCGGCCTATGGCGAGGCCGATCTGGCCGGGCTCGATTTCCTTGATACCTATCCGGGCATCGCGCCGTTCCTGCGTGGCCCCTACCCGACCATGTATGTCAACCAGCCCTGGACTATCAGGCAGTATGCCGGCTTCTCCACTGCGGAGGATTCCAACGCGTTCTACCGCCGCAACCTGGCGGCCGGACAGAAGGGCCTCTCGGTCGCCTTCGATCTCGCCACCCATCGCGGCTATGACAGCGATCATCCGCGCGTCGGCGGCGACGTCGGCATGGCCGGCGTGGCGATCGATTCCATCTACGACATGCGCACGCTGTTTGCGGGCATTCCGCTCGACCAGATGAGCGTCTCCATGACCATGAACGGCGCGGTGCTGCCGATTCTCGCGCTCTACGTTGCCGCCGCCGAGGAACAAGGCGTTCCGCCGGAGAAGCTCTCGGGGACTATTCAGAATGACATTCTGAAAGAGTTCATGGTGCGCAACACCTATATCTATCCGCCCGCGCCCTCGATGCGGATCATCTCGGACATCTTCGCCTTCACCTCGCAGAAGATGCCGAAATACAACTCTATTTCCATTTCCGGCTATCACATGCAGGAGGCCGGTGCGACGCAGGATCTCGAGCTGGCCTATACGCTCGCCGACGGCGTCGAATATCTGCGCGCCGGCCTTGCCGCAGGCCTGGATGTCGACCGCTTCGCTCCGCGCCTGTCGTTCTTCTGGGCGATCGGCATGAACTTCTTCATGGAAGTCGCCAAGCTGCGCGCCGCGCGGCTGCTCTGGGCGAAACTGCTCAAGCCGTTCAATCCCAGGGATCCGCGCTCGCTGTCGCTGCGCACGCATTGCCAGACTTCTGGCTGGTCGCTGACCGCGCAGGATGTCTTCAACAACGTAATGCGCACGACGGTGGAGGCAATGGCGGCCACCCAAGGTCATACCCAGTCGCTGCACACCAATGCGCTCGATGAAGCCTTGGCACTGCCGACCGATTTCTCGGCCCGCATCGCCCGCAACACCCAGCTGTTCCTGCAGCAGGAGAGCGGCACCACCCGTATCATCGATCCCTGGGGCGGCTCCTATTATGTCGAGCGGCTCACGCGCGACCTCGCCGCAAAAGCCTGGAGCCACATCCAGGAGGTCGAGGAGCTCGGCGGCATGGCGAAGGCGATCGAGGCCGGCGTGCCGAAGCTGCGCATCGAGGAGGCCTCGGCCAAGACCCAAGCGCGCATCGATGCCGGCAAGCAGGCGGTGATCGGCGTCAACAAGTACAAGCCGACTGACGAGGCGCCGATCGACGTCCTCAAGGTCGACAACACCAACGTTCGCCGGCTCCAGATCGACAAGCTGGCGCGGCTGAAATCCGAGCGAAGCCAGACCGACGTCGAGGCCGCGCTCGCCGCGTTGACGCGCTCGGCTGGCGAAGGCAACGGCAATCTGCTCGCGCTCGCAATCGACGCGGCACGGGCCAAGGCGACCGTCGGCGAAATCTCTGACGCAATGGAGAAAGTGTTCGGCCGGCACCGCGCCGAGATCAAATCCATCACCGGCGTCTACAAGCGGGAGGCGTCCAGCATGGGCAATCAGGTCGAGAAGGTTCAGGCGCTGATCGACGCGTTCGAGGAGGCCGAAGGCCGCCGCCCGCGTATCCTGGTCGCCAAGATCGGCCAGGACGGCCACGACCGCGGCCAGAAGGTGATTGCCTCGGCTTTCGCCGACATCGGCTTCGATGTCGATATCGGGCCGCTGTTCGCCACCGCGGACGAAGCCGCAAGACAGGCGGTCGAGAACGACGTCCACATCCTCGGCGTCTCCTCGCTCGCCGCCGCCCACCTCACCGCCGTACCGGAGCTCAAGGCCGCGCTGAAGAAGCAGGGCCGCGAGGACATCATGATCATCGTCGGCGGCGTGGTGCCGCCGCAGGATTACGACGCACTCTATGCCGCCGGCGCGGAAGCCATCTTCCCGCCCGGCACGGTGATCGCGGACGCAGCCGAGGAGCTGATCCGCAAGCTGAATGCCCGGCTCGGGCATAGCGAGGCGGCGGAGTAATTCCGCCGCCGTGGGGGCCTCCTATCAACCTCGCGGGCGCGCTGCCGCGACCAATCTTCACGTCCTAGCGTTCGCGCCGCGCGTTCTGCGCCGGTTCATGTTGCGATCGCTACGCTCACGCCGATGTCCGAACGTCGCAGAATTGATGGATATTGAAGTGACATATCATCGTGCAAATGTGCGGGCAGGATTGCTCGCGAGCCTTTTTGCCGTCGCGACGATCGGCCTTGCCTCGCCCTCCCTCGCCGCCGCCCCCAAGCCCGACGCCGTCGTCAAAAAACAGAAACATCGAGGCGCGTGTGTTCCTTGATGACAGGATCAAGGCCGACACGCCACTCGCGGCCGATTGCCTCGCTGACGGCAAGAAATGGCTCGACAAGAACGCGGCTGACGCTGCGACCTCGCGAAAGCAGGATCCGCAATTCTTCAAGGACGGCGGTTGGGATTTCGAGCGCAAATATTCGATCCGCTCCGTCGTCGCCGACCGCTATGTGAGCATCCTGCGTGACGACTACATGGACACCCATGGCGCCCATCCCAATTCGGATGTGAACACGGTCCTGTGGGACAAGTCCGAGAGCAAGCGCATCTCGATCCGCCCGTTCTTCACCGAGATGGCCGATGGCAGCCCCGCCATGAAGACGATCGCGAAGGCCGTGATCGCCTCGCTCAGAATCGAGAAAAAGAAGCGCGACTCCAGCGAGACCGCGACCAATGAATGGTTCAAGGGCGTCGAGCCGAGCCTGCTCAAGATCGGCGCCGCGACGCTCGCGCCGTCGACCGAAACAGGCAAGAGCTCCGGCCTCACCTTCCATTATCCGCCCTATGCGGTCGGCCCCTACGCCGAGGGCCAATATGTCGCATTCGTTCCGTGGGAGACATTTAAGCCCTATCTCACGCCGGAGGGCACGCGCATCTTCGGCGGTGCGCGGCCAAAAGGCGACGCTGACGAGCAGCAATAAGTTCCGACGGAACACTTGCTCAGGGCGCCGTTGGGCGGCCGCTTGCGACATCCATGCAAAGCCGCGTAGCATATTGCATTGACGCGAGCCCGATTCCCGAGGGCGCCGCCGGGACCATTTATGCCAGGAATCACGCGCCGCATTTTCGCGGCTTCTTCTGTGGCTGCCGCCACGTCCGCCCTCCTCTCACCTGCGCGCGCGCAAGCCTATCCGGCGCGGCCGGTAACCTTGATCGTGCCGTGGGGTGCGGGCGGCGGCACGGATGCGACCGCGCGCATCGTCGCGACGCTGCTGGAGAAGGAGCTCGGCCAGCCGTTCAACGTCGTCAACCGCATCGGCGGATCCGGCGCCGTCGGCCATGCCGAGATCGCAGCCGCAGCGCCGGACGGCTACACGATCGGCACGCTGACCGTGGAAATCGCGATGTTGCATTGGCAAGCCCTGACGCAGCTGACGCCACGGAATTTTACGCCGCTGGCGCTGGTGAACGAAGATCCGCCTGGCGTCCAGGTATCGACGTCCTCGCCATACAAGACGGTGAAGGAGCTCATGGACGCCATCAAGCTGGCGCCTCCGGGACGGTTCAAGGCTTCAGGCACCGGACAAGGCGGCATCTGGCATCTCGCCCTTGTCGGCTGGATGCAGGCGATGGGATTGCCGGCCAATCAGGTCGCCTGGTCAGCGTCGAATGGCGCAGCACCGGCCATGCAGGATCTGGTCGCGGGCAGCCTCGATCTCACCACCTGCTCGGTGCCCGAAGCGCGCGCCACCATCGAGGCCGGCCAGGCCCGGAGCCTTGCGATCATGGCGCACGCGCGCAATCCGATCTTCCCCGACGTCCCGACGCTGAAGGAGACGCTCGGCGTCGATTATTCCACCAGCTCATGGCGCGGGATCGGCGGCCCCAAGGGCTTGCCTCCAAATATCGCCACCACGCTGACCGCGGCCTTGAAGAAGGTGTACGATTCCCCCGCCTTCAAGGACTTCATGACCGGACGCGGTTTTGGCACCGTCTGGTGCGATGCCGGTCAGTTCGAGACCTTCATGGACCAGGCGAATAGCCAGATGGGCCAGGCGATGAAAGCGGCCGGTTTTGCGAAAGCGCCATGAGATTTCGTGCCGAACGCAGAAATCGCGGCACCATTCTTTAAGCCGAGCCTTGCCTGCCCGCCGGAGCGCCTAACGGGCTCCGACGGCGCTGGGCTGGTTGACGACCCTGTGCTAATATTTGGCCATGACTGATGTCGTAGACATTTCAACCCAGACGCTCATTGAGAAGCTGAAGGAGCTTGCACCCGCCTTGAGGGCTTCCGGCATTACGCGCCTGTACCTGTTTGGATCCCGTGCGCGCGGCGACGCACGGCCCGATAGCGATCTGGATATTTTGATCGAGACGACGTCGCGCGAGGAATCGCCGCGGTTTGACCATTTCAAAGCCCTCCACTTGATTGAGGAACATCTGGGACTTCAGGTGCAAATATCGATGCGAGATTTGCTGAAACCGCGTATGGCAGAGCGGATCGCGGATGACCTGATCGAGGTATTCTGAATGCCGCCGACCGTGGAAGACCGGCTGCGGGATATTCTGGAAGCCATCACTGACATCGAAAATGCCGTGAGGGACTTTACCTTCGATCAATTTGTCGCCGAGAAAACGACCCGGTTGGCGATCGAACGTCTTCTCGAAATCATCTGCGAAGCGTCGAGATTCATCCCCGACGATCTTAAGCGGGCCGAGCCACATATCGACTGGCGCAAGATGATCGACTTCGGAAATCTGCTTCGTCATGCCTATCACATGACGAAGGCCGAGATCGTTTGGGACATCGTTCAAATCCACCTTCCACCAATGAAATCTTGCGCTGAAAGACACATTCGCATGTCGGGCCGTTAGCGGCTGGATGCGAAGACCATGATGACCAATAGCAAGACCATCAACATCACCGCCCTCGCCCGCGAGCTCCGCACCGGCCATCGCGCGGCGCTGGCGCGGGCCATCACGCTTGTGGAGAGCCGGCGCGGCGATCATCAGGCGCAGGCGCGCGAGCTGGTGCAGATGCTCCTGCCCGATACCGGCAAGGCGGTTCGCGTCGGCATTACCGGCTCGCCCGGCGTCGGCAAATCCACCACCATCGATGCGCTCGGGACCTATCTGATCGAACAGGACAACAAGGTCGCGGTGCTCGCGGTCGATCCGTCCTCGGCGCGCAGCGGCGGCTCGATCCTCGGCGACAAGACGCGGATGGCACGGCTCGCGGCCTCCGACGATGCCTTCATCCGCCCCTCGCCGTCGTCAGGCACACTCGGCGGCGTCGCGGCCAAGACGCGCGAGGCGATGCTGCTGTGCGAGGCGGCCGGTTTCGACGTCGTGCTGGTCGAGACCGTCGGCATCGGACAGTCCGAGACCGCGGTCTGCGATATGACCGATTTCTTCCTCGCGCTGATGCTGCCGGGCGGCGGTGACGAGCTGCAAGGCATCAAGAAGGGCCTCGTCGAGCTCGCCGACATGATCGCGATCAACAAGGCCGACGGCGACAATCTCAAGCGCGCCAATATCACCGCGGCCGACTATCGCAGCGCGCTGCACATCCTGGCGCCGAGGTCCGCGCATTGGCATCCGCCGGTCGTCACCTATTCGGCGCTGGCCGGCACCGGCATTGCCGAGCTCTGGCAGAAAGTCCTCGAACACCGTAAGGCGATGAACGCGTCCGGCGAGTTCGGCGCACGCCGCCGCGAGCAGCAGGTGAAGTGGATGTGGTCGATGCTCGAGCAGCGCATGCTGGCGCGGCTGCGCAGCGAGGCGGCCGTCCGCGCAAGGGTGAAGAAGATCGAATCCGAGGTCGCCGACGGCCACCTCACGCCGGCGCTCGCCGCCGAGGAGATCATGAAGCTCCTGCATTGAGGCCGCTTCACCGCTCCCCAGTGCGGGAGGGATGAAGCGAAGTCCGCGCTCGCGACCCAACGCAATCTCGCGATTGCCTAACTGATCTGGCCGGCCAGCACCTTCGAGACGAAGCGCGCGGTCGCCTCGCCGACCTCCTGAGGCGCCTCCTCCTGCAGGAAGTGCGATCCCTTCACCAGGACGGTCTCTTGGTTGGGCCAGGCTCTGCAGAACTCGCGCTGTGCGCCGATCAGGAAGCCCGCCGGCTCGGCATCGATGAACAGTTTCGGGATCCGGTTCTTCGACATCCAATCCGCATAGGCCTCGACGATCGCGACCACATCGGCAGGCTCGCCCTCAATCGGCAATTCGCGCGTCCAGGTCAGCATCGGCTGGCGGCTCGGTCCAGGATTGCGGAAATAGCGGCGATAGACCTCCAGCGCCTCCGGCGCGATGTGGCGCAGCGGCAGCAGATATTCGATGAACAGGTTCTTCTGCAGGATCAGGTCCTCCCCTTGCGGACTCCGTTGGCCCTGGAAGAAGGCGCGCGTCGCGTCAGGCCATTCGTCCCAGGAGCGGAACGGCCGGACGATGCCTTCCATGTAAACGATCGCCTTGACCCTCTCCGGGTGGCGATGGGCCCAGTGAAAGCCGAGCGCGGCGCCCCAGTCGTGCACGACGAGGATGACATTCTCGGTCAGGCCCAGCGCATCGAACCAGGCGTCGAGATAGCGTCGGTGATCGACGAAGCGATAGGAGCCGTTCGGCGCCGCGCCCGAATTGCCCATGCCGACGAGGTCGGGCGCAAGGCAGCGGCCATAGGGCAAGAGATGGGGAATGATGTTCCGCCAGAGATAGGACGGCGTCGGAACGCCGTGCAGGAACACGATGGGATCGCCCGCGCCGACATCGACATAGGCCATCTGGGTATCCAGTACCTCGACGTATTTCCGGTAGGAGGCTTCCTCGGTCGAGATCGGGGGATGGTTGACGTGCAACATGATGAAACTCCGTTCTCTCGTTGGACACCACTAAAATAGAAATACTGGCGTCTTGAATCAACCAGCAAAAGCGATTAAATGGTGTTCGATGTCGAAAGAATCGCGCAAGTTCCAAGTCCCCGACGCATTGGCGAATCTCTACGATTTCGCCAACACGCTGGATCTGCGGCACTTCACCCATCACGGTGTTCAGCATCGGCAGGCGGACGGGCTGCAAAATCTCACCGCGCTCGGCGAGTGGATGCGCGAGCACGGGCTGATGGAACGTACCGCTGCGCCATCGCAGAAGACCTTCGAGGCGGCCTTGCGGCTGCGCGCCGCGATCCGCGACTACCTCAAATGCGAGCCGGCGGAGCGCGATCGCAAACCAGCCGTCACCGCCCCCCTCAACGCCGCGATGGAGCCGTTTGCACTGCGTGTCGCCGTCATCGGCAAGGATGGTTTTGCACTCAGGCCGGCGATGAGCGATGCGCAAGCGGGCCTGTCGGCGATCGTCGCCGAATTGTACGACGCGGCCTCGGCCGGCACGCTCGAGCGGCTGAAGATGTGCGCCGCCGATGAGTGCCAGCGGGTGTTTTTCGATCGCTCGAAGCCCGGCACGCGGCGCTGGTGCCAATCCAACTTGTGCGGCAACCGGGAAAAGACGCGGACCTACCGCGAGCGCCACAGGCACGATGCCGCATCGGAGATCTGACGACCCGCGAGCTTGGAAGACGGCTGGTCCCGGTGTTTACTGGATGCCAGCGTCCCCGACAGGATCGAGAGGATCATATCCATTGTCCGATAAGCTCCGCGTTCTCGTCACCGGCTTCGGGCCCTTTCCCGGTGCGCCGCATAATCCGACCCAGCCGCTGGTGGCGCGGCTGGCGCAACTGCGCCGTCCCGCGTTCGATGATGTCGAGCTATCGCGCCACATCTTTCCGGTGACCTATGCTGCGGTCGACCGGCAATTGCCCGAGGTGCTCGCGAAAGTGAAGCCGGATGCGCTGCTGATGTTCGGCCTCGCCGCCCGCACGCCGTATCTGCGGATCGAGAGCCGCGCGCGCAACGCCGTCACCATGCTGTGGCCCGATGCCGCCAACACCCGCTCGAGCAAGCGCGGCATCGCGGGTGATGCGGACGCCATGACGTTCGGCCCGCACACGGCAAGGCTCTTGCGCGCCGCACGCCTCACCGGCATCGATGCGCGGCCCTCGCGCGACGCGGGGGGCTATCTCTGCAATTATCTGAGCTGGCGCGCGATCGAGAACGTCAGGGGCGGCGGGCCGGGGCTCGCGGCGTTCATCCACATTCCCCTGCTTGCGCGCAGCGGCGCGATACGGCGCAAAGGCGCGCCGCGGATTACGCTGGACGAATTGGTGGATGCCGGGGAAGCGATGCTGATGGAGATGGTGCAGCTCGCAAGGAAGGCACGCGTTTCGTAGGGTGGACAAAGGCGCCCTTGCGCCGTGCCCACCATGCAACGATATGCGCGGCGACAATGGTGGGCACGCTACGCTTTGCCCGCCCTACCGCACCGCCCGTTGCGTAAACATTTAACCCTACCGCGAACAATCCTCACGGCGCTCCCTGCCCTGCGCTACCTAATCTCCGCGGACACCTCCCGCGTCCGCCAAAGGACGCGTCATGGACCTCAATCGCCGTCATCTCATTGGAGCATCGACCGCCGGCATCGCCGGTGCGCTCGCCATGCCTGTTGACGCCGCGCGCGCGGCGCCGCTGACGTCCACGCTCGGCCGCGATGCGACCCAATACGGCGTGCGGCCCGGCAGCAGCGAGGATCAGACCCGCGCGCTTCAGCGCGCGATCGACGAAGCCTCGCGCGCACAGATGCCGCTGGCGCTGCCGCCCGGAATTTACCGAACCGGACTGCTGCAGCTGCCGAATGGCGCGCAACTGATCGGCGTGCGCGGCGCGACAAAGCTTATCTTCACCGGCGGGGCCTCAGCGATCCAGAGCGACGGATCGGACTCGATCGGGCTGACCGGCCTCACCTTCGACGGCAGCGGCATTCCGCTGCCGACGCGGCGCGGCCTGATCCACGTCCTCGGTGGCCGCGACGTCCGCATCGCCGATTGCGAGATCACCGGTTCCGGCGGCAGCGGCATCTGGCTCGAGCAGGTGTCCGGCGACATCTCCGGCAATATCTTCACCAACATCGCCGTGACGGCAGTGGTCTCGTTCGACGCCAGGGGCCTCAGCGTGTCCCGCAACACCATTGTCGGTGCCAATGACAACGGCATCGAGATCCTGCGCACCGCCATCGGTGACGACGGCACGCTGGTCGCGGACAACCGCATCGAGGACATCAAGGCCGGCCCCGGCGGCTCCGGTCAGTACGGCAACGCTATCAACGCCTTCCGCGCCGGCAACGTGGTCGTGCGCGGCAACCGCATCAAGAACTGCGACTACTCCGCCGTGCGCGGCAACTCGGCCTCCAACATCCACATATCAGGCAACAGCGTCAGCGACGTGCGCGAGGTCGCGCTTTATTCCGAGTTCGCGTTCGAGGCCGCGGTGATCGCCAACAACATTGTGGATGGCGCCGCCATCGGCGTCTCCGTCTGCAATTTCAACGAAGGCGGCCGCATCGCGGTGGTTCAGGGCAACATCATCCGCAACCTGATCCCGAAGCGGCCGATCGGCACCGCGCCCGACGACGATGCCGGCGTCGGCATCTACGTCGAGGCCGACGCCTCGGTGACAGGCAATGTGATCGAGAACGCGCCGTCCTACGGCATCGTCGCCGGCTGGGGCAAATATCTGCGCGACGTCGTGATCGCGGGCAACGTGATCCGCAAGGCGCTGGCCGGCGTCGGCGTCTCCGTGGTGCCGGGCGCGGGCACCGCGCTCGTCAACAACAACATGATCTCGGAAACCCCGCGCGGCGCCGTGGTCGGCCTCGATCATGCGCGGGCCGTGACGGCGGACCTCTCGGCGGACGGCGCCCAACGCTTTGCGCAGGTGGTGGTCGGCGGCAATGCGGTGCGGCAGTAGACGGGACGCCCCTAGAACGTATTCCGCAGCAGCGGGTACTTCGCCTGGATGCCGTCGAGGCTGAAGGTGAATTCGACCACGCGCTCGGGGGCCGCGACGATTTCGGCGGCGGGTGGCGAGAAGGTCTGCAGAAACGAGGCGATCGACGCCACCGGCGCGGCTGGCGCCATCCGAACGACCGGCGCAGGCGGAGCGGCCGGCGCCGTCGGGGCGACCGGTGCAGTTGGGGCGGCCGGTGCGATCGGTGCCTCGACGATTTCGGCGAGCACGTCCAGCTCGGGCTCGAGTCTGACCGGAACGGCGGTCTCGGGCGCGATGTGCACCGCCTTGGGCTGCAAGGCCTTGGGCTGCAAGGCCTTGGGCTGCAAGGCCTTGGGCTGCAAGGTCCGGAGCTGCAAGGTCTGGGCCTGCTCGCGCGGAAACACGCGCGGCATGGTCGCGGGTGACCAGCCGAATGCGGAGGTTACGCTCGCGGCCGCCGCGGCGACGTCCCCCCCATTCGCAAGGGCGCGCCAGGTCTGGACCGCGCGTTTGGCTTCCTGGATGTTTTCGAGGAATGCGAGTTCGGAGTGATAGCGGCGCCAGCGTCCGGTCTCGAACATTTCAGAGAGATGTTCCAGCCGCTGTTCGGCGAGAGCGCACCAGCGTGCTGCAAGCTCGCGGCTTCCAGCCGCGCTTTGGCGATGAGTCATAAATCAGCCCGTCAGGAGAAGATACGGACGCGACGCAACGCACACGAATCAATTTAAGAGCGACATGAATATTTTGTGGAAAAGTTTTGACTTGTCCAGCAACGACACGGCTGTCGTCTCGAAAGACCGTAGTCGTGCGGAGCTTTCAGGGCTTTTCGAGTCAAGCTCCACGCAAGCATAACGGACATAACGGACTTGCCACGTTCCGCTACGGAGTCGTCACGACGGTCGCGCCCGCGGGCTCAACCGCAAGCTGATTTCGCATCACGCTTCAGGAAATCGGACGCCCCAAAAAGAGAAGACCCGTCCGGGGGGACAACCGGACGGGTCAAGCCATATGGGCGCTTGGGGTGGATGGGCGCTCGCGCCTGATATGACTGATGGGGAGGGATGACCGCTCCCACATAAATTGGTCGTGGCAGCCGGCTGAACGTTCAAAGCGGGGTTCGATTTTTTAACCTTTGGCCGACGCGCAATGTCGTCGCAGGCGCTATCTTGCCGCCGGCCTATCCACCTGAGAAACCGTGGATTTATCGCCCGCGCTCGACAGCGAGGGCTGCTCGATAGCGCGTATGCCGGGGTCGTCACGGCGCTTCTCGGCATCTTCACGTTTAGTTGTACCGGACGCAGCCGCGACCGGCGTTGTGCTGTCGGCCGGAACGGCCATGACCGCGGCAAACGCATCGGGCTCACCGTCGCCGAAGAGATCATCACGCCCGGGTGAACCGAGATCACGCGCGGTCTTCGCCAGCGTCATGCGCAACGCTTCCGGCTTCAGGGCATAGTTGCGCTCGAGCAGCAACGCCGCGACGCCGGAGACATAGGCCGCCGAGAACGAGGTGCCCGACGTCATCTGGTATTTGCCATCCGGCGCCGGCAGGAAGATGTCGACGCCCGGCGCCGCCAGCGCGATGTAATTGCCGCGGTTGGACGCGGTGAACAGCTTGTCCTGCTGGTCCGTCGCACTGACCGCGATCACGTTGGGATTGGCGGCGGGATAAAGCGGCGGCGATTTGGCGCCGGCGTTGCCGGCGGCCGCGATCAGCACCAGGCCACGCGCGGCAGTTGCCGCGATCGCACGCTCGATCACGGCGTCCTTCGGACCGGCAAAGCTCATATTGACGATCTGGGCGCCGTGCTCGGCTGCGTAATTGAGCGAGCGCAGGACGATGTAGGACGAGCTCTCGGCGCTGCCGTTGGTGCCGCCGAAGGCGCGAATGGCGATGATGCGCGCTTCCGGCGCGCTGCCCATCAGCTTCGCATGGGCCACGATGGCCCCCGCAATGCCGGTGCCGTGGATATGGGGGCCTTCGCTGCTGCCGAGCGCGTCGAAATTGTCGGCGATGGAGTTGGCGAGTTCGGGGTGCCTGGCATCGATGCCGGAATCGATCACGGCGACCGTGACATTGGCACCGTGCGCCAGCGTATGGGCTTGCGGCAGGCGCAGCTTCGACAGCGCATATTGCGCCGGATCGCCCTCGGTCGGCACCGCCGACTTCTGGTCCTGGAGCACGTAACGGAAGTTCGGCTGGAGCGAACGCACGCTGCCGTCGGCGGCAAATTCGCGCCGCACCGTCTCATACGGCCGGCCGTCGGCGATGCGGAACAGGCCGACCGTGGCCCCGATCAGCGGAAAGCTTTCCGAAGAGACGCGCGTCAAGCCGTGGCGCCGCGCAAGCTCATCGGCCTCGGTCAGCGACAACGCACTGTCGATCTCGGCCACGAACTCGTTGGCGAAGCTGCGCAGATTTACGGCGACCGACGTATTATTGCCCCGCCCCTTGCCGGCACTCTTCCTGGCCGATTTGCCGGAGCCGTCGCCGCCTCCGCTCGCCTGGGCCAGGCACTCGCCGTCGGCGTCGCGATAGGCTGCCGTGCAGGCCGGGTAGAGGTTCGGCGAGTAGCGCGCATAGGGCAGCACCGGCGTCAAGCCGATCCGTGCCGTGGAGATATGCGGGATGGCGGGGGTGACCCGAGGACCGCGGTCGACGCTCATCACCCTGGCCGCGACACCCGGAGAGATCGTCGGCGTCCGCGAGGGAACACTGATGGCCGGCGTGCGCATGATCGCCTGGGCGTGCGTCCCCTCGATGCCGAGGCAGGCGGCGAGCAGGAGTGCGGCTCCGGCAGACGAAGCGTAGGCCCCGGCTCGCAACTGACTCTCGGACTTGCGCGTCATTGGTGCAGCGGCGCGGTTAAGGCGCCGCCACGGCGAGGTTGACGAACTTCTCGCGCTGCATCCTGCCGAGCAGCGCAGTGAGCTCGTCCTGGCTCATCGCCTTGTCGAACTGCAGACGGAACATGCCGCCCCTGGCATCGCCGATGATCGAGGCCTGGTAGCTGTCGAGCAGCGCGGTGATGTCGGCGACGCGCGCCTCGGGCGTGAAGCGCACCAGCGCCCGCGAAGGTGCTGCCGCCCCGAGCTCGCGCGTGATCGGTGCGCCGGTCGAGAGCGATGCGGTCTGGAAGGTCGAGGTCTGCGTCTTCATCAGCACGGCGCCGATGATGCCGGCCTGGAGCACCAGCGCAATGGCGCCAAGGCTCGCCGACCAGGCCAGCGCGCGCGGCGACAGGCTGGCGAAGAAGGTGGCAATGCGCGCCGACAACGGCAGCGAACGGGTCGCCCGCGCCGGCTCGGCGTCAATCGCGGCGAACAGCTTCTGCATCGCGCGCGCCGACGGAGCGCCAAGGCTCTCGTTCAAATGAATCGTCTCTTCGTATTCGCCACGGATCGCCGCATACTGCCTGGCGAGCGCAGGATCGCTGGCGAGCGCTTCCTCGACGCGGCGGGCATCGCGGGCGTTCAGCGTGCCAGCAGCGTGCCACGGCAGCAGCAATTCAATTTCACTGGGCTCTTGCTCCAGCATCTTCTTGCTCAACGCCATCATGGCCAGCCTCGCTCAATGCCGGCTGCCTTCAGCAGTTCGGCCAGTTTCTTGCGCGCATAGAACAAGCGCGTCTTCACAGTGTTCTCCGGGATCCCGACGATCTCAGCCACCTCTTCCACGGACTTCTCGTGGTAGTAGACGAGATCGACGATTTCCCGATGGTCCGGCGAGAGGCCCGTCAGGCACTCCCGCAACGCTTCACTGGTGTTCTTCTTCTGAACCGCCGTCTCTGGATTGTCGGACGAATCCTCGATTGCATTGGCGGCCTCGTCGTCCAACTCAAAATCCTTTCGGCGCCGAAGCGCTGACAGGGCCTTGAATCGGGTGATTGCCAGCAGCCAGGTGGAAACGGCGGATCGGCCCTCGAACTTGCCGGCTTGACGCCAGACGTCGAGAAATACCTCGCTGATGAGGTCTTCCGCCGTCTGCTCGTCCCGCACGAGCCTGAGCCCGAACCTGTAAACCCTGACATGGTGCCGCCCGTACAGCACCTGCATGGCGAGCCGGTCACCTTGGGCGATCCTGGCGATGAGGACCTCGTCCGTAGCCGCCTGTGTCACGCTCAAAGGCCGTCTCGCAAGGTTTGTCGGGTCGATGCAGGGGACGGTTCGACGAGAGGGGTAAAATTCTTCAGGCTACCGCACTGATACGGGGATCTGTGTGATCTACCCCACATAAGCGCAATTTCCTTGTCCCACCCGTGGCGGTCGGCCGCTTCTCTCCAGAACGGTAACATAATACGGAAACACTCTCTTGCGGACTTGCCGTGAGCCGGCCATGCGGCCCGGCCGAGCCCCGTCCATAACACGGCCCTGTGCACCTTGTGTCGCACGGGGCCGGCTTTGGTCCGCGATATCGCCTGCGATGCCTAACCGGCTGCAAAATTCCGCGCGGCACGAACCCTTCACCCGCGCCGCGTTCCCCGGATTCGGTGCAAAAGGATACCAAACCTAAAGGCTTGCCACGTAGATTTTTTCGGCTGACATCCACCATTGGCGGGACCATGAGCACGGCCGCGACGTCCTTTCCGGAGAGGAATGCCGCAGAGGTCGCGGATCTCGTCCTCGCACCCGAAGCAGCCGCACCGGAGATGTTGGCGCGGCGGATCCGGCAGCGCCGGCAGATGTATATCGGCCAGGTCGCGAGCTATTCGCTCGGCGGCCTTGTCCTGCTGCTCTACGCCTATGACGGCACCGTCCACATGAACGTTCCGTCGCTGTTCTGGGTCGGCGGCCTCCTGATCATCGGCATCTTCGTCGTGATGTCGGAGGCCGGCGTCGGCGACAAGCACGCCGACCATTATCTCACGGTGTTCCAGATCTCGGCGCATATGGCGCTGCAATTCATATTCCTGGTGTCGGCGCCGACGATCGGGATCGCCTTCATCAGCGTGCTGTTCCTGATCTTCGCATTCGGCACGCTGCGCATGACCTCGGCCCAGGCGATGCTGACCTGGGCCCTCGCCTCCGCGGCGCTTGCGGCCGTGTTCCTCGGCTCGGACCTGCCGATCGGCATGCCGGTGGCGACGCGGTTGCAGCGGACCGCCTCGATGCTGTGCTTCATGCTGGTGATCGGCCAGTGCGCCTTCCTCGGCCTGTTCGGCGCCACGCTGCGCAAGATCCTGTACCGGCGCAGCATCGAGCTGAAAGCTGCTTATCGGCGCATCGAGGAGCTCGCCGAGCTCGACGAGCTGACCGGCTCCTACAACCGCCGCTGCATCATGCGACTTCTCGACGCCGAGATGGAAAAGTCGCGGCAGGCGGCCGCACCTTGCGCCATCGCACTGATCGACCTCGATTGGTTCAAGCGCATCAACGACGCCTACGGCCATCCCGTCGGCGACGAGGTGCTGCGCACCTTCGCCATCACCATCTTCGCCAACATCCGGCCCGACGACCGTTTCGGCCGCTATGGCGGCGAGGAATTCCTGCTGCTGCTGCCCGGCACCGCAAACGAGGCCGCATCGCGCATGCTCGAGCGGCTGCGCGGCATCATCGCCGATCTCGACTGGAGCGCATTCTCGCCCGGCATGAGCGTGACCATTTCCGCCGGCGTCGTGACGCTACGCAACAACGATACTGCCGACACGTTTCTCGCGCGCGCCGACAGCGCGCTCTATTCCGCCAAGGCACAAGGCCGCAACCGCATTGCAACGAGCTGACCAATCCATTTGCCGGAGCGTGAGAAGACGCCGCCGGACCAATCGCTCCAGGACAGGGCCATGAGAACCAAAACCGCCAAATCATCCGAAAACCTGCTCGACGAATTGCAGTCCGCACTCTCGCACGGCACCGTCGCGCGCCGGGTCGAGACGCTGCGCCGGGTCACCGACCTCTTCATCAACAACGCGGTGGATTATTCCGACGACCATGTCCGCGTCTTCGACGACGTCTTCCAGTGCCTGATCGAACAGATCGAGACCTCGGCGAAAGCGCTGCTCGCCGACCGCCTCGCGACGATCCCGGCCGCACCGCCCAAAATCATACGTACGCTCGCACTCGATGAGGTGATCGAGGTCGCCGGTCCCGTACTGACGAAGTCGGAGCGGCTCGACGAGACCACCCTGATCGAGATCGCGCGCAGCAAGGGCCAGGCCCATCTCAAGGCGATCTCGCTGCGGCGGGTGCTGTCGGAGGCGCTGACCGATGTGCTGGTGGCACGCGGCAACGAAGACGTGGTGCAGTCGACCGTCAGCAATCCGGGCGCGCAGCTCTCCGAGGGCAGCCTCACCGACCTCGTCACCCGCGCCGCGCGCGACGATGACCTCGCCGCCTGCATCGGCCTGCGGCCCGACCTGCCGCGCCATCACTATCTGAAGCTGATCGCCAAGGCCTCCCTGAGCGTGCGCAGGAAGCTGGAGGCGGCCCATCCGGAGCTCGCCGACGAAGTGTCGAGCGTGGTCCAGGAAGCCGCGCAGCGGATCCGCGCCGCCGCCATGAGCCGGCAGACCGAGATGGCACGCGCGCTGGTGAAGTCACTCCACGACGACGGCCGTCTCAACGAATTCCAGGTCACGGCCTTCGCTGAACAGGGCAAGTTCGATGAGACCAATGCGGGGCTCGCAGCGCTCGCCGGCGTTGCAGTGGAGACCGTCGAGAACATGATGATCGAGAGCCGGACCGAGGGCGTGATGATCCTCGCCAAGGTCGCCGGAATGCAATGGTCGAGCGTGCGCGCGATCATCGCCATGCGCGAAAAGCTGTCCGGCGGCTCGCAGACCGACATACTGACGCTGCGCGATACCTACGAGGCCCTGCGCAGCTCGACGGCGCAGCAGGTGCTGCGCTTTCACCGCATGCAGCGGGGTGCGACGAGCCCAACGCCGGCCGCTTAGCCGGCGAGCTCCTCAGGACATATGCTGCCGCCAGGGAGATCAGGATGTTGGCGACCACCACGCCATAGGAATTGCGATACAAGAGCTCGACGAGCGCCCCGCGTATCTTGTCCTCTTGCATCGAAACCTCTCCGCGCGCCGGCAGGTGCGGCGGCTTCGTTTGCGAGTTGCCGTTGCGCTAACCGGATGGAAGGCCGAGACGAACCGCGTAGGCCGTCAATTCGGCGCCACTGTGCAGATCGAGCTTCCGCATAAGATTCTCGCGATGTTTCCGGGCAGTCAGCGGGCTGATGCCGAGACGGCTGGCGATGTCGCGATTGGTGACGCCATGAGGGATCATTCCGAGGATTTGCCGCTCACGCCTCGTCAACGTAACCGGAGATATGATCGCTGCCGTGGGCTCCGGGGTTTCGTTCGGGCCGTCATGCTGGTTCACCGCAAAGCGAACCTCCTCCGCCACATAGGCGCTGCCTGTTCTGATGGCCGCGATCGCAGCGATGAGTTCGGATGGATCGCCGCCCTTGGTCAAATAGCCATTGGCGCCCGCGGAAAAGGCTGCCCGAACGGAACGTGGCTCGACATTGGCGGTGAGCCCGCAGCTCCGGCCATGCCGTTCTCAGTTGGGCTATGAACTGAAATCCGCTCACACCCGGCATGCCGAGATCGAGGATGAGAAGATCGGCGGAGTTTTCGTTCAGCAGCTGATGAACCGCTTCAGCGTCCGCCGCTTCACCACTGACAGTAAGCTCGTCCACGGTCGACAGAAGCTGTTTCAGGCCTTCCCGCATGATGGCGTGATCGTCGGCAATGATCGTCCTCACCAGTCTGCACCTGTGTCGCGCCCGCCCGTAACGGTATTAGGATATCAGTCAACTCCAATCAAGGATGCAGCGGTCGAGATGAACGGTCACAGGCCGAAGACAATTTAGAGTAACCACGCTGTCTAGTAGCGCAGCACTTTGGAGCCAACCGCCGCGCCGATCGCGGTCACGACCGCCGTCGCGATCGTGTACCAGGTCGCGACGAACAGCGGCGAGTCGTCGGTGCAGTGCGAGGCGTAGAGCGTGGCGGCGAGCCCGGCCGACAGCAGGCCAGCAAGCGCACCGGCAAACGCCGGCCGCGACGGCGCGCCGTGGCGCAGACCAAACAGGGCGCCCGCGAGCAGCGGCAGCGACATCGCGGGAATCGCCAGCATGCACCACCGCGAGTTCTTGCCGACGAGCCGCATCGTCATCGGCATGGCCGGCGCCATCATCGCCTCGCTGCCGATCGCGACTGCAAGCAGCCCGACGGGGAGCAGCAGGAGCCAGCCCCAGCCGCGCATCAAGGCTTCGGGCCGCGACAGATGCAGGCTGATGATGATCGCGGGAATCGCGAGCGACAGCGTGACTGCGAACTTCATGTCGAAGAACGGGTTGTGCATGGCGCTCATCACGTCCGGCCGCACGCCGAGAAACGTCGCGAAGATCAGGATGGACAAAGGCGCCGCCACGAGAAGTGCCATGGTCAGCATCGCGCCGACACGCGGGGCGCGATGGGTGTTATCGGCCGCAAGGCTACGAATGAGTTGATCGGTATCCATGACTAGTGGTCCCGTAGTTTGGCAGTCAGGGCCGAAAGCCCCCGATGCAGTGCGACCCGCACGGCACCTTCGCTCATCGAGAATTTCGCCGCCGTATCCTTGATCGAGGTGCTGTCGACCGCGATCGACTGCAACACGTCGCGTTGGCGCTGCGGCAGGGTGTTGAGCTGCGCCGTCACCTCGCCCGCCGAGGCCGTCTCCTGCGGCGTCTCGCCGGGCAGCGTCTCGGCGAAATCGTCGATGTTGACGAAGACGCGCCGGCCGCGGCGCCTGAGCGCATCGATCAGCTTGTTGCGGCCGATCGCGAACAGCCAGGGAGCGAAAGGCGCTTCGCTGTCCCAGGTGTGCCGCTTCAGATGCACCGCCAACAAAATCTCCTGCACGATATCCTCGGCCTGATCGGGTGGCTGCCCGGCCCTTGCCAGGCCGCGCCTCGCGGCAGCGCGCAGCACCGGGGTGACCGCCCTCAACAGGCGATGATATGCCGCATCATCCCCTGCCATGGCCGACCGCATCAGGCCGGTCCACTCGTCCTCACGTCCGCGCACGCGCGCCCTCACCATTGCAATTCGGCCGCTCTTTCAATTTGTTACGGCGGGACCTGCGTGATCACGAAGTCGTGATCAACGCTGGGCCCTGACCGCAAGGCAGCCGCAGAAACTCTGTCAGGGGCTCATAACACCGATCGGTCTCTGCCGCACCCGGCCGCGTCTGTACCCCACCGGTTTGCCCCGGTTTTGCCCGGTCTGGCCCGAAGATTCCCATTTTTTGCCCCGCTGTCGTCATGGGCCGGGGTCTCTGTTCGCCCCGGGACGGGCGAATTGGGGAGATCGTCAACATGATGAAAGCCAGCGGACGCGCGGCATTGGTCGTTCTGGCCGGACTATTGCTGCTGTTTGGAGCTTCGGTGCAGGCCGCGCCGAGCTCTGCGAGCACGAAGCCGGACGGCGCAAGCAAACAGGCCGAAGCGGACAAGCCGGGTAAGCAGCGACGCCATTCGTCGCGCCACACCGACAGCAAGACGGCGCAGAAATCCGACGACAAGACTGACAAGGCGGATGCCACGCCGCAGGCCGACCAGGCCAAGGCTGGCAAAGAGGCCAGCACCGACGTTCCGGCGTCGAGCCAGATGCCCCCGGAAGTCGCCAATGCGAACGCGCAGCTCGCCGCCGACACGCCGCCCGCGGCCGCAGCCTCGGCGATGACGGGCCGCGCCAATGACAATGTGCAGGCCGCGGCCGACAGTCCCGCCGCTCCGGGCGCCGAAAACCAGGTGGTCGCGCCCGACCAGCTCAACGACCTCGATCGCGCCCTGCAACAGGACAATCCGCCCGTGCAGAAGGCGGTGGTCGCCGCAACCGACGCGCAGCCGCGCCCGGCGCCGGTGATGGCAAGTAGCCAGCCGAGCTCGGCCTGGGACCAGAGCTCCCTGATCGGGAAGATCTTCATCGGCGTCGGCACGCTGCTGACGCTGGCCTCCGCCGCGCGCATGTTCATGGCCTAGGTCTTGGCCCAATTCTTGGCCTAGGTCTTGGCCCAAGTCTTGGCCTAACGGCTCATTTCGGGGCGCGCGCTACCCGCGCGTCCCGGCGGCTTTTGGCCCCCTTGAAGGCATCCGCGACAGCAGGCACATTGCCCGCCCAATCAAAAGCGTGGGTGGAGCATGAGCACGTTCGAACACATCATCGTCGAAAGCAAAGGCGCGGTCGGCATCATCAAGCTGAACCGGCCGAAGTTGCTCAACGCGCTCTCCTTCGGCGTCTTTCGCGAGATTGCCGCCGCCGTCGACGATCTCGAAGCCGATGACGCCATCGGCTGCATCGTCGTGACCGGCAGCGAGAAGGCCTTCGCCGCCGGCGCCGACATCAAGGAGATGCAGCCGAAGGGCTTCATCGACATGTTCTCCGAAGATTTCGCCGCGATCGGCGGCGACCGCATCGCGCGCTGCCGCAAGCCGACCATTGCAGCGGTCGCCGGCTATGCGCTCGGCGGCGGCTGCGAGCTCGCCATGATGTGCGACTTCATCATCGCCGCCGACACTGCCAAATTCGGCCAGCCCGAGATCACGCTCGGCACCATCCCCGGCATCGGCGGCACCCAGCGCCTCACCCGCGCGATCGGCAAGTCCAAGGCAATGGATCTCTGCCTCACCGGCCGCATGATGGATGCGGCGGAGGCCGAACGCAGCGGCCTCGTCAGCCGGATCGTGCCCGCCGACAAGCTGATGGACGAGACGATGGCGGCCGCGGAGAAGATCGCCGCGATGTCACGCCCTGCCGTCGCAATGGCCAAGGAAGCAGTCAATCGCGCCTTCGAGACCACGCTCGCCGAAGGCATGAGCGTCGAGCGGAATCTGTTCCACTCGACCTTCGCGCTCGAAGACCGCTCCGAGGGCATGGCGGCGTTCATCGAGAAGCGCAAGCCGGTGAACAAGAACCGGTAGGATCTACGGGGCGCGGCTCTGTGCGAGGGCCGCGCCGACGAGGGCGCGATAGAAGCGCTCGGCCCACGTTTTTGGTTGATCGAGCCCGAGGCGTGCGAGACACGCCTCGTCGGCCGTATCCTGCTTTCGCGTCAATCCCTGCCACAGCAGGCCTGCCAGCGCGCGCGATGAATGTTGCGCGCCCTGGAGAATCTCCAGCGCTGGAATGAGGCGCTGCTCCACCTCGGTGAAATCGCAGCCGAACGGGAACGACGGCAAGAGCCCGGCGTCTCGCGCAGGCTTGAGCGCCGTTGCGATCCGCTCGGGATGATTTTCGCGGTGAACCGCCGGAATCTCGTAGCCCCGCGGCAGTTTGCCGGCGTCCTTTGCAACCCGCGCCAGCTCGTCCTGGAAGCGCGAGTCAGCGATATCGAGCACAGCCGCGATCACGTCGGCGTCCGGCTTTCCCTTGAGATCGGCAACGCCGTATTCGGTGACGAAAACATCGCGCAGGTGGCGCGGAATCGTCTCGTGTCCGTAGCGCCAGAGGATGTTGGATTTCAGCGTACGGCCCGCTTGCCGCGTGGCTTCAAGCGTCAGCACCGATCGCGCACCGTGAAGCGCGAAGGCCTGCGCCACGAAGTTGTATTGCCCGCCGACGCCGCTCACGACCTGGCCGTCGTCGAGGCCGTCGGATACGGCCGCGCCCAGCAGCGTCGCCATCATCGTGTTGTTGATGAAGCGTGCATCGACGCGTTCACGGCGCTTCCGATCCTCCTCGCCATAGAGCTCGTTCGTGAACGACACCGGCATCATCTGGATGCTCGCGATCTGGTCCGGCGGCATTTCGCGCAACGCGCGATAGAAGGATTTCGGACCGAGAAAGAAAGCGCCGTGCAGCACCACGCCTTCGACGGCGCGCTTGAGAATGCCGGCGTCGATCAGGCCGATGAACGCCTCGGTCACCATCTCGCTGACACCGTAGAGGCCCGCCTCGAAGGCGCCGGCTTCCTGCGCAACGGCTGGTCGCGCCGGAGACAGCCGCGCGACGACCTCATGAAACGCTACGCTATTGCGATGGCGCAGGATCAGGCCTTGCGCGAGCGCATCGCCGATCTGCCCGATGCCGATCTGAAGCGTACCGCCGTCGCGCACGAGGGATGCCGCGTTCAGTCCGATGGCGTATTTGGTATCGGAGATCGGCTCCGACGGCGGCGCAAACAGGGGAAAATCGGTAGCCGTGCTGTCCAGCACGGCGCTGAACTCGTCGGCTGGAAGATCGCCAGGGCCCGGCATGAACGGCAGCTCGGAATTCACCTGCGCGATCAGCTTGAACGACGCACGTCCGGCGCGGCGCTCACGCAGCACATCCAGCGTCGTATCGGTGTTACAGGACAGGCTGTAGCGCGGCACGCCGTCGACGACGCGCTTGGCCACCAGCTGTGTCACCACGTTCATCCCGCGCGCGAGCAGATAGCTCGCCGCATGGGTGTAGTTAGCCGAGATGTAATTCTGCTGCGCCGCCGGCACGTGCAGCCAGCGTCCAGCAAGAAAGAAGAATTCGACCACGTTGATGTTGGGCGGCAGCCGATTTTCGCGCAGCGCCTCGGCATAGGCCAGATCGGGATACAATCCGAACAGGCGGTCGATCACGGGCGTGATGAACCGGCGTTCGATCAGGGCCTGCGGCTTCGGCTTTTCCAGTGTCAGCGCCGACAGCAGTGTCAGCTTGATGTAAGGATCGGCACTGGCCCGCGCGTAGAGTGCGTTGACGACGTGATTGGCCTTGCCGAGGCCGAGCGGCAGACCGACCACCAGATCGATTCCGACGTCGCGAATGATCTCCTCCGCAAGCGCATCGGGATCGGAGAAGAATTTCGGCATCATCCGTGGGTCCGGACCACATTGCAAAGGCGCCCGACGGAATTGGCAGGCGCCGCCCGTCCCCTATAGCGCATTCGAGCCGGAATCGCTGTGTGACGCACCTGCAACAAGCACGGATTTCATGGGGGTTTCCTCCGCGGCAGTTTGCCTGCGAGACCGGCGCTGGGTAAACAGTTAAGAGAGCCGCCGTCGGCGGGGGCGGACAGCCAGGATTTTTGCGGGATTACATGATTGGGCGTACCGCCAGAGCTGGTCGCGTGATGACGCGGCGTCGATCGGGCGTGGGTCCTGTCCTCGCGACGTGGACCACGGTGGCGCTCTGTTGCGCCATGCCCGCCGCGGCCTGCGCGGAGGCCCTGCCGGAGGCGCTGGTCAAGGCCTACCAGACCAATCCGCAACTCAACGCCGAGCGCGCACGGCAGCGCGCCACCGACGAAAACGTGCCGCAGGCGCTGGCAGGCTATCGGCCGCAGATCGTGGCGAGCCTCAGCGCCGGCCTGCAGGCCGTGCGCAACCTGCTTCCGGACAACACCATCCAGACCGCGACGCTAAAACCCTGGACCATCGGGGTCACGGTGTCGCAGACCCTGTTCAACGGCTTCCGCACCGCCAACAGCGTACGGGTCGCGGAACTTCAGGTGCAGTCCGGCCGCGAGGCGCTGCGCAATGTCGGTCAGGGCGTGCTGCTCGACGCCGTCACCGCCTACACCAACGTGTTGGCGAACCAGTCGCTGGTCGAGGCGCAACGCTCCAACGTCGCCTTCCTGCGCGAGACGCTCTCCATCACCCAGCGCCGCCTCAATGCCGGCGACGTCACCCCGACCGACAGCGCCCAGGCCGAGGCGCGCCTCAATCGCGGCCTTGCCGATCTCAATGCCGCCGAGGTCGCACTCGCGGTGAGCCAGGCGACCTATTCCCAGGTGATCGGCAATGCGCCTTCGGCGCTTCGCCCCGCCGAAGTGGTCGATCGCTATCTGCCGAAGAGCCGCGAGGATTCGATCGCGATGGCGATCCGCGAGCATCCGGCGGTGATGGCCGCGGGCTTCGACGTCGACGTCGCCTCGACCAATATCCGCGTCGCCGAAGGCGCGCTGCTGCCGAGCGCCAGCCTCCAGGGCAGCGTCAGCCGCAGCCGCGACGCCGACCCGACGCTCGGCACCTTCGCCACCGACCAGGCCTCGATCGTCGCCAACGTCACCGCCCCGATCTATGACGGCGGCCAGGCGGCCTCGCAGACCCGGCAGGCCAAGGAAGTGACGGCACAGAGCCGGCTCGTGCTCGACCAGATGCGCAACCAGGCGCGCACGGCGGCCGTCAGCGCCTGGGTCACCAATGAAGGCGCCAAGATCGCGGTCTCGGCCTCGGAGTCCGAGGTGAAGGCCGCAACCGTCGCCCTCCAGGGCGTGCAGCGCGAGGCCGCCGGCGGACAGCGCACCACGGTCGATGTGCTGAACTCGCAGGCCGATCTGATCCAGGCCAGAGCCCGCCTGATCAGTGCGCTGCGCGACCGCGTCATCGCCTCCTACACCCTGCTCAGCGCCGTCGGCCATCTCGACGTCAAGACGCTGAGCCTGAACACGCCCGACTATCTGCCCGAGATGCACTACCACCAGGTCCGCGACGCCTGGCAAGGGCTGCGCACGCCGTCGGGGCAGTAATCCATTATCCGGGTGAGCGCCGCGCTGGGCATGCTGGCGGTGGCCGGCTTCGGCCTGCCGCTTTGGCGGCCACCTTTAAAAATGTCGAAAACAACCCCATGCACAGTAGCCGATGAAGTCGCGCGCGAGGATTGCGGATTTTACGAATTTTATTTGACGCGTCGGGCAAAACAGGGGCACAATGTCATCCTCGCAATGTCTGGATTTGTAGCGCCGTTGCGAAACCCGTCGACGTAGGCGTGGCCTAATCACTTCCTGTCGAGAGAGGTGATAGCATCGGACGTCGTTGGACTCGTAGCCATGACCTCAAAACCGCATGACCTCAAAACCGCCCATCGACCTGCTGGCCACAGTTGCGCGCTTCGGCCGCAACCTCGCAAAAGATGAGGCGTGGCTCGCGCGTCTAACCTCCCCTGTGGTCCGCGTCGACGGTGCGCGGCCGATTGCGGAGCTGGTCGAGCAGCTATGCGCCGAAATGGCTCGACTGCCCGGCTGATGTGATATCGTTCCGAGCGCCTTCCTCGCCGCCGGAGCAGCCATGACCGACAAAAAGTACGCGCGCGCAGCGCAACCCGCGACGCCGATCAACTTCGACGTGCCGGCGCATGCGTGCGATTGTCACACCCATATCCACGGCGATGTCGAAAAGTTTCCTTTCTTTGCCGGGCGCGTCTATACGCCAGGGCCAGCAAGCCCGGAAGAAATGGCAGCGCTGCACAAGGCGCTCCATATCGAGCGCGTCGTGATCGTCACGCCGAGCGTCTACGGCACCGACAATTCCTCCAGCCTGTTCGGAATCAAGGCGCGCGGCGCGACCGCACGCGGAGTGGCCGTGATCGACGACAAGACCACGGAAGCTCAGCTCGACACGATGCATGCGAACGGCTTTCGCGGCATCCGCATCAATCTTGCCACCGACGGCGTCAACAATCCCGATGTCGGCCGCACCCGCCTCACCGCCGCCATCGAGCGCATGAAAGCGCGCGGCTGGCACGTGCAGCTCTACACCACGCTGGCGATGATCTCGGCGATCAGGGATCTCGTGCTGGCCTCACCGGTGCCCGCGGTGTTCGACCACTTTGGCGGCCTCGAGGCCTCGCTCGGACTGGAGCAGCCCGGATTTGCGGACCTCGTCGCACTCGTCACATCGGGCAAGACGTACGTGAAGATTTCGGGCGCCTATCGCTCGTCGAACCTCGCGCCCGACTATCAGGACATGATGCCCTATGCGCACGCACTGATCGCCGCAAACCCGGACCGCATCGTCTGGGGCACCGACTGGCCACATCCGGATTCGGCTCAAGTCGAGGGCCGCAAGACTTGCGACCTCGCACCGTTCCACCAGATCGACGACGGCCGCCTGCTCAACCAGCTTCCGGTATGGGCACCGGATGCGGATGTGCGCAGGAAGATCCTGGTCGACAATCCGGCGCGGCTGTACGGTTTCTGAGTCGCGACACGCGCAATTAGGTTCAATGAAGTGCGACGCAGCTCCATGTCGAGTGGCGGAACTCTGTCGCACGAGTGCAACGAGATTGGATTCACACGAACGTGTTCGTGGTTCCTTTCGCTTTTCACCCTTTCGGTTGAGGCACGGGCCCTCGCATCCGGGTACGCACACGCACTGATTTCATTTGTTCGTGCGGGTGCATGCTTTTATCGCATTATCTTGCCGCGCTTTTGTCCGGCATCGGAATTGGTTTCACCGTCGCCGCCCCCATCGGGCCAATGGGCATGCTGTGCATTCAGCGCACATTGGAGTCGGGCATCGCCACAGGCCTCGCCACCGGCTTCGGCGCGGCGACTGTGCATCTCACCTACAGCGCCTTCGCAGTTTTGGGATTAGGCGCGCTTGCACAGCCCTGGGTCGAGGCGAATGCTGTTGTCTTCGGCATCGTCTCGGCACTCACGCTGCTGTGGTTCGCGCTCCGCACGCACCGGTGCTCCATCGTGCTCCAGGACGCCGGTGAGATCGACAGAGTGCATCTCGCTCGCGCCTATCTCAGCGCCATCGCGCTCGGGCTGACCAATCCATTGACGGTCATCCTGTTTCTCGCAGCGTTGCACGCATTCTCCACGCAGGCCGCAGCCGCACCGCTGATCGCGGGTGTCTTCGTCGGCTCGGCGGTCTGGTGGATGATCCTCAGCACGATCGTCGCAACCGCGCGCTCGCGGCTGACGCCGCGGATGCTGTCATTGAGCAGCCGGTTCGCCAGCCTGGTGCTGCTCGGGCTCGGGACCTTGATGCTGCTGCGGATCGCGCAGCGCGCGTTGGGCTAGCTCGCGCGTCAGCGCGCGCGACGGGAGAAGAAGGAGATCAGCACCGGCAGCGTCACCAGGATCACGACCGGTGCCAGCATCATGCCGGTGACGACCACGACCGCGAGCGGCTTCTGCACCTGCGAGCCGATGCCCGCCGACAGCGCAGCCGGTAGCAGGCCGACGCCGGCGACCACGCAGGTCATCAACACCGGGCGGAGCTGGAGCTCGCCGGTGCGGATCACTGCGCTGACGCGGTCCATGCCTTCATCGATCAATTGGTTGAACTGCGAGAGGATAATGATGCCATCCATCACCGCGATGCCGAACAGGGCGATGAACCCGATCGCCGCCGAGACGCTGAAGGCGGTGCCGGTGATCAGCAGACCGAGCACGCCGCCGAAGATCGCCATCGGGATCACGCTCATGGCGAGCAAGGTATCGGTCATCGAGCCGAAATTGAACCAGAGCAGGATGCCGATCAGCGCCAGCGAGATCGGCACCACGATCGACAGCCGCCGGATCGCGTCCTGGAGATTGCCGAACTCGCCGACCCATTCCATGTGCGAGGCAGGCGGCAGCTGAACCTGGTCAGCGATCTTCTGCTGCGCCTCGCGGATGGCGCTGCCGAGGTCGCGCTCGCGTACCGAGAACTTGATCGGCAGGTAGCGTTCCTGCTGCTCGCGATAGATGTAGGCGGCGCCGGAGACGAGGCTGATGTTGGCGACCTCGCTCAAAGGGATTTGTGTCACGGAGCCGTTCGGCCCGGGCGCGCCGATCCGTATGTTCTGGATCGCCTCGGCGCTGCGGCGGTACTCCGGCGCAAGGCGAACGATGATCGGGAAGTGACGGTCGGAGCCCGGCTCGTAGATATCGCCCGCGGTGTCGCCGCCGATCGCGACCTTGATGGTAGCGTTGATGTCGCCGGGGGCGAGCCCGTAGCGCGCGGCCTTGGCGCGGTCGATGTCGATCTGCACGGTCGGCTGCCCGAGCGAGGTGAAGACCGCGAGGTCGGTGACCCCCTGCACGGTCGCCAGCACCGACTTGATCTTGTTGGCGGTGTCGGTCAGCGCCTGGAGATCGCTGCCGAACAGCTTGATCGAGTTCTCGCCCTTCACGCCGGAAACGGCTTCCGAGACGTTGTCCTGGAGATATTGCGAGAAGTTGAACTCGACGCCGGGGAAGCGGTCGTCGAGCTGCTTGAGCAGCTGCGCGGTCAGCTCTTCCTTGTCATGCGTGCCGGGCCACTGGTCTACAGGCTTCAGCGGCGCGAAGAACTCGGCGTTGAAGAAGCCCGCGGCGTCGGTGCCGTCGTCGGGACGGCCGTGCTGTGACACCACGGATTCGACCTCGGGCCGGGCGCGGATCAGCTTGCGCATCTCGTTGACGTAGGAGTTGCCTTCCTGCAGCGAGATGGTCGGCGGCAGCGTGGCGCGGATCCAGAGGTTGCCCTCTTCGAGCTTGGGCAGGAATTCGAGGCCGAGCAGCCGGCCGAGCGCAACCGTCATCAGCACGAGGCCGACCGAGGCGCCGAGCATGATGCTGCGGTTGGCGACGGCCCAATTCAAAACCGGCATGTAGATCCGGTGCAGGATCTGCATCACCCTGGTCTCGGTCTCCTCGACATGCGCCGGCAGGATGATCGCGGACAGCGCAGGCGTCACGGTGAAGGTCGCCAGCAGGCCGCCGGCGAGCGCGTAGGCATAGGTGCGCGCCATCGGCCCGAATATGTTGCCCTCGACGCCTGACAGCGTGAACAGCGGCAGGAAGGCCGCGATGATGATCGCAGCGGCAAAGAAGATCGAGCGCGAGACGTCGGCCGCGGCGCTGAGGATAGCGTGGCTCTTCATGCCGAACAGCGTGTCGGGCGACATCTGCTCGGATTCCGCCGGCGGCGTGGTCTGTGTCAGGCGGCGGAAGATCGCCTCCACCATGATGACGGTGGCATCCACGATCAGGCCGAAATCGATGGCACCGACCGACAGCAGGTTGGCCGATTCTCCGCGCAGCACCAGGATGATCACGGCGAAGAACAAGGCGAACGGAATCGTGGCGCCGACGATCAGCGCACTTCGCAGATCGCCGAGGAAGATCCACTGCAACAGCACGATCAGGAGGATGCCGACCACCATGTTGTGCAGCACGGTGTGGGTGGTGAGCTCGATCAGGTCGCCGCGGTCATAGATGCGCTCGATGCGGACGCCGGGCGGCAGGATACTGGACTCGTTGATGGTTTGAACGAGCTGGTGGACCCGCTTGATGGTTGGCGAGCTCTGCTCGCCGCGGCGCATCAGCACGATGCCCTGCACGATATCGTCGGAATCGTCGATGCCGGCGATGCCGAGACGCGGCTTCTGGCCGACGGTGACGGTGGCGACGTCCTTCACCAGCACCGGATTGCCGTTGGTCTGGGCGATCATGGTGTTGGCGAGGTCGTCGATGGAGCGGATCAGGCCGACGCCGCGGACCACGGCCGACTGCTGGCCGATATTGACGGTGTTGCCGCCGACATTGACGTTCGAATTGCTGACCGCCTGGAGCAGCTGCGGCAGCGTCAGGCCGTTGGCGACGAGCTTGTTGTTGTCGACCTGGAGCTCATAGGTCTTGCTCTTGCCGCCCCACCCGGTGACGTCGATCACGCCGGGCACGGCGCGGAAGCGACGCTGGAGGATCCAGTCCTGAATGGTCTTGAGGTCGAGCACGCTGTAGTTCGGCGGGCCGACCAGCCGATAACGGAAGATTTCGCCGATCGGGCTCAGCGGCGAGATCTGCGGCTGCACGTTGCCCGGCAACGGCGCGAGTTGCGCCAGGCGGTTCAAGACCTGCTGCAACGCCTCGTCATAGGTGTAGGCGAAGGAGAACTGCAGCTTGACGTCGGAAAGGCCGTAGAGCGAGATGGTGCGGATGGTCGTGAGGTTCTTCAGGCCCGCGACCTGGGTCTCGATCGGGATCGTGATGTAGCGCTCGATCTCTTCCGCCGACAGGCCCGGGCTCTGCGTGACGATGTCGACCATCGGCGGGGTCGGATCGGGATAGGCCTCGATGTTGAGCTGATTGAACGCAATCAGGCCGCCGATGAGCACGGCGACAAACATGCCGACCATCAGGAAGCGCCGGTTGACGGCTAGGGCGACGAGACGGTCCATTCAGGTTTTTCGCAGTTTCTTGGGGCTCGTCGATCAGCTACCGGACGCCGCGCGGTCGATGAACAGGCTGCCTTTGACGACGACATGTTCGCCGGGCTTCAGGTTGCTGGTCACCTCGACGAGGTTGCCGTTGATGAGGCCGGTCTTGATCTGGCGGAGCTCGACCGACTTGTCCTCGCGCGCGACCCAGATGCGGACCTGGTCGCCTTCGTAGATCAGCGCCTGCTTCGGCACCGCAGGCGCCCCGCGGTCGCCGGCCGAATAGATCGTGACGTTGGCGAACATTTCCGGCTTGAGCAGACCATCCTTGTTGTCGATGGTGGCGCGGACCAGCAGGCGGCGGGTACTGGGATCGATCGCGGCGGCGACGTAGTTGATCTTGGCGGTCAGCGGACGGCCCGGCAGCGCCATCACGTTGACGCTGATGTCCTGCCCGACGCTGACGGAGGCGGCGTCGCTTTCACGCACGAAGGCGGTGAGCCAGACCGTCGAGAGATCGCCGATCACGAAGACCGGATCGCTGGCACCGGAATTGACATATTGCCCAGGACCGATCTTGCGCTGCACGACCGTGCCCGAGATCGGCGCATAGATCGTGATTTCCGGATTGATGGTGCTCTTGGTCTGGAACGCCTTGATCGTCTCGTCGGTGAAACCGAGTATCCGCAGCTTGTTGTTTGCAGCCTCCAGCGCCGTCACCGAGGAGCGCATATCGTTCTGCGCCTGGACCTGGGTCGCTTCCGCCTGCTGATAATCCTTGAGTGGAATGGCGCGGCCTTCGTAGAGATCCTTGGCGCGCCGGTACTGGATGTCGGCAAGCTCGAGCGCCGACTTCGCCTTGTTCTGCGACGTCATCGCCGCGATGAAATCGTTCTGGGCCTGCACGGTGTCGGCGGCCTCGATTGTGAACAGCGGTTGACCTTGGGTCACGCTCTCGCCGGGCTTGGCGAGCAGCTTGGTCACCCGGCCCGCATAAGGCGAGAACACCGGCGTCGAACGGTCTTCGTCGACCGCGACTTTGCCTTCGGTGACATACTCGGCGCGGAAGCTTTTGGCATTGACCGGCTCGATCGTCAGCGTCGCCCATTCCGACGGTGTCGGCGTGAAGTTCTGCGCATTCCGGCGCGACTGGCTGGAGACTTCGGAATGGCTCTTGTCCTTGGCGCCCGCATAGAGAAAGCCGTAGGCCCCGGCCCCGGCAAGCGCCAGTAAAACTACGGATGTAATCACCCGTCGTTTTGTAAGCACCTGCAATCGCTTGGTATTTTCAACTACCATGGGGCCCGGTCAAGTCTGCGACGATCTCGGCAAACGACTGCCTCATCGGTCGCGCTAATAGTGCCGAATTGAGATTTCAAACAACCTAAAAAACGCAGGGCGTCCTTTGGTTCGCGTTAAAAATTTGCGACGCGTCAGCTTCACGTCAGCTTCGCGCCGGCCATTGCGGCGGATGGCTGCCGAGCGCCATGGCCGGACGGCTCCATCGCGCCGGCGTCCGCGACAGCACCGCCGAATGGCGCACCGCCGTCAACATGCCGAAGCCAGATGACACTGTCTCCATGAACGTTGCATGTACAGCCTCACCCGTAAGATCCGGGGTGTTAAGACCACCTTCGAAACGGCCGAGATTCCAAAGCCAGCGTCCGGTCTGCGCCAGCGACACGCGCACGTGCCAGCTGCCGCCTTCACGGGCCTGGCGCGCCCTCGCCATCATCGCGCCGAATGCCATCAGATAGCCGGTGGCGTGGTCGAGCATCTGCGCCGGCAATTCCTTGGGACCGTTGATGCCGGCGGCCTTGCCTTCCGCGTCGTTGAAGCCGGTCGTGGTCTGCACCAGCGAATCGAAGCCGCGCCGCTCGGCCCATGGGCCGGCATGGCCGTAAGCCGACAGCGTGACGTAGACGATGCCGGGATTGATCTCCGCGGCCTGCTCCGGCGAAAAGCCGAGGGCTGCGAGCGCGCGCGGGCGATAGCCTTGCGAGAAGATGTCGGCCTCCTTCAACAGCGCGCGCAGCTGCGCCTGGCCCGCCTCGCTCTTCAGCTCGATGAAGGTGGTGAGCTTGCCGCGGCCGGTGTCGATGGTGAGCCAGGGAATGGCAGGCAGCTCCGGCCCTGAGACGAGCAACACGTCCGCACCGTGCGCGGCAAGCGTGCGGCCGGCGACGGGACCGGCGATGACGCGGGAGAGATCGAGCACGCGAAGACCCGAGAGCGGGCGATCGCCTTTGGGCCACGGCTCTTTAGACCAAGATTTTGGAGAGGCGTCGCCGATCTTCTCGATCGAGATCAGCGGCAATTGCGCGAGCGCACGTGCTTGCGGCAGCGCCGACCATTCATCGTAAGAGCGCATCAGAGCGACGACCCCGCCGGCGGCATAGGTCGCGGCTTCAAAATCCTCGCCCTTCCATTGCATCAGCGCGGCTTGCACCTTCTCGCGCTCGGGCACACAGCCAAGCACCTTGCAGACGGCGTCGCGGTGATGCCTGAAATTGGTGTGGCAGCGAACGAAGCGGCTATCGCCGGTCTTGTGGACGCCGGCGATGGCATCCCAGGCCGGTGGCGGCGGCTTGTCGTCGAGGCGCAGATAACGCTCGGAACGGCATTCGACGACGGCGTGACGCATGTCGACGGCGACATCCTGCGCCTCGCCGCCGCGCATCCGCCAGATTTCAGCAGCGGCAAGGCCGGCAGCGGCAATCGTCGTTTGTCCGGCAACGGCAACGCGAAACGAGGATGGGATCTGCGGCTCTTCGCCGGTCAGCCGTACGCGCGCGAGCGCAGCCTTGTCGCCGTCGGCGGAGGCCCAGATGTCGCTGAGAATGTCGGCAGGGCTTTGCATGACCGCTTCTCTCCCTTAGCTTTGCGACTTCCATTAGCACACAAAGGAATGCAATGGCTGCCATCGATCCCCTCACCGCGGGCGCCGTGTTCATCGCAACGGCGGCCACCGACGCAGTCTATGTGATGTTCACCTCGGCCGTGATCGCGCGCAAGCGCGTCCCGGCGGCGAACTGGAGCGCGGTCTGGTACCTGCTCTCCTCCTACGCCGTGATCAGCTACACCGAGAACGCCTTCTATGTCGCTTTCGCGGCGATGGGTTCCTGGGCCGGCGCCTACGCCTCGCTGACCTTCCTGCACCGCCCGCCCGGCGGCCCGCCGGTGGGAGCGGCGCCGGAGTGAGGGGCGTGCTGTTTCCGCCGTCGTTGCGAGCGAAGCGAAGCAATCCTCTATCCTCGTCATTGCGAGCGCAGCGAAGCAATCCAGAATCCCTCCGCGGAAAGACTGGATTGCTTCGCTACGCTCGCAATGACGGGTGTGGCGGCCCCCCACCACTCCTCAATGGAAATCCCGCGACGGCGGCAGGATGCGGACGTTGCGGGGGTGGCGGATTTTTTGCGCCGGCATGTCCGCGTGGTCGCGGCGGTCGTCATTGAGCGGCTCGATCAGGTCGGCGCCTGCCGGGACCGGATGCTTGCGGCTCAGGGCATCGTTGGCAAGACCGACCAGATCGTGCGAGCGGTCGATCATGCGCTGCGCGATCAGATGCGTCACCTTCTCGGGGCTGCTCTGGATATAGCCTTCGACCAGGATGAGGCGCGCGCCCATCACCTCCTTGCGGTACTGCTCCATGATCTTGGGCCACACCACGACATTGGCGATACCGGTTTCGTCCTCCAGCGTCATGAACACGACGCCACTGGCGCTGCCGGGCCGCTGCCGCACCAGCACCACGCCGGCGCAGCGGACGCGGCGTCGCTCGTTCTCATGGCTGATCTCCTTGCAGGCGACGATCCGCTCGCGCGAAAATGTCTCGCGCAAAAATTCCATCGGATGGCCTTTGAGTGACAACCGAATGGTCTGATAGTCGGCGACGACCTGTTCGGGACGCGGCATCACCGGCAACGGCTTGGCCTGCTCGTCCGGCTGCTCGCGCGCGGTGGCTGCCTCGAACAGCGGCAGCGCCACATCGTCGGGCAGCCGTCGCACCTGCCACAGTGCCTCGCGGCGGTCGAGCCCGAGCGAGCGGAATGCATCAGCATCCGCCAGCAGGATCAGGGCGCGCTTGGGCAGGCCGGTGTCGCGGGCAAAATCTTCGAGCGAGGTGAACCGTTGGCGGTCGCGAGCCTTGATGATGCGGTCGGCCCAGTCTTCCTGAGTGACATAGACCTTGCCCTGCCGCTTCGCTTGCTCCGCTTTGAGGAATTCCTCATCCGGATCGAGCCAGTGAAAGCCGTCGATCTGGCGGAAGCCGAGGCGAACGGCACAATATCTGTCGTCCGTGCTCTCCAGCGTGTTCTGCGCAAAGCTGTAGGACACGTCGATCTCGCGCACCTCGACGCCGTTCTTGCGGGCATCGCCGACGATCTGCGCCGGCGCGTAAAAGCCCATCGGCTGCGAGTTCAGAAGCCCGCAGCAGAAGGCGTCGGGGTGATGATACTTCAGCCATGACGAGATATAGACGAGCTGGGCAAAGCTCGCGGCATGGCTCTCCGGGAAACCGTAGGAGCCGAAGCCCTTGATCTGGTCAAAACAGCTTCTGGCGAAGTTTGCATCATAGCCGCGCGCGACCATGTTGCCGATCAGCTTCTCCTCGTATTGGCCGATGGTGCCGACATTGCGAAAGGTCGCCATCGAGCGGCGCAGGCCATTGGCTTCCTCGGGGGTGAATTTCGCCGCCTCGATCGCAATACGCATCGCCTGTTCCTGGAACAGGGGCACGCCCTTCGTCTTGTGCAGCACCTTGTAGAGCTCGTCCGCGGGACCATGCTCAGGCGATGGCGAGGGATAGATCACCTTCTCCAACCCGTTCCGCCGGCGCAGATACGGATGCACCATGTCTCCCTGGATCGGACCCGGGCGCACGATCGCGACCTCGATGACGAGATCGTAGAAGGTCCGCGGCTTCAGGCGCGGCAACATGTTCATCTGCGCGCGGCTCTCGACCTGGAACACGCCGAGCGACTCGCCAGCACACAGCATGTCGTAAACCTTGGGATCGTCCTGCGGAACGGTCGCCAGAACCCAGCGCTCGCCCTTATGCTGATCGATCAGGTCAAAACACTTCCGGATGCAGGTCAGCATGCCCAGCGCGAGCACGTCGACCTTCATCATGTTGAGCGCGTCGACGTCGTCCTTGTCCCATTCGATGAAAGTACGGTCGTCCATCGCGGCGTTGCCGATCGGCACATAGGTGTCGAGCCGGTCCTGCGTCAGCACATAGCCGCCGACATGCTGGGAGAGATGACGCGGGAATTCGATCAGCTCGGTCGCAAGCTCGACCGCGAGATTGATCATGGGATTTTGCGGATCGAGCCCGGCCTGCCTGACCTGCATGTCGTTGAGGCCCTTGCCCCAGCTGCCCCAGACGGTGTCGGCGAGCGCGGCCGTGACGTCCTCGGTCAGCCCCAGCGCCTTGCCGACATCGCGGATGGCGCTGCGCGGGCGGTAATGAATGACGGTGGCGATGATCGCGGCGCGGTGGCGGCCGTAGCGGCGATAGACATATTGCATCACCTCCTCGCGCCGCGAATGCTCGAAATCGACGTCGATATCCGGCGGCTCCAGCCGCTCCTTGGAGATGAAGCGCTCGAACAGCAGATCGACCTTGGTCGGATCGACCGAGGTGATGCCGAGCACGTAGCACACCGCCGAATTCGCCGCCGAGCCCCGCCCCTGGCACAGGATGTTCTGGCTGCGCGCGTAATGAACGATGTCATGCACGGTGAGGAAGTAATGCGCGTATTTCAGCTCGGCGATCAGCGCGAGCTCCTTGTGCAAGGTCGCGCGCAGCTTTGCGTCGACATTGTCGATCCCGCCAAAGTATTTATCGACGCCTGCCCAGGTCAGATCCTCCAGATGCCCCTGCGCGGTCTTGCCCGGCGGCACCGGCTCGTCCGGATATTGATATTTGAGCTGGTCGAGCGAGAAGTCGATCTTGTCGGCAAAGCGCATGGTCTCCGCAATCGCCTCGGGGAAATCGCGGAACAGCCGCGCCATCTCGCGAGGCGTCTTCAGAAAGCGCTCGGCGTTGGCTTCCAGCTTGCGTCCGACCGCCTCGATCGTGGTCTTTTCCCGGATGCAGGTCAGCACGTCCTGAAGCGGCCGGCGGCCGGGATCATGATAGAGCACCTCGTTGGTCGCGAGCAGCGGCACCCTTGCTTTGGCTGCGAGATCGTCGAGCCGCGCCAGACGGCGACGGTCGTCGCCGCGATAGACCAGGCTCGCGGCCAGCCACACGCCTTCGGCGCGGCTGGCCTCGAGCCTTGAAAGCACATCCAGCGCTTTCGCATCATCAAACCGATGCGGCAGCGTCAGGACCAGGAGCTGGCCTTCAGAAAACTCCAGAAGATCGGCGAAGCTGAGATGGCATTCGCCCTTCTCGATTCGCGTGATGTCGTCGCCACGCTTGCCTCTGGTGAGGAGTTGGCACAGCCGGCCATAGGCGGCACGGTCGCGCGGATAGACAAAAATGTCGGGCGTATCGTCGATGAAGACGATGCGCGCACCGATCAGGAGCTTTGGCTTGTGTAGCACCGTGTCATTGTCGAGCTCATTCCAGGCCCGTACCACGCCGGCCAGCGTGTTGTGATCGGCAATGCCGATCACGGGAATGCCGAGCTTGCTGGCCTGATGCACATAGGCGCGCGGATCCGAGCCGCCGCGCAGGAAGGAGAAGTTTGTGGTGATGCCGATCTCGGCATAAGCTGATGTCGTCATGCGAAGAGACCGTGCACGTACCAGCCGGGAGAAGCGGGCTTGCCGTCGGCGTCGAACACCTCCCCCTCGTAAAGACCATCGCGAAAAATCCAGAAGCGCAGGCCTTCGGCATCCTCGATGCGGAAATAATCCCGCGTCAGCTGCTTGCCGTCCTGCCGCCACCATTCCATGGCGATGCGCTCGGGTCCTTCCACCCGCACCACCGCATGTTTTGCGCGCCGCCAGGTGAATTGATGCGGCGGGCCATCAGGCACGGTCGCGAACGGCACTGTGACCGGCTCCGGCTTGTCGAACAGGCGCAAGGGGCGCAGCGGCGGCTCGCTCTCGGCGCGCGCCGGCCATTCGGCCTGCATAGCGGCGGCGAGATGATGCTGCGCGGGCGCGGCCAGCACCGCACTTTCAGGGATATGGGTGTCCTGCGGCAGGTGCACGACGACGCGTTTTCCGCCGATACGCGCGGCGATGCGGTCGATCAGCGCGGCGAGCTCGTCATTGTCATGGACATTGGCGTCGAGATCGCGCTGCTCCTGCACCACGATCTCGGTGCGGCTCGCCGACAGCCGCACCATGTCGAAGCCGAAGCCGGGATCGAGGGGATCGGCAAGCGCATCGAGCCGCTCGCGGAACAGCCGGTCTATGACGGCACTTCGCGTCACGGGACGCCCGGTCTCGACCATGATCGCGCGCACCACGCCGTCGGTGCGGAAGAACGCGGCCTCTAATCGGCGCGCGCCCTTGCCCTGCTTTTCCATGGAAGCGATCAGCGTATCGGCCAGCCGCGACAGCGTCATCGCGATCATGGTGTCGGTCGCGATCGGCTCGGCAAAGCGTTTTTCCACGATGTAGTCGGGCAGCGGTTTTCGCGGGCTGATCGGCGCATCGCCCTGCCCCAGCGCATGCGCGAGCAGCGTGGAGAACCGCGCGCCGAACCGCGCCGTGATTTCGCTCGGCGTGCGCGAGGCGACATCGCCGATCGTCTTCAGCCCGGCCCGGCGCAGGCCGGTGGTGATGGCCTCGTCCGCACCGAGCGCGGACACCGGAAACCGGTCGATCGCCGCCGCCTCCCCGCCATTGGCAACAATAACGCCAGGCGTCTGCCGCGTCAGCGTGCGCGCGCAGACCGAGGTGCTGGCGATCGCGGCGCCGACGGCAAAGCCCTGGCGCGCCAGCGCACGGACCAGCGTCTGCAACAATGCAGCCTCGCCACCGAACAGATGCGCACAGCCGGTGATGTCGAGGAACAGCCCGTGCGGCGGATCGAGCGCCACCAGCGGCGTGAAGCGGTCGCACCAGTCGGCGATATCGCTCAACGCCTTTGCATCGGCCACGACATCGGCGTCGAACACTTTCAGGTCCGGACACATCGCTCGCGCATTCGCCAGCGGCTGGCCGATGTACAGACCGAGCCGCTCGGCCGCCTCGTCCAGCGCATGGATCACCAGCGCATTGTTATCCTTGATGACGACAATGCTGGGCTCAGGATTATTACCCAACCCGCCGTTGAAGAACCGCTGGATCCGGTCGATGGGCAGGCGCGGCAGCCACAGGCTGAGAATACGCCGACGGTTCAGAGAACTGGCACTCATCACACTTCCATTCCATGATCCACCGGCCACACGGGCCATGACGATTGCGCAACAGCTCAACATCGAAGCGCGGCGCGCCCCAGGCACTCCAAAGCGCCGCAGGCATTGAAGCCGCGCCCGGCGGCGAATGCGCCGCGCGCAGCATCCATCGTGTTTCCGCCGTCGAGGGCAGCGGCTGTGCCGCCATCCGCAACAAGAGGCCGGTGACGCCGGAGGATTGTGCGGCCAGCGTCAGCTTGCGGCTCGCCACGAGATCGAACTGCCTGGTCTCGCCCCAGAGCTCGAGCACGACGGCGCCGAGCGCATCGCAGGCGAGCGCATCGGCCGAGGTGCGCAGCGCGCTCTCCACGTCGGCCGCGCGCACCATCACCACGCGGCGCGGATCGAGGCCGAGCTCGGCGAGCCCGCACATCGACAACGCGCCGGTTTCAAGTTCCGAGAAATCCTGCCGCACCCACAGCAGCGGCCGACGCACCGTGACGCGGCCCGCAAGCCCGGTGATAAAGCCCGTCGCGGCCGCGCCCTGACGCCCCTCGCAAAACACCTCGTGGATCGCCGCGCGTGCGAGCCCGCCTTTCAAGGCGTGGTCGACCTCGCCGTGGCCGAGCGCGACGCGGTCGTGATGATGCACGACCTCCGCCGTCTCGATCCGTTCGATCTGGCTGCGCAAGGTCGCAAGCGCGCTCATGCGTGCGCCGCTCATGCTCGCCGCTCCTTCAGAGGTGATTGCCGATGACTCTCAAAAAGAGAACCAGCGGCTGGCTCATTTGTTCATGATATGTTCTAATATAAAGCTAACGGCGCGCGAAGAGTCAATCGAATTGCGCTCGATCAGATTCATGAGCTGAATCAAAGGGATTCCGGGATGGACGTACAACGCAAGCTGGAGATCCTGGCGGATGCAGCCAAGTACGACGCCTCCTGTGCCTCCAGCGGCACCGAAAAGCGGGATTCCAGCGACGGCAAGGGCATGGGCTCGACCGCGCCGGGCATGGGCATCTGCCATTCCTACGCGCCGGACGGACGTTGCATCTCGCTGCTCAAGGTGCTGCTCACCAACGCCTGCAATTACGACTGTCTCTATTGCGTCAATCGCGCTTCCTCCAACGTGCCGCGCGCTCGCTTCACCATCGACGAGGTGGTCAAGCTGACGCTGGACTTCTACCGGCGCAATTACATCGAAGGACTGTTTCTCTCCTCCGGCATCATTCGCAGTCCCGACTACACCATGGAGCAGGTGGTCAGCGTCGCGCGAAAACTGCGCGAGGAGCATCACTTCCGCGGCTACATCCATCTCAAGACCATTCCGGAGGCCGACGACGCGCTGATCGCGGAAGCCGGCAGATATGCCGATCGTCTCTCCATCAATATCGAGATGCCTGAGGAGACCAGCCTGCAACAATTCGCGCCCGAGAAGGACGTGCGTGCGATCCGCCGCACCATGGGCCGGCTGCGGCTGAAACTGGACGAAGCCGAGGACAACCGCAGCACCAAGACGAAGGCCAAGCCGCAGCGCTTCGCGCCGGCAGGACAAAGCACGCAGATGATCGTCGGCGCCGATGGCGCGAACGATCACACCATCCTCCACACCAGCGCCAATCTCTACGGCTCTTACCGGCTGCGGCGCGTCTATTACTCCGCCTTCAGCCCGATCCCCGACGCCAGCCGCGCGTTGCCCCTGCGCGCGCCGCCGCTGCTGCGCGAGCACCGGCTCTACCAGGCCGACTGGCTGATGCGCTTCTACGGTTTTGACGTCGGCGAGATCGTCGACGACAGCGCGATGCTGCCGCTCGACATCGATCCCAAGCTCGCCTGGGCGCTGCGCCACCGCGACCGCTTTCCACTCGACATCAATCGCGCCAGCCGCGAGGAGCTGTTGCGCGTACCGGGCTTCGGCACCAAGGCGGTCGAGCGCATCATCGCCACACGGCGCACCACCACGATCCGTCTCTCCGATCTCGCGCGGCTGCACGTGCCCCGCAACAAGGTGCTGCCGTTCATCGTGCTCAGCGATCACCGGCCCGCGCCGCACCGCCTCGACGAGGCGCGGCTGATCGAACGGTTCAAGCCGAAAGCAACGCAACTGGGGTTTGGCTTCTGATGCAGTACATCATCCTCGACACCGAAACCGATTTCGAAAGCTGGCGCAAAGCCGCCCGCACGCTCGTGCTTCATCATGTGAAGCCCACCGAAGTCACATGGGCCGTGCAAGGCGGCGAAGCCGAGTTGTTCGCACCGCCCGCGCCGTCTCCGATCCTCGAGGTGAACGACGGCACCTTCAGCGTGTCGGCAAAATTCGTCGACCTCGCCCAGGCCGCCATCCTGCATCGCGATCCGCAGCGCTTTGCGATCCTCTATCGCCTGCTCTGGCGATTGAGAGACAACCACGATCTCATCGAGGTCGCGACCGATCCTGACATCGCGTTAGCTACGGCAATGGCAAGAGCGGTCCATCGCGACGAGCACAAGATGCATGCCTTCGTGCGCTTCCGCGAGATCGGCCGCGAACGTGCCGCGCATTACGTCGCCTGGTTCGAGCCGGAGCATTATATCGTCGAGCTCGCCGCGCCGTTCTTCGCCAAGCGCTTTGCCGACATGCCGTGGTCGATCCTGACGCCCGATCTCTGCGCGCATTGGGACGGCCACGCGCTTTCGTTCACGCCGGGCGTGAGCAAGAGCGAGGCGCCGGGCGAAGACCGGCTGGAGGAAACCTGGCGGCGCTACTACGCCAGCATCTTTAACCCGGCGCGGTTGAAGGTGAAGGCGATGCAGACGGAGATGCCGAAGAAATACTGGAGGAACCTGCCCGAGGCCTCGATCATTAAGCCTCTGATCGAGGACGCCGAACGCATGACCGGCGCCATGATCGCCAACGCCGCAACCGATCCGCACAAGCCTCAGAAACGGCCGGAGGCTCCGATGACACGTAAGACTGTCACCAACGATCTCGAGGCGCTTCGCGAGGAAGCCGCCCATTGCCGCGCCTGCCCGCTCTACAAGGACGCGACGCAGACCGTGTTCGGCGAGGGACCGCAGAACGCCACCATCATGCTGGTCGGCGAGCAGCCCGGCGACAAGGAAGACCTCGCCGGCCACCCCTTCGTCGGCCCGGCCGGCCAGATGCTCGACCGCGCGCTCGCGGAAGCCGGCGTCGATCGCAAGAAGGTCTATGTCACCAACGCGGTGAAGCACTTCAAATTTGTGCCGCGCGGAAAGATCCGCCTGCACCAGAAGCCTGCGACGCCGGAGATCAAAGCTTGCCGGCAATGGTATGAGCGGGAAGTTTCGGCAATCCAGCCCGATCTCATCGTGGCGATGGGCGCCACCGCCGCACAAAGCGTGTTCGGCAAGATCACGCCCATCGGCAAGAACCGCGGCCGGCTCATAGACCTCCCCGACGGACGCAAGGCTCTGGTGACGGTGCATCCGTCCTATCTGCTGCGGCTACCCGATCCGGAAGCGAAGGTGCTGGAATATCAGCGCTTTGTCGAAGACCTCACGATTGCTGCCAGCTTGCAGAAGAAGTCCGCGCACGCCGCCTGAGCGTGGATAAATTCCATCATTTCAACTGCCTGTCCGCCATTTCAACCGCCTGTCACATGCCGCGCGCAAAATCGGGGCCTTGGGACAGGAGAATTTCCAATGAGTGACGTTGCTTTGCCAGGCTCCATCGAGCCGGCCTTGAGTAAGGGGCCAGACCTTAATCGCGGATTCCATCCGCTCACCGGCGTAATCTATATGGGAGTGATCGCCGCCGCACTGCTCTTCGTCGCCTACAGCATCTGGGTCGACGTCGACGCTGCCGGCGCGCAGGTCAAGACCTTTGCTCCCTTCCTCCTGCTGTTCGTCGCGCTTCTGATCGCACTCGGCTTCGAGTTCGTGAACGGCTTCCACGACACCGCCAACGCGGTCGCGACCGTGATCTACACCCGCTCGCTGCCCGCCCACGTCGCCGTGGTGTGGTCCGGCATGTTCAACCTGTTCGGCGTGCTGCTCTCCTCGGGCGCAGTCGCGTTCGGCATCGTCTCGCTGCTGCCGGTCGAACTGATCCTCCAGGTCGGCTCCAGCGCCGGCTTTGCGATGGTGTTCGCGCTGTTGATCTCCGCCATCATCTGGAATGTCGGCACCTGGTATTTCGGCCTGCCGGCCTCGAGCTCGCACACCCTGATCGGCTCGATCATGGGCGTCGGCATCATGAACGCGCTCCTGCACGGCCGCAGCGGCACCTCGGGCGTCGACTGGTCCCAGGCCACCAATATCGGCAAGGCGCTGCTGCTGTCGCCGCTGTTCGGCTTCGCGCTGGCCGCGGGCCTGCTGCTGATCCTGCGCTCCGCGCTGCTGCGCGCCACGCCCGCTCTGTTCGGCGAGCCGAAGGGCGACCAGCCGCCGCCGCTGTGGATCCGCGGCATCCTGATCCTCACCTGCACGCTGGTGAGCTTCTTCCACGGCTCCAATGACGGTCAGAAGGGCATGGGCCTGATCATGCTGATCCTGATCGGCACCGTGCCAACCGCCTACGCGCTCAACCGCGCGCTGCCGGAGAGCCAGATCGCCGCGTTCAGCCAGAACTCGGACGCCGCCAGCAAGATCATCGAAGGCAAGGCCGCCGGCTACAGCGTGATCGGCAATCCGCGGCCCGCCGTGACCAACTATGTTGCGCAGCATGAGGTCAACGGCGGCACGTTCCCGTCGCTCGCCGTGCTCGTGCGCGACATCGCCAAGCAGGTGACCACCTACGGCTCGCTCGCCAAGGTGCCGGCCGACCTCGTCGGCAACACCCGCAACGACATGTACCTCGTCTCGGAAGCACTGCGATTCCTGATGAAGGACAAGGAAGCCGAGCTCAGCACCAGCGACGTCGCCGTGCTCAACGCCTACAAGGGCTCGCTCGACAGCGCCACGAAGTTCATCCCCGGCTGGGTGAAGATCGCGGTCGCCATCGCGCTTGGCTTGGGCACCATGGTCGGCTGGAAGCGCATCGTCGTCACGGTCGGCGAGAAGATCGGCAAGACGCACCTGACCTACGCGCAAGGTGCCTGCGCCGAGATCACGGCGGCCGCCACCATCGCCGCCGCCGACATCTACGGCCTGCCGGTCTCGACCACCCACGTGCTGTCATCCGGCATCGCCGGCACCATGGCCGCCAACGGCTCCGGCCTGCAATGGTCCACGATCCGCAACATCGCCATGGCCTGGATTTTGACCCTGCCGGCCGCGATGATCATCTCGGGCACGTTGTACTATCTGTTCTCTCACCTCTTCTGAGAGACCATCGCTTACTTAACGTCAAAGGGCTCGTGCGATGCACGGGCCCTTTTCATTTCTGCCGGCGTCTTGGCTTACGACGCCGCGAGCTGTTCCTCGACCAGCTTGACCCAGTAGGAGGTACCGAACACGATCGCCTCGTCGTTGAAATTGTAGGCAGGGTGATGCAGGCCCGCGCTGTCGCCGTTGCCGCAGAAGATGAACGCGCCGGGGCGCGCTTCCAGCATGTAGGCAAAGTCCTCGCCGCCCATCAGCGGCGACATCTCGAGCACATTGGCATCGCCCGCGACCTGCTTGGCAATGCGCGACGCCACCTCGGTCTCCGCGACGTGATTGTTCACCACGGGATAATTGCGCTTGTAGTGCAGATCGATCTTGGCGCCGGTGATCTGGGCGACGCCCGCCACGACTTCGCGCACGCGCTTCTCGACCAGCTTGCGCACGTCCGGCGTCAGCGTGCGGATGGTGCCCCGCAGAGTAGCGGTTTGCGGGATGACGTTGCGGGCATTGCCGGCGTGGAATTCGCAGATCGAGATCACGGCCGATTCCAAGGGATCGACGCTGCGCGCGACGATCGACTGCAACGCCGTGATCAGCTGTGCACCGACCAGAACGGAATCCACGCATTTGTGCGGACGTGCGGCATGGCCGCCGAGACCCTCGATCATGAGGTCGACCTCGTCGGTCGCCGCCATGATCGGGCCCGGCCGGATCGCGAACGAGCCGATCGGAATGCCGGGGCCGTTGTGCATGCCGTAGACCTGCTCGATGCCGAAGCGCTCCATCATGCCGTCCTTCACCATGGCCGCGCCACCGGCGCCGCCTTCCTCGGCCGGCTGGAAGATCACGACGGCATCGCCGGCGAAGTTGCGGGTCTCGGCGAGATAGCGTGCGGCGCCGAGCAGCATCGCGGTGTGGCCGTCATGGCCGCAGGCGTGCATCTTGCCCGGAATCTTGGAGGCGTAAGGCAGGTTGGTCTGCTCATCGACAGGCAGCGCGTCCATGTCGGCCCGCATGCCGATCACCTTGAGCCCCTCGCCGGCCGGCTTGTTGCCCTTGATCACGCCCACCACGCCGGTCTGGCCGATGCCGGTCACGACCTCGTCGCAACCGAACTCGCGCAGGCGATCCGCGACGAATGCTGCGGTGCGGTGGACGTCATACAGCAGCTCGGGGTGCTGGTGGATGTCCCGCCGCCAGGCCTGGATATCGGATTGAAGGTCAGCGACGCGGTTCACGATGGGCATGGAGGATCTCGAGCTTTGTTGAAAATGCAGGCCTGTCTACCATGCAAGCACCAGTCCACCCAACCGTCAGGGATCGGGGCCTGGCCCTGCCCGCCCGGCATGGCCGGACTTGTCCCGATCGTCTCCGTCTGCCTATTAGGATGGAACGTTTAGAGACCATCCGGGTGGAAGCAGAATGCCAAGGCGGCTCGAAGGTGAGTTTGACTACATTGTCGTGGGCGCCGGCACGGCCGGCTGCATCCTGGCCAACCGGCTGTCGGCCGAGCTCAAGAACCGCGTCCTCATTCTCGAGGCCGGCGGCGACGACAACTGGATCTGGTTCCACATTCCGGTCGGCTATCTCTTCGCGATCGGCAATCCGCGCTCGGACTGGATGTTCAAGACCGAGGCCGAGCCGGGCCTGAACGGCCGCGCGCTCGCCTATCCCCGCGGCAAGGTGATCGGCGGCTCCTCGGCGATCAATGCCATGATCTCGATGCGCGGACAGGCCGCCGATTACGATCACTGGCGCCAGCTCGGCATGACCGGCTGGGGCTATGACGACGTGCTGCCGCTGTTCAGACGGCTCGAGGATCATTTCCTGGGCGCAAGCGAGCATCACGGCACCGGCGGGGGCTGGCGCATCGAGGCGCCGCGGCTGTCCTGGGACGTTCTCGATGCCGTTGGTGATGCCGCCGAGGAAATGGGCATCAAGCGCATCCCGGATTTCAACACCGGCGACAACGAAGGCACGAGCTATTTCCACGTCAACCAGAAGCGCGGCCGGCGCTGGTCGTCGGCGCGCGGCTTCCTCAAGCCGGCGCTGAACCGGCCGAACCTGCGGCTCGAGAAGAATGTGCTGGTCGACCGTCTCATCATCGAGCAGGGCCGCGCCGTCGGCGTGCGCTTCATCCAGAACGGCGAGACCATCGAGGCGCGCGCAAAGCGCGAGGTGGTCCTGTCGGCCGGCGCGATCGGCTCGGTGCAGGTGCTGCATCGCTCCGGTATCGGGCCCTCCGACTGGCTGTCGCCGCTCGGCATCGACATCGTGATGGACAAGCCCGGCGTGGGGCGCAATCTGCAGGACCATCTCCAGCAGCGCGCGATCTACAAGGTCGAGGGCGTGCGGACGCTGAACGAGACCTATTACAATCTGATCCGCCGCGGCCTGATGGGCCTCGACTATGCCTTCCGCCGCCGCGGTCCGCTGACCATGGCGCCATCGCAGCTCGGCATCTTCACGCGTTCCGATGCGACACGCGCGCGCGCCAACATCCAGTTCCACGTGCAGCCGCTGTCGCTCGACAAGTTCGGCGATCCCCTGCACCGCTTCCCGGCGATCACGGTGAGCGCCTGCAATCTCCAGCCCACCTCGCGCGGCACTGTGCGTCTGCGCTCGGCGACGCCGGACGAAAAGCCGATCATCGCGCCGAACTATCTGTCGACCGATGACGACCGCCAGGTTGGCGCCGACGCCATCCGCACCACGCGCCGCCTGATGCAGCAGAAGGCGCTGGCAAAATATCGCCCGCGCGAATATCTGCCCGGCCCCACCGTCGGCGACGACGATGCCTCGCTGGCAAAAGCCGCCGGCGATATCGGCACCACCATCTTCCATCCCGTCGGCACGGCGAAAATGGGCGCGGCGAGCGATCCCATGGCCGTGGTCGACGAGCGCCTGCGGTTCTATGGCCTCAGCGGTCTTCGCGTCGTCGACGCCTCGATCATGCCGACGATCACCTCGGGCAATACCAACACGCCGACCGCGATGATCGCCGAGAAGGGCGCGGCGATGATTCTGGAGGATGCGAAGTAGCGTCCAATCGGCAAACCGGCTGCCCTGCTCGTGCACGGCACAGGCTTCGTCGCCGACGTCTGGGACGAGGTCGCGCGCGATCTCGCATCGACCTACACCGTCTGGAAGCGCTCGCCCTCGTGCTGCGGGCGGTCTGGGAATTTTCGGCGTAGAACCCCGTTCATGTCCCTTGTCCCGGACGCAGCCGTGCGTTGTATCCGGCCTGTGTGACCCTACCTCACGAAAACGTCATCAGCCTGCACGAATAAACCCACCCCTCCCCCGATCACCTCCCCGAAGCCCAATTCCGGGCCAAAGGAGGCGTGCGATGAGCGGACACGATCACGGCGAAGACGGCGTCAGCCGCCGCAAGGTGCTGGAATGCATGACATGGGCAGGCACCGGGGTGCTCTGGACCATCACGGGCGGCGTGCCGCGCTCGCTCGGCATTATCGATTCAGCCGAGGCCGCAACCGCCGCCGCGCCCGGCATGACCTTCCTCCAGATCAGCGACAGCCATGTCGGCTTCGACAAGCCGGCCAACCCCAATGCGCTGGGCACGCTGGAGGAAGCCGTCAACAAGATCAATGCGATGCCGGTCAAGCCGTCGTTCATGATCCACACCGGCGACATCACTCATCTGTCGAAAGCCTCCGAGTTCGACAACGCCGATCGCATCATCTCGCAGTCCAAGCTGGACGTGCACTACGTGCCGGGCGAGCATGACTTCCTCGACGAAGAGGTGAAGTTCTATCGCGAGCGCTACGGCCGCGGCACCAAGGGCCAGGGCTGGTACTCCTTCGACGCCGGCGGCGTGCACTTCGTCGGCCTCGTCAACGTCGTCGACCTCAAGGGCGGCGGCCTCGGCAATCTCGGCGCCGAGCAGCTTGCCTGGCTCGAGGACGACCTCCGCGGCAAGTCGAAATCCACGCCGGTCGTTTTGTTCGCGCATATTCCGCTCTGGACCGTCTATCCGGAATGGGGCTGGGGCACCGAGGACGGCGGCCGCGCACTCGAATACGTCAAGGGCTTCGGCTCGGTCACCGTGCTGAACGGGCACATCCACCAGGTGATGCAGAAGGTCGAGGGTAACGTCACCTTCCACACGGCGCGTTCGACCGCGTTCCCGCAGCCGGCGCCGGGTACCGCCGCCTCGCCCGGACCGATGAAGGTCGAGGACGCCAAGCTCCGTTCGATGCTCGGGGTCGCCAGCATCAACTTCAAGCAGAACGAGCAGCGGCTCGCGATCATCGATACGCCGCTGCAGGGTTGATCCAGGGCTGAACGGAAGCTGACAATGAAGACACTCAACCGCCGCGACTTCGGGGTCGACCTCGGTCTCACTTTGGCCGCGGCCATCCTGCTACCCGCCACAATCGCCCGCGCCGACGACAACCTGGAGGTACATATCGACAATTTCGTCTTCCAGCCGCCGGAGCTCAAGATCAAGGTCGGCACGACCGTGACCTGGACCAACCGGGACGACATCCCCCACACCGTGGTGTCGGCCGGCAAGTTCAGGTCCAAGACCCTGGACACCGACGACAAGTTCGCGTTCACCTTCACCAATGCGGGCGACTACAAGTATTTTTGTTCGTTGCACCCGCACATGACCGGGATGATCAAGGTTGAGTAACGTCTCCAACCAAGGCATCTCTGTCTTGCCCGGCCGGTGGTCCCACGCCGGCCGGGCTCGCGTGCCTTCGGTCAGGCCCAACAACGGCGCGAAGCTCGCAACGACATACGAAACGCAGCAAGAGGCAAAGCGAGAGGCGATGCCCGTCAGCGACGATTTCCAGAAGGCGCAGCGCTTCCGCGAGGCGGCGCTCCCTTATCTCGACGACGTCTACACGCTCGCACGCTACCTGCTGCGCGACGCCTCCGACGCGGAGGACGCGGTGCAGGAATGCTATTTGCGCGCGCTGAAGCACTTCGACAGCTATCGCGGCCCGGCGATGAAGCCGTGGCTGTTCGCGATCCTGCGCAACGTCTGCAACGCCGAATATGCCAGACGCGCGCACTCGCACGCCGCGATTGAGGACACGCCCGGCGCCGCCGACCAGACGCCGATGTGGCAGGAGAGCGAGGCGAGCCCGGAGACCGAGGTGCTACGCAGCCGCGACGCCGGCGCCATCCGCAAGATGATCGACGCGCTCGCCGAGCCATTCAAGGAAACCTTCGTGCTGCGGGAGATCAGCAACCTGTCCTATCGTGAAATTGCCGAAGCCGTCGGTGCCCCGGTCGGCACCGTGATGTCCCGCCTCGCCCGCGCCCGCGCCATGCTGCGCGCGGCCTGGACGGCGGAAGAGGAGCACTCGAAATGACCTGCGACGAAGCACAAATCCTGCTTCACGCGCTGCTCGACAACGAGCTCGATGCCGGCCATGCGCGCGAGGTCGAAGCCCATATCGCAAGCTGCCCGGCCTGCACGGCCGAGCTTGCGGCACAGCGCGAGATGAAGCGCGTGCTGGCCGATACGAAGCTGCGCTATACCGCGCCCGCTGGCTTGCGTGCCCGTATCGAGGCGTCGATGCCGCAAGCGCGGCCGCAGCCGAGCCGGCGTTCCGTGCTGCGCGGTTTTGCGATGGGTTCGGCAGTCTCGGCGCTCGCCGCCTCCGGCGTCGTCGCCGTGGTGCTGCGCCAGGACGACCAGCAGCGCATTCTCTCGGAGGTCGTCTCCGCACATCTGCGCTCGCTCCAGGCCGGCCACCTCATCGACGTGGTCTCGACTGATCAGCACACGGTCAAGCCCTGGTTCAACGGCAAGCTCGATGTCGCCCCGCCCGTGATCGACCTCACCGCGCAAGGCTTTACCCTGGTCGGCGGCCGGCTCGACTATGTCGATGCGCGCGCGATCGGTGCCGTGGTCTACCGGCGCCGGCAGCACATCATCAATTTGTTCGTGTCGCAGACCGCGAGCACCGAGCATCGGCCGCCGAAGACGCAGACCATGCAGGGCTTCAACTGCCGCCGCTGGGGCGAGCGCGGCCTGAACTTCTGGGCCGTCAGCGATATCGGCGGCGACGAGCTCACCGAATTCGTCGACAAGTTCGAGGCGGCGATGAAGGCGAATGTGGAGGGGTAGACGTCTCCACCGTCATTGCGAGCGGAGCGAAGCAATCCAGATCGTCTCCGCGGAGGGACTCTGGATTGCTTCGCTTCGCTCGCAATGACGAGATCAGGCCGACCTTCGCACCGCGTTGTCCACCAGTGTCTTGCCGAGCGACCAGATCGCGCCGGGGACCTTGTGGCTGCCGGCGATGACGTCGTCGAAGGCGCGCTCGATCCAGCTGCAGTCTTCTTCGGTGATGGTGAGCGGCGGCAGCAGCTTGATGGTGTGGCTGCCGTGGCCGGCGACCTGCGTCAGGATCTTGTGATCCTTGAACAGCGGCACGGTGATGAGCTGGCAGAACAGGCCCTTGTTGGCGGCCTCCAGCACGTTCCAGGACGCCCGCAGCCGCAGCGATTTCGGCGGCCCGAACTCGATGCCGATCATCAGGCCCTTGCCGCGCACTTCCTTCAAGAGTTCGTAGCCGGGCACCATCCGGGTGAGCGCGAGGCGAAGCTCGGCGCCGCGCTTGGCGGCGGACTCGATCAGCTTCTCCGATTCCATCACGTCGAGCGTGGCAATGCCGGCGGCCATCGCGAGATCGTTCTTGGAGAAAGTCGAACCGTGCACCACCGCGCGGTCCATCTGGTTGAAGATCTTGTCGAAGATGCTCTTGCGCGTCAGCACGGCGCCGACCGGCACGTGGCCGCCCGAGAGCGACTTCGACAGCAGCACCATGTCGGGCTCGACGTTCCAGTGCTCGACCGCGAGGAAGCGGCCGGTGCGGCCCATGCCGGTCTGAATCTCGTCGGCAACGAACAGCGTGCCGTACTTCTTGCAGAGCGCGGCCGCGCCCGGCAGGAACTCGTCGGAGGGCATGTTGACGCCCTTGCCCTGGATCGGCTCGACCACGAAGGCCGCGACCTCGCGCGAGGCCAGCGCCTTTTCGAGCGCGGCAAGATCGTTGAACGGAACTGAGGTGCAGCCCGGTAGCAGCGGCTCGAAGCCGGTGCGGAAGTTCGAATCACCGGTCAGCGACAGTGCGCCATAAGTCAGGCCGTGATAGCCGTGGGCGCAGTAGACGATGCCGGGGCGGCCGGTGGCGCCACGCGCGAACTTGATCGCCGCCTCGACGCATTCGGCGCCGGAATTGGCGAAGAACACCTTGTCGAGATACGGAACGTATTTCAAAAGCCGCTCGGCGAGCACGCCCGCGAGCACCGAGACGTCGAACTGGACGAGATTGGGCAGATCGGCGTCGAGCACGCTTTTCAGCGCATCGCGCATCACCGGATGATTGCGCCCGATTGCGAACACGCCAAAGCCGGACAAGAGGTCGAGATAACGCGCCCCCTCGCGATCGAAGAGGTATTGTCCCTGCCCCTTCTGGAAGCCGACGTCGTAGCCGATGGTCTTGAGAACCCGGACGAACTGCTCGTTCAGGTACCGATTATGCAGGGTGCTGCGCTGGGCCTGACGGTCCGCGAACAACTGGGACATGTCTGGATTTGGACTGTTCATCCGCTACATACTTCGGTTGAGGGCCGCTTCGTCAACTGAAAACGGTCAGCAAACGGAAAAGGGTCTGTGCGGCCTTTTGCCCTTTTTCGGACCATCTTCGCAAGCACAGCTTTAGACCATGTTGCACTGCCAAGGAACACTCATGCGTTTGGCCCTTTACACCGGAATAATACTGGCAGGCGGTTACGCCGGCCTGACACCGGCGCTCGCCGCCGATCCCACCGGCGACTGGCGGGTCGCCGACGGCGTCGCCAATATCCGCGTCGCCCAATGCAACGGCAGCATGTGGGGCGCGGTTTCCTGGGAAAAGCAGCCCGGAGGCCGCGACGAGAACAACCCGGATGTCTCAAAAAAGAACAGGCCGACGCTGGGCATGGCGACCCTGATCGACATGAAGAAAACGGCCGGTGCCGAGCAGTGGGAAGGTCAGGTCTACAACGCCAAGGATGGTCAGATGTATAGTGCGACCATCACGCCTGTCGGCACCGATCAGCTCGAGATCAAGGGCTGCGTGCTCGGCTTCCTGTGCGGCGGCGAGACCTGGACCCGCGTCGGTCCGCCGATTCCCTTGAGCACCGCCAGCGCCACGGCGAAGGGTGCGCCCAAGACGACAGGTGCGGCGCCCAAGGCAGCAGCGCCGGGTGCCGCGGCACCTGCGCCGACGGCGGCGGCTCCGAAGAGCGTCACCGCGGCCAAGCCCGGTCAGAAAGGTGCCGCCGATCCAGTCGGCGACATCTGCCTACTCCCGGAGATTGCGGGGTTTGCCCATTAGGGCCGGCTGAAACAGCAGCACTGCGGCAAGCGTCGTCACCAGAGAAAGTGCGAGCAGCTTGCCCATGCTGGAAGTGCCCGGATGGCTCGACAGCCACAGGCTGCCGAACGCGGTCGCCGTCGTCAGTGCGCTGAAAAAGATCGCACGCGTCAGGCTGGTCTGAAGCAGGTTTGTTCTGCCGGACCGCCACGCCACGACATAATAGATCTTGAACGCGACGCCCACGCCGAGCAGCAGCGGGAACGCGACGATGTTGGCGAAGTTGAGCGGCAGGCCAATCAGCACGCAGATCTCAAGCGTCACCGCGCCGGCGACCAGAAGCGGCACCAGCGTCATCAGCACGTCGACGATCCGGCGCAACGTGATCCACAGCAACAGGCCGATCACAAGCAACGCATAGATGCCGGCATGGATGAATGCATTCACCACGGTGTCGCCGGACTTCAGGATCGAGACCGGTCCGCCGATTGCGGTCGGCTCGGCCTCGAGCACCGCTGCCGCAAACTTGCGCAGCGTATCGTTGTCGTTGGGATCGCCCTTCGGCTGAGCTTCGACCCGGATGATTCCGTCCTTGCTCTTCCAGGCGTTCACGAGATCGGGCGGCAGTGATTTCAGGGTGACCGGCTCGGCCTGCATCGCGTTCCTGAGCTGGTCGAACACGATCTTCATCGGGGTGACGAACACGTCCTGCGCCTTGTTGCGGGTCGCCTCGTCCGAATTGGCGAGCTTCTCGAGCGCGTCCGCGAGCCGACGCGAGGCGACTGCGCCCGGGCCCTTGGCGTCACCGGCGGTGCGGCGCAGATTGTCGACCGAGGATTTCAACGAATCGACGTTCTCCTGATCCGACGGCGCCGGGTCGATCTGGTCGGGGTTGAGTGCGGGGTTCAGCACCTTGGCGCCCTGCGCGATCAGCTTCAGCTTCGGCTGCTGGTCCTCCGGCACGAAGCTGTCGAGCGACATCACGCGCAACACCTCCGGCACCTTCTCCAGCTTCGCTTCAACCTGCCTGGCCTGCTCCTCCGACCTGGTCATCACGTTGATGGCATTGGCGCCGGTGTTGGGATCCTTGCGCAGATCGAGGAACGTCGCGATCGACTGGGCCTTCGGGTTGCGCAGGTTCATCGGGTTGAAGTCGAACTTCAGGAAATAGAGCAGCGGCAGGCCGGCCACCGCGAGCAGCAGCGTGCCACCCACGACCAGCACCCGGTGCTTCTCGAGGAAGTAATCGAGTGGCGCCAGGAAGGCATAGCCGACCGGCTCCCTCTCGCCCGGCGGGTTCAGCAGCTTCAGCATCGCGGGCAGTACCGTGATGCTCGAGAGGAACGCCACCAGCATGCCGACGCCGGCGATCTGGCCGAGCTCGGAAATGCCTTTGTAGTCGGTCGGCAGGAAACAAAGGAAGCCGGCGGCCGTCGCCATCGCCGCCAGCGACAGCGGCACCGCGGAGCGCTTGGCGGCAAGCACCAGGGCATTGGAGAGATCGTCGTGCTTATAGCGCTCCGAGCGGTAGCGGACGCTGTACTGGATACCGAAGTCGACGCCCAGTCCCACGAACAGCACGGCGAACGCGATCGATAGCAGGTTGAACGAGCCGACCATCATCAGGCCGCCAGCGGTCGTCAGCGCAAGGCCGACGAACAGATTGACGAACACTGCGAAGATGATCTTCGAGGAATGCAGCGCGAGCCAGAGGATCAGGAGCACGACGACGACGGTGCCGACGCCGTTGACGACAGCACCTTCCTGGACGGTGGCGTATTCCTCGTTGGCGATCGGGACAGGGCCGGTCAGCCGCACCCGCGCCTGATATTTGGTCGCAAAATCGAGATCGACCGCGGCCTTGCGGATCGCGTCGGTCGCGCCCTTGCCGGGCTCCAGCGCATTGTAGTCGAGGACCGGCTTGAACTCGATGAAGGCACGCTTGTCCGAATCCGACAGCGGCTGATCGCTGACGAGCTCGCGCCAGGAGAAGCTCGCATTGCCCTTGTTGAGCACGGTCTCGACCGTCTGCGCGATCTGGTTGAACGGCCGCTCGGTGCTGTCGAGCTTGACCTGGCCGCGCTTGACGCCGGCGAGCCCGGTCTCCAGCGCGCCGGTCAGTCCGCGAATCGACGGATCGCCGGCCATGATCTCGATCAGGGGCGCCGCGGATTCGAACTGGCCGGTGATCTTGCCGACTTCCTCGGTCGGCAGGAACAACAGGCCGTTCTTCTCGAAGAACTCACCGGTGCCGAGCTGCTGGATCGACTGGAATTCGGTCTTGTTGTCCTTCAGCTTGGCAAACAGCGCGTCCGCGGCTGCGGTCGCCATCTCCGGCGTCCTGGCCTCGACGACCGCGAGAATCGTCGCGTCGCGGTCGAAAGCGCGGTCGAACTGCTGGTCGCGCTGGCGCCAGTCCAGATTCTGGGCAATCAGCGAATTGATGTCGGTGTTGATGGCGAAGTGCCGGGACGCGTAATAGCCCGCCCCCACTGCCAACAGGAGCCCGACAACGACGACGAGGGAGGCAAACCGGGTACAGGCCCTGACGATGGCAACGACTACGCTCTGCAGCACTTCTTTTCTTTCTAGTGTTAACAGCCTGCCGGAAACGCCCGCTGTTTATCGGAGTTCCCACGCGAAACCTATTGCTGTTTGAGTGGCTCTCGCGGGAACCAGGTTCGAAGTAAACTGCGGGAGACCATGGCAAAACCATGCGGAGCGGCCGGTATAGCCGTCGAGTTGAGGCGGTAAAGTGACGAAGGGGTGAGCACAAATCTCGCAGTCTTGCTCACGCGAAATGAAGTATTATAGTACCTCGAATTGGCCTAACGGGGAACCCTTAGACTCGTTCCGTCTTTCCTTAATGCCGATTTTTTGACACAAAGCGCTGTGCCTGCATGCGCCTGGGCAGAGATGGGGTGGGCGGTTACCGCGGTCGCGACACCAATGGTGCGGATATTGCAGCATTGGCCCGTATCGGGGTGCCGCCTGGGACAATTGAGCGGATTGGTGCAACTTGCGTGATGGGCGTCCAATGGAAGTTTATCTAGCGCAGCCGCGCGGCTTTTGCGCGGGTGTGGTGCGCGCGATCGAGATCGTGGAGCGGGCCCTGGAGAAATACGGCCCGCCGGTCTACGTGCGCCATGAGATCGTGCACAACAAATACGTCGTCGAGAGCCTGAAGAACAAAGGCGCGATCTTCGTCGAGGAATTGTCCGAAGTTCCACCGAAGGCTGTTACCGTCTTCAGTGCCCATGGCGTCGCCCGCAGCGTCGAGGAAGAGGCCGCCGCGCGCGACCTTCCGGTGTTGAACGCCACCTGCCCCCTGGTCACGAAAGTTCACAACCAGGGGAAGCGCTACATCACCAGGGGTCGCACCCTGATCCTGATCGGCCATTCCGGCCACCCCGAGGTCGAGGGCACGATGGGCCAGGTTGCCGGCCCCGTTCTGCTGGTCCAGAGCGTTGAAGAGGCCAGGGCCCTGGCGCTGCCGGCGGATACGCCAGTGGCCTACATCACCCAGACAACGCTATCGGTCGACGACACCAAGGACATTATCGGGGCCCTTCAGGCCCGATTTACAGATATTCAAGGCCCCGACATCCGGGATATCTGCTATGCGACACAGAACCGCCAATCTGCGGTAAGGGAATTGGGCAAACTGGTTGACGTGATTTTGGTGGTGGGCGCTGCCAATAGCTCGAACTCGAACAGGCTCCGCGAAATCGGCACCGAAGCCGGCGTCGCGAGTTATCTGATCGCCGATGGCCGCGAGCTCAATCCGGAGTGGTTGAAGGGTGCCAGAACCGTCGGCCTCACGGCCGGCGCCTCGGCGCCTGAGGTGCTGGTGGATGACGTGATCGAAGCGCTGCGGCGGATCGGACCGGTGACGGTCTCGGTGCTCCCGGGCCGCGAGGAAAACTCGAATTCAGGCTTCCGGCCCAACTGGCTGCAAGCTGACCTATCCGAATTTCAAGCCCAGAAAGAAACTTGTAATGGCAATCCCCTTCTTCAAGGAAATGCGTATCGGCGGCTATTTGCTCAAGCAGAAACTGCTTGGCCGCAAACGCTATCCGCTCGTGCTGATGCTGGAGCCGCTGTTCCGCTGCAACCTCGCCTGCGTCGGCTGCGGCAAGATCGACTATCCGGATGCGATCCTCAACCGCCGCATGACCGCACAGGAGTGCTGGGACGCGGCCGACGAGTGCGGCGCGCCGATGGTGGCGATCCCCGGCGGCGAGCCGCTGATCCACAAGGAGATCGGCGAGATCGTGCGCGGCCTCGTCGCCCGCAAGAAGTTCGTCTCGCTCTGCACCAACGCGCTGCTGCTCGAGAAGAAGCTCGACCTGTTCGAGCCCTCGCCCTATTTGTTCTTCTCCGTGCATCTCGACGGCCTGAAGGAGCACCACGACAAGGCCGTGTCGCAGCAGGGCGTGTTCGACCGCGCCGTCTCCGCGATCCAGGCGGCGAAGGCGCGCGGCTTCACCGTCAACGTCAACGCCACCATCTTCGACGGCCATCCGGCCGAGGAGATCGCGAAGTTCCTCGACCTCACCGTCGAGCTCGGCGTCGGCGTCTCGATGTCGCCTGGCTACGCCTATGAGCGTGCGCCGGACCAGGCGCACTTCCTCAACCGCACCAAGACCAAGAAGCTGTTCCGCGACGTCTTTGCGATGGGCAAGGGCAAGAAGTGGAACTTCATGCATTCCGGCCTGTTCCTGGACTTCCTCGCCGGCAACCAGGAATACGAGTGCACGCCGTGGGGCATGCCCGCGCGCAACATCTTCGGCTGGCAGAAGCCCTGCTACCTGCTCGGCGAAGGCTACGCAAAAACCTTCAAGGAGCTGATGGACACCACCGACTGGGAGACCTACGGCACCGGCAAGTACGAGAAGTGCGCCGACTGTATGGCCCATTGCGGCTACGAGCCGACGGCGGCGACCGCCGCTCTCAACAACCCGATCAAGGCGATGTGGGTGTCGCTGCGCGGCATCAGGACCACGGGCCCGATGGCGCCGGAGATCGACATGTCGAACCAGCGCCCGGCGCAGTACATCTTCTCGGAGCAGGTCCAGAAGAAGCTCTCCGAGATCCGCAAGGACGAGGCCGCCGCGGCGCAGGAGAAGGCCGCGCGGAAGGCTTCGACTGCCGCGTAAGCGCGCTGGGCTGCACCGAACAGAAAAGGCCCGATCGCCAATGGCGATCGGGCCTTTTGCTTTGTTCAGCTCAAGCACTTGGCACGACCAGAAAGCCGCCCCGCCTCTGCAACTATGTCTTTGGGCGTGCGTTTCGCTCTGCAATGGAGCGTCGATGCTTCAGAAAGGTGCTGTTCGGGACCCTCGCCCGTCAACCGCGACATTAAGCTCGGCCGCGGCACCTACCTGATGCATCTCGAGGAGACGCGTTACGCGCTCTACAGCCAAAGTATCGCGTTCCTCGCCTCCGAAACTCCGGCGTACCCGGCTGGCACAATCGCTCACCCATCAAAGCAGGAGCAAGCAAGGAGTTACACACAATGGATGAGGTGAAAGAGAAACAGAAGATCCCTGGATACGACTACGGAACCGACAAGGTCGCTAAATCGCCGATCACATTGGAGGAATGGGAGGAGTTAAAGAAATCGGCGCTCTTTTCCGAGGAAGATGTCGTCTACCTCCGAATGTCGGAGGAGATACTTGCCAATCAGGTTGATGATTTGCTGAAGGTTTGGCGGGGTGTCATTTTTGATCACCCTCATCTGCGCGCCTACGACGAAGATCCCAAGACGCATAAGGTCGATTCCGAATATGCAGGCGCCGTCGCAAAGCGATTCGGGCGGTGGGTGACCGATACGGCCCGTGCCAAGTACGATCAGGCCTGGCTCGATTACCAATTCGAGATCGGGCTGCGGCACCATCGGACAAAGAAGAACAAGACGGACCACGGGCACACGCTTGGCCACATTCGTGCACGTGATCTACTGGCATTTTGTTCCACCATCGTCGTGCCGATGCGGCCGTTTCTCGCCAAGCGCGGCCATCCACCGGACATTGTCAACCGAATGTACGATGCGTGGTGGAAGTCGGTGATCCTTCAGGCGACGCTTTGGGTGCAGCCATATATCCGGGAAGGCGACTTCTGATCGGCAAGCAGATCGAAATCCACTCCACAATGCGGGGGCGTGGTCAGCTAGACGGAGTGACGCAATGGACGAGAAGACACTGCCGAGGAACCTCGTTACCGCCGGGTCGACGCCGGTCGAACGGATGTACTTTGCCTGGAACGATGCGCTGTCGCATAACGATGCGGACGGATTGCTCGCGCTCTATGCCGATGACGCCTGGTTCGAAAGCCCGCTCGTGCCGCACCTTCTGGGCATCGACCGGGGTTATCTTCACGGGCGCAAGGAAATCCGGCCGCTGTTCGACATTCTCGCGATCCGCAAGCCGCCTGTACGCCAATATTTTCGGACTGGCTATCTCACCGACGGCAAGCGCCTGATTTGGGAATACCCGCGCGATGCCGGCAAGGGCGAGCAAATGGACTTCGTCGAGGCGATGGATCTCAACGACGATGGTCTCATTCAGCGCCATTGTGTGTACTGGGGTTGGTTCGGCTTCCGCGTCCTCCAGCGCAATGAATATCACAGCGGCCCCGGTGCATGAGAGTTGTACGGGACAAAGGCGAGAGCGGTAATCGACACGAGATGGGTTTCGCAAGGGCGCAATCCATCCTGCGGGCGGAGACCGTTTCAGTGCCGTCGCGTAGTTTCACCGCGATGACCGTGCTTCGCGCACTCCCTCATGGCCGGCCGCTTTCGCGGCCCTGACGAGCTTGCGATCGAAGGTGACGAAGCTCTCGCAATGTCCGGATCTTGTCAGACGCAGAGCATCCGCGAAATCCATTCCCTTCCCGGCAAGGTCGAGCGCCGCCGCAACCATCTGGCCGTCCTCGACTGTGACAGTCGGAAGCCCCGAGAAGAGGCGAAGCGCGCGCACGACGTCCGCGGCCTGATACTCGTACGCGCTTCGAAGCACCCATTCGACTTCGAGGAGCACCGTGATAGCGGCGAAGACTTTCTCGCCGTCGATTAAGGCGCGGGCAAGTGCGGATTGCGTGACGTGGTCCCCGGTCAGGTAGCGGACGATCAGGTTGGCATCAATCGCGATCATGCCGCCGCCTGGCTTCGGCAAGCACGCTTTCGTCCATCTCTTCCAGTGTTTTCGGCTTGCCGCGGTGGGCCAAGACGCCGAATACGTCCTCCGGCCGTGTCTCAGCAAAGGCCGGGGCCGGCTTCAACAGCACGCCCTCCGGGGTGTCCTCGACCGTGAGCCGCGTTCCCGCCTTCCATTCCCGCCGCTGGCGAATGGCGCTGGGCAGGATGACCTGTCCCTTGGTGGAAACGGTGGTGGTGAGCTTTTCCGCGCCGGCCATTGGCCTGACCTTCTTGATGTAAGACGAACGTAAGATAGGCGCGGGCTCACATTCAAGCCGTTCGGTGGCGGCGGTGCCGAGACCTCATTGAGTGATTGCGACCTCACCTGTGATGACGATTGCGGCAGCTCAAATAAAAAGCCCGATCGCCAATCGCGACCGGGCTCTTTCTCTTGTCAGCTCGAAGCACCCGCTCAGATCGTCTCTGCCACCAACGCCTCGCTGTCGACGAGCTCCGTGCCGATCAGGAAGTCGCGGCAGCCGCGCAACGAGCGCAGCGCGCGGTTGAAGTCGATGCCGGTCGAGACCAGCGCATGCAGCGTTGCCGGATTGCGCACGATGCCACGCAGGACCGCGGCGAGGTCGATCTGGCCGTTCGGCTTGATCGCGGCACGCGCGAGCGCCGGCAGCGCGCGGTGGGCGGGGTCGCTGATGACGCGGACCGCGGCGAACGGCAGGCCGGCCTCGGCGGCGTAGGCGGCCGCGATGTGGCTTTCCATGTCGACGGCGGAGGCGCCGGTCACGGAATGCAGCGCCGCCTTGCACGAGCTGCCCGTGACCACTTCCTCGGCGCCGGCAAGGGAACCGCGCACGACGCGGCGGCGGCCGGAGGTCAGCTTGTCGATGAGGTCGTCGCTGAGCGAAAGGCCCGCGGCCCAGCGGGTATCGCCCGAGAGCACCTCGGTCGCCACCACGACGTCGCCGGAGCGCAGCGTCGGGTCGAGCCCGCCGGCCACGCCGAACGAGATGACGCCACGAATCGTTTCGGGATCCACCACCGTCAGAAGCGCCCGCAATTGCGTCGGGCTGCTGGACGAGCAAATGACCGCCATCCCGGGCCCGGCAGCAATGCGGGCCTCCTGAACCAGACCGGTCACGATCAGTATCGGTCGCGGGTCAACGGCTTGACCCGCGGTAACATAGTCCCCCGTCCCCAAAGTCACATTCCGACCCCTACCACCCTGCTGTTGGTGTTCCGCAAGTTCCGATACCGCGCGAGCGCCCACAGCGGGAAGAACTTAGGGTAACCATGGTACCGCAGATAGAACACGCGGGGGAAGCCTGTGGCGGTGTAACGGCTCTCGTCCCACAGTCCTTTTTCGTTCTGTGTTGCAATCAGGTACTCCACCCCGCGGGCGACGGCCGGGTGATCAACCTCGCCAGCAGCCATCAGGGCAAGCAAGGCCCATGCCGTTTGCGAGGCGGTCGACGGGGCGGGTTCCCAGCCCTTGTAGTCCAACCGGTAGCTGACGGCGTCCTCGCCCCAGCCGCCGTCCTCGTTCTGGATCGAGGCCAGCCAGCCGGCCGCCTTGCGCATCATGGGATCGGTGTGGGAAATTCCGGCCATATTGAGGGCGCATAGCACCGACCAGGTTCCGTAGATGAAGTTCATGCCCCAGCGGCCGTACCAGGACCCTTCCGGGTGCTGGGTCTTCCTGAGGTAGGCCACGCCGTCGGCGACGTGCTTGCTGGTCTTCGCGGTCTCGCCAAGCTGGGCCAGCATCGAGATGCAGCGCGCGGTGACGTCCTCGGTCGGCGGATCGAGCAGCGCGCCGTGGTCCGAGAACGGGATGTTGTTCAGGTAATATTCGAGGTTGTCGACGTCGAAGGCCGCCCAGCCGCCGTCGTCGCTCTGCATGCCCTCGATCCACTCCCGGCCGCGGTCGATCGCCGCGTCATAGCCGGTCGCACCGTGTTCCCGGCGCATGCGATCCATCGACATCACCACCACGGCGGTGTCGTCGAGATCGGGGTAATGGGCATTGTTGTACTGGAACGCCCAGCCGCCCGGACGCACGCCGGGCCGTTTCACCGCCCAGTCGCCCTTCACCTCGAGCTCCTGCTTCGGGATCAGCCAGTCGAGGCCCTGCTTCGCAGCAGGCACCGCCTTGTCACCGCCGGCCTCAAGCAGCGCATGCGCGGTCAGGGTCGTGTCCCACACCGGCGAGACGCAGGGCTGGCAGTAGGCCTCCTCGCTCTTGATCACGAGCAGCTTGTCGATGCCCCGGCGCGTGATCGCACGCGGCGGAAAATTCTCGTCCTTGCCGAGCGCGTCATACATCATGACGATGTTGGCCATTGGCGGATAGATCGCGCCCATGCCGTCCTCGCCGTTGAGCCGCTCCTCGGTGAAAGCGAGCGCGGCATCGATCGCGCGCTGGCGCAGGCGCTTCGGAAACATCGGCTCGACGACACGCAGGATCGCGTCGAGCGCGCGGAACAGCAGGAACCAGGCCATGCTCTGATGCGGCGCCTTGGCGGTCATGCCGATCGAGCGCGGATCCTGCAAGAACAGCTCGTCGATGCCGACGCCCTTCGGATTCTTCGCGCGCGGCTTCAGCGCGGCGATGACCATCAGCGGCACCATGGTGGTGCGCGCCCAGTAGGAGATCTTGTTGAGGTGGAACGGCGACCAGAACGGCAGTAGCACGATCTCGATCGGCAGCACCGGCACCGCGCGCCAGCTCACCACGCCGAACGTCGCGAGCAGGAAGCGGGTGAAGACGTTGCTGTTGATCGCGCCACCGCGTGCGTGGATCGCCTCGCGCGCACGTACCATGTGCGGGCTGTCTGTGGAATCGCCGATCATCTTGAGCGCGAAGTAGGCCTTCACGCTGGCGCTCATGTCGAACTCGCCGTCATGCACCAGCGGCCAGCCGCCATGGGCGCCCTGGACGCGGCGCAGATAGTTGCCGATCTTGGCCTCGAGCACGGTGTCGACGGGCTCTGCGAGGTAATGGCGCAGCAGGATGTATTCGGCCGGGATCGTGCAGTCGGCCTCGAGCTCGAACACCCAATGGCCGTCGGATTGCTGCAAGCCGAGAACGCCTTGCGTGGCTGACGCAATGCTCGATTCCAGGGTGCTCGATTCCAAAGCTTCGCGGCTGGTCGCGTTCACCGAATCCATGTCGCTCGATTGCTCCGATAGTCGATTGAAAGTGACGGGGACATTGCCCGTCAGGGCCGCTTTTCAGGATCCTTTGGCGGCCAAAACCAGATCGGCGGCGCGATCGCCGGACCTGACCGATCCCTCGATCGTTGCTGGCAATCCCGTAGCAGTCCAGTCGCCGGCAAGGAACAGGTTTTTCAGTGCGGTGACCGGCCCCGGACGCAGGGCATTCTGCGCCGGCGTGGCCGCAAATGTGGCACGACGCTCGCGTACGATCTGCCAAGGAGGCAGTTCACCGGAGACGCCGCCGGCCTCGCAGACGTCGTTCCAGATCACCTGCGCGAGTTCCTCGCGCGGCATGTCGACGAGACGGTCGCCGTTGCTGATGGTCACCGAGAGCCGGTTCGGGAACGCAAACAGCCATTCCACAACGCCGCCGATCACACCCAGGATTGGCGCCGAACCCGGAGGCGGCTCAATGCGGAAATGCGCGTTGACGATGGCGCGGAATTCGGTCGGCGTCTTCAGGCCGGGCAGCAGGCTCGCAGCGGAGCGCGGCGGCACCGCCATCACGATGACATCGCCGACGCCAAGCTGGATCACGTCCTCACCGCCAAAATTGAGCGCGGTCACCTTGCCGTCATTGCTGACGAAGGACCGCAACTCATGGCCGAGCTGAACGGAGTGACCGCGCTCAGCCAAGAACTTCACGGCAGGCTCGATCAGCACGGCGCTGAGGCCGTCGCGCGCGATCAGCGGACGACAGGCCTGCCCGCCCGCCAGCAGCGTCTCGCGCACGATTGCGCCGGCAAGCCCCGCCGAACCCTCGGGGGGATCGACATTGAGCGCCGCGAGCAACAGCGGCTGCACCAGGCGCTGATAGAGAATGCCTTCGCAAGGAATGGATTTACCGACCAGCGTCGCTTCCGAGGCCCAGATCAGCGGCGCCAGCTTGAGGTAGTCGGTCAGACCGGTGTCGGGAACGCGGCGGCCCTCGTCGAGCACCCAGGTCGGCAGCCGGCCGGAACCGAGATCGATCTGCCAGCGCTGCCCGGTCTTGATATCGACGAAGGGAAACTGCGCGGTTTCAGGGCCGACCAGGCCTGCCTCGGTGCCGATCGAGCGCGCATAGGCGCGCGCGTGGCTGTTGCCCGACAGCAGCAGATGATTGCCGTTGTCGATGGTGAGATTGGTGGCGCCGTCGAAATAGGAGCGGCAGCGGCCGCCGGCCTGCTGCGTCGCCTCATGCACGGCGACCTTGAAGCCGGCATTGGCGAGCCGCACGGCGGCGGAGAGGCCGGAAATTCCGGCGCCGATGATGTGAGCTGTGTTTTGCATCAGATGAAAGCGTAGCGGAACAGGATCGCGAAGCGTGTGACCTTCGACACACGCACCGGCTCGCGCGGTGCGTCGAAGCCGCGCGCGATCAGGAGGTCCAGAATGGCGTGATAGTACTTCGACATGATCCGCGGCGCGCGCACCGCGCGGCGCTTGTTGCGGCTCATGATCTCGTCCGATTTCTCGAAATGCATCTTCGCGCGCTGCGTCAGCGGCAGGCAGACTTTCGGCAGAGCGCGCTCGGCGATCACACGGTCCGGATCGTTGGACGTGATGCCGGCATGCAGCAGCGCCTCGCGCGGCAGATAGAGCCGGCCGAGGCCTGCGTCCTCGTCGATGTCGCGCAGGATGTTGGTGAGCTGCAGCGCGCGGCCGAGGTGATGGGCGAGCAGGATGCCATCCTCTTCCGGCAGGCCGAACACCCGCACCGACAGCCGCCCGACGGCGCTGGCAACGCGATCGCAGTAGAGATCGAGCGTCGCCATGTCGGGGGCACGGATGTCCTGCGGCACGTCCATCTCCATGCCGTCGACAATGGCGAGGAAATCCTCACGCTTCAGCCCGAAGGTCTTCACCGAGGCGGCATAGTCCTTCAGCCGGGGCGGCGGATTGCCCTGGTAGAGCGCGTCGATGTCGTTGCGCCATTCCTGGAGCGCGGCGAGCCGCTCGTCGCGCGGGCCGTCGGAATCGGCGATGTCGTCGACCTGGCGACAAAAGCTGTAGATCTGGAACATCGCCTCGCGCTGGTCGCGCGGCAGGATGCGCATCGCGGCATAGAAGGAGCTGCCGGATGCGGTCGAGCCATAATTGGCGCCGGGCGTGGTCGCCTCAAGCGTCATGGGCAGTCCCAGGTCTGGAGATGGCCTTGCGGCCGATCGCGCGGCGGCCGATTTCGCCGATCATGCCGGCGAGGCTGAAGGTGAGCAGCTCAAGCTTGTTCAGATGCACGCGTTCGCGCAGGGGATCGCGCACCTTCAAGAGGCGCACGATGCGGTCCGCATAGGCCTGGATCACCGCGACGTCGACGCCGAGCCGGACATCCCTGATCTCCGCGCTCAGCGACCTGCCCTCGTTGAGCAGCGCTTCGTTGCGCACGGCGAGCCCCTGGAGGCAGGCCAGCATCGCCGGCGGCGAGTGCGCAAGTCCGAGCTGCTCGACCGCGGCGCCGCTTGCGGCCAGTGCATCGCGCGGCAGATAGACGCGATTGAGCTGGCGGAAATCCTTGCCGCAATCCTGGAGGTGGTTGTTGATCTGAAGGCCCGCGCAGAGCGCATCCGACGCGGCCCAGGTCGAGGTGCTCTCGCCATGGACGTCGAGCATGAAGCGGCCGACCGGCATCGCCGAATAGCGGCAATAGTGGATGACCTCGTCCCAGCTCTCGTAGCGCAGTTTTGTCACGTCCATGCGGAACGCGATGAGCACGTCCAGCGCGTGGCGCGGTGCCATGCCCCGCTCGGCCAGCGCGCGCCGCAGCGCGACGGCTTCAGCCTGGGTGTCGCCGCTGCCGAGCAGTTCCGCCTCGAGCAGGTCGAGATAGCGAAGCTTTTCGTCCGCCGGCAGGGTCGCGTGGTCGGCGATGTCGTCGGCCGTGCGGACGAAATTGTAATACGCCAGGATCAGCGCGCGATGACGCGGATGAATGATCCAGGACGCGACGGGAAAATTCTCGTCGCGGTCACCCTTGCCGGATCGCAATTCGCTCGCAGAGGTCATCGAGGGCTGATCAACAATCGTTTGGACAGGAAAGGCTTTTGCGCTCGCGCAGGCTCATGCCGGCGACGCCGCCGCGGCCCCCATATAGGGGAATACGGCCGCAAAACCAATCCTGTCTCTCGATGGCAGCCCCGCGGATCCGGCGTGAAAAAGGCGGCCCCACGGCCGCCTTTGTGGGCCAGCGGCCGAGCTTACTGATTGTGGTTCTTCAGGACCTGGTCGCAGGCCTGCGAGATCTTGGCCCGGTTCTCCTTGAGGCAGGCCAGAACGGTGAAATCGCCCTGGTCGATGACCGGACGGCAGAACTTCTGCACGTCGCGCGTGCAGGCCTTCTGCTCGGCGTCCGTGCCACGCCCCTGCTGGGCGAACGCAGCCGTGGACAGGGTTGCCGACAGCACGGTGAGAGCGACGAGAAGCTTACGCATTGTATTCCTTCATTCTGACGGCAGAATCGCACCAGTCCCGGACAGCACAGGGCGGACGACGGGAACGGATTGTTCTGATGGCAAGTTGCCGCGGAAGGGCGGCACCGGAGAAGGCACAAGCGCTGGCAAATGCGGCCAAATTGGCGCCACCCCTACCAAATCAGGTCTTCCCTAGGCCTTCATTGGCAGATGTAAGAGGTTGATACTACGTCATAATTCGGGCAGGTCACGTTTTGGACGGCACCTGTTGCAGAGCTGCATCTGTCCGATCCGCTTTTTCGACTGGAAACACATGGAAACAGAGGGAATCCGGGCTCGGACCAACGCGAGAGCGCTTTGCGCACCTGACATCGTGGGCGGTTAGGCTTGAACCTGACACGGGTTCGGAACACTAAACTTTCGATGTGGCGAGACGTCCTGCCATGAGCGGCGTCGTTCCAAAACGGGATATTTGAGATGAAGTTCTTTGGACGATCTGGACAGGCGATCAAGGCGGCCGGCATTGGCGCGGCGCTGCTCTTCTCGGTTTCGGCAAGCCACGCTCAGTCGTCCGGACCGTTCGCCGGTTTCGATGGCGCCTGGACCGGTACCGGCACTGTGGCGCTGTCCGACGGTTCCACCGAGCACATCCGCTGCAAGGCGGACTACAAGGTTGGCGGCACCGGCCTCAACCTGAAGCAAGCCCTGCACTGCGCCTCCGACAGCTACAAATTCGACCTCACCAGCGACGTGACCAGCCAGGGCGACCGCATCTCCGGCAATTGGAGCGAGTCCAGTCGCAACATCTTCGGCAATCTCCAGGGGACCGCCGGCGGCGGCCAGATCGACGTGTTCGTCGAGGCCAACGGCTTTGCCGCCAATTTGACGCTGCGCACCAACGGCACCAAGCAGACGGTGCAGATCTCGTCCAAGGGCGAGATCCGCGGCGTCAATATCACGATGACGAAGAGCTGATCGCTCTTCCCGCTTCCAAGAGGAACACGCCCCCGGTTTTTCGCGAGCCGGGGGCTTTTTACTGAATGAACCGATTTCGCAGACAGCTGCTTTGGGGACTAGGTTGGGGATTTGGGCTCCTCGCAACTCACCGGGCCTGGGCTAGCGATCAATCGCCAGCCCAAGGAGGACCGCAGATGCCGTCTTCGGCAATCAAGCCACGCCACGTGCTCTGTTTCCTCGGTAAGAATGAGAGCCTGTTGCATCCGCCGAAAGCGGCCGCAAACACGATCGCCGATTTCGGTTTCGAGATCGACCGCACCTATTCGCAAGCGCAGCCCGATCCGCATATGGCACGATCGTTCGCCGTGTGTTGGGACCGGGTCTTTCCCAATGCGTGGTCCACCGCCGATGAGGCCGCCGTCGCCAACCACAAATCCGTGCTCTACGTGCTGAGCCCGCCGATGGAGCAGCAGAAGGCGGTCGCCTATTCGGCCGCAGCCTTGCGCATCGTGGAGGAGATGATCGACGCCGGCGCGACCGCCGTGAAAGGCGAAAGCGCGGGCGTCGCCCACGGCCTCGAGCGGTGGATGCAACTCGCGGCCGAATGCAAGACGGCGGCGAAGACGAATCGGGGCCTCGCCGTCACGGCAGCCATGAGCCGGGCCTGCCGCCTCGCCCTTGCCAAGCGTCCGCTCGACGGCACGACTTACAATGAAAGCGTCGGCTTTCATCTGGTCGGGCTGCCGGAGATTTATGTCGCAAAATCCCGCGGCAGCGACCGCGATGCGGCGCGTCTCATCGACGAGATCGCCGACGCCATGACCGAACGCGGCATCGATGCGGCGCTGGCTGATCGCGGGCTTAGCCTTTCGCGACAATCGGACTACCCGGAGGACGATTTCAAGTTCAACCCTTACGGGATCGTCCGCATCGGTGCGTGAGACAGCCGGATCAATCCCTGCGCGCGACGCATTCGCATCGGCATCTGAAGTAGACCGCATCGGGATCGCGCCCCCAGGCGTCCCATCCGGCAAGGGCCGCCCCGATCTCGTCGTCGGTGGCCAGCCGCCTGCCCAGGAGCTGCGGCCCGAGGCCGAGAAGGCTCCGCCTGGCATCCGCGACTGCCTCGGCGCGGCTTGCCGCATCGGCGCTGTGGTTGACATAGCTTGCGCCGGCCCAGAGCGGCGTGAACCCGTGCGCGCGCAGGATCGAGCTCTGCCTGCGGCCGAAGCGAAGTGTCTTGGAATCGTCGTGACCGTACCAGCGTTGCCAGAGGTCGAGCGCGAGGCGCACGCCGTCGAGTTCGGGATGGAGAATATTGCCGCCGACATCGGCGTCACGTGTGCCCAGCACCCCGCCCGGCTTCAGCACCCGTTGCGCCTCCGCCAGCGTTCGCATCAACATCGCCTCGCTCTGATGGTAGAGCACGGCGTGAAAGAACACCGCGTCGAACGCGGCATCCTCGAACGGAAGCGCCGTCATGTCGGCTTCGACAAAGGCCAGATTGGTCAGGCCGGCACGCGCGGCCAGCTGATGCGCGGCCGCGATCGCGTTCGGCTCGATGTCGACGCCGATCGCCTTGGCAACGATCCCGGCAAGCGCAGCCGTGATGGTCCCCGGGCCGCAGCCCACGTCAAGCAGGGTCATCTTCGGCTTGAGAAACGGGACAAGGAAGGCGGCCGAATCGCCGCCCCGCTTCTGTTGAAACGTCGTGATGGAGCTGTCGTGTCGCACGTCACGCATGGCGCCTCCGAATAGCAGCCAGAGTGCTTGCGATTCGGTGGCAGCGTGATGACCCCGCTCAGATCGCCGGCTTGTCGGGCCCCTGAAGCTTGGCGTGCAGGTTGATCAACCACATCGCCGTCGGCCGGAGGATGAAGAGGTCGGCCACCAGCGCCGCCACCATCGAGAAGGCGCTGAGCCAGCCGAACAGCCGCAGCGAGGGCAGGTCCGAGAACACGGTGACGACGAGGCCGCAGGCCAGCACCAGCGTGGTCAGGATCAGCGCGGGGCCGACCAGCACGGTCGCCCGCTCCACCGCGATCGCCGAACCGACGCCGGGCTTACTCTCCAATCGCAGGCGATTGAGGAAGTGGATGGTGGCGCTCAAGCCCAGGCCGAACGAGACGGTGAGCGCGACGACACTGGCGAATTGCAAGCCCTCGCCCATTGCCCACAGCACCGTTCCCGACATCACCACCGGGAAAATGCCCGGCAGGATACAGGCGAACATCACCACCCAGGAGCGGAAGGCCAGCCCAATGAAGATCGCGACCATCGCGAATTCGACGGTGAGACCGCGGTTCAGCTTCTCGATCATGCCGGCCGAATTGCGCGCGGCGATGGCGGCAAGACCGGTGACGGCAACCTCGTAGCCGGGATGCTTTTTGCGGACGGCGTCGAGCTCGGTGTCGAGCTTGTCGACAATCGGCAGGAGCTGGCTGGAGTCCTTGTCCGGCACGCGGCCGGCCACGACCACCGCATCCTGCTCGGCATCGATGAACCTTCGCACCAGATGCTCGGGGATGACGTTGACATATTCCTTCAGCGTCGCGACATCGTCGCTGCCGGCCTTTTCCGCCAGCCAGCGACGCAGCGTCTCCAGCGACCAGACGTTACCGACGCCGGCCGCCTTCTCCACAGTCGCGTGCACGTCGGCGATGGTTTGCAGCGTCTCCGGCGAGTAGAGCGTTTCGCCCTTGGGGAATTGGATCAGCACGTTGACCGGATTGGCGCCGGTCAGCTTGGCATCGAGCCGGTTGCTGGCGGCCACCGCCTGGCGCTTGTCCGGCACCTGGTCGGCGAGCCGGTAGCGCGGCTGCAGATTGGCGTAGACGACGCCGAGGCTGGCAACGAACAGCAGTGCGATCAGGCTGAACAGGCCGGGCCGGCCGACCATGCGCACCGCGATCCAGTAGCAGAAATTACGCAGCGCCTGCACGCCTGCATCCGCGGTCTGGAACTTGACGGCAAAGAGCTTCTCGTTGCGCACGAACAGCACGCCGAACACCGGCACCAGCGATAGCACCGTGACCAGCGCGATGATGGTTGCGGCAAGGCCCGCCTCGCCGAATTTGCGGATCAGGTCGGAGTCCGAGAACTGAAGTGCGATGAAGGAAATGCCAGCGGTGCCGTGCGTCAGCACGCAGGCCGGGCCCACCACCAGCACCGCATTCCTGAACGCGGTGAACTTGTCCTGGCCCGCGATCAGCCGGTCGCGTGCGGCGAAGGTGAGCTGCATCGAGTCCGAGAACGAGATCACCATGATGAGCGGGGTCATCACGTTCAGGAACATGTTCAGGTTGAAATTGGCCCAGCCGAGCGCGCCGAGTGCGATCAAAATCGCGATCATCGGCGGGAACGCCGCCACCACCATGAACGAGATCTTGCGGAAGAAGATGATGGCGATGACGCAGCCGGCGAGAATGCCGAGGACGTTGTAGGTGAGGCCGTCGCGCTCGACCGCGTTGCGGATCTCGAGCTGCATCACCGGCACGCCGGAGAGCTGTACGCTGAGGCCGGTCTCGCCGAGATCCTCCTTCATCAGCGCGCGGATGTCGCCGACGGTCTTCGTGAGCTTGCTGGAGGCGACCACCTCGGGATCGAGCGACAGCACGATCAGCGCGAGCGTGCCGTCCTCAGACAAGAGCTTGCCGCGGATGATCTCGTTGTTTTTGACGGTCTCGATGAACTGGTCATAGGCCGCGCCTTCGGGCAGCTCGGCCGGGAACAGCGCGGCCGGCAGCTTGCCCGGCGCCGGCGCCTGGCGCGCGGAGAACAGCGAGACCAAACCGCGGGTGCCCTCGACCAGCTGCATGTCAGTGATGAAGTCGCGCAGCTTCTCAAGATTGTTTCGCGCCAGGAGGTTCTTGCCCTCGACCACGACGAGAACGTCGAATTCCTCGGCCGGGAATTTCTTCGTCACCGCCTCATACTGGCGGAATTCCGGCGTGTTGGAGCGGAACAGCTGGGACAGCGAATCGTCGATCTTGATCCGGTAGATGCCGAACACCGCGCCGACGATCAGCACGACCAGGATGATGCAGGAGACGATCGGCGCCCGGACCGCAATCAGCCCGATGCGCTCCAGCCCGAAGGCGATGGAGGACGCAGGCCCTTGCTCGACCTTGTCGACATGAACCTCATTCTCACGGTGCTTTTCGAGCATGCCTTGTCCAGTTCCTAAATCGGCTCGGTCAGTGAGCTTATTGCGCCCCGCGAACGGCTTGAAAATGCCATACGAATGGGAGGCTTGCCCTTTGAAAATGCGCGTAAAATCGCCGGCAGCGGTTTAGCAGGTCATGAGCCCGCCTCGCAAGCACGCCAAGGGTCTCCAAATCGATCAAGATGCGGCGATTTTACCGGAATGCCCGTCATTCGGGCAAAGCCGAGCCAATTCGACGCGGCGCCCGGTCGGCGCTCTCGTCCTTGAGCGCCACGCCCGTGACCTCCCGCGCCAGTCCCTCGCGGACCAGCCAGACGAGCTTGAGGGCGGCCTCACGATAGCTCAACCCGGCCCTGTGGATATTCGACACGCAGTTGCGCGCGGCATCGGTCAGCCCGGGCTTCGGTGCGAAGGTCAGATAGGCACCGAGGCTGTCGGGCGCGGACAGGCCCGGCCGTTCGCCGATCAGCATCAAAACCATGCGGGCGCCGAGGATGGCCCCGATCTCGTCGCCCAGCGCAACCCGCGCGCCTGAGGCGACGACGACATGGCCGATCGCGACAGCGTCGCCTTCGCGGAGCAGCGGTAGCAGGCTTTGCAGCAGCGCGACTGCATGGGCATGGATCGCCGCCGCCGACAATCCATCACCGATGACGATCGCAAGCTGGCACGGCGCAGTGGCACCGTCCGCCAGCGCCGCGGCAGAACCGGCATCGAGTTGCCGTCCAAGATCCGGCCGGCGCAGATAATCGCTGCGATCGGCGGCCCGGCTCGTCACCTCGGTGGCGTCAAGACCGAGCGCCCTCACCCCGGCAACCAGACCCGGTGCGTCGAAGGCGGCGTGCACGGCATCGCGGGCGCGGGCATGCGCCAGCGTGAAATCGAGCAGCGGTTTTGTCGGCAGGCTCGCGCCGCTGCGCCCGAGCGCGACGCGCGCAGGCGTGAACGATCTCAGGTCGACGGTCGGGCGTGCCGGAACGGGCTTGTCGCTCATTCGGCGGGAACGGACGCTTCGCGCAGCCGGATCGAATAGTTCGACGCGTTCTGCTTGCCGCTCGATGCCGCGCGCGCAAAGGTGATGAGATGATGCGCGATCATGGTGCAGCCGATCAGGCCTTCGATTTCACCACGGCGGATCCGCTCCAGCGCAAACTTCCAGAACACGCGCCTGTAGTCGCCGAGCACGCCGACCTTCCAGAAGATGTTGCGCAGCATGACGAGGCCGCGCCGGATATTGGTCCAGGTCTTCATCTCGTCCGGCACCGGCATCTTGAGGCGATGGGGATAAACCTCGTCGCATTGATACTGGAAGCGCGCGTAGACCTTCTCGGGCTCGTAGGCGACGCTCATGGCGTGCTTCCAGGATGCGACGACGTCGTCATAGGGCAACAGGAAGTTGACATTGGAATCGCGCCCCTCGTCATCGACCAGGCGCCCTTCCTTCTCCAGCCGGTCCCACAGCGGCGTCTTCGGCAGCGCCTGAAGCAGGTTGATGGTCAGCAGCGGAATGTGCGACTCCTCGACGAAGGCGAGCAGCGCCTCCGAGGTGTTCGGCTTGTCGGTGTCGAGCCCCATGATGATTCCCGACACCACCTCCATCCCGTAGGAGTTGATGGTGCGTACGCCCTCGAGGATCGGAACCATCATGTTGTGGTCCTTGTGCATCGCCTTCAGCGCGTCGGGGTCCGGCGTCTCGATGCCGCAGAAGATGGTGATGAAATAGGCCTCGCGCATCTTCTCGAGGATTTCGGGGCGCTTTGCGATGTTGAGCGTCGCTTCGCAGGCGAGCCGCACCACATAGCCGGTCTTCTTCTGCCACTCGATCAGATGCGGCAGCAGATCCAGCGCCGCTTTGCGGTTACCGATGAAATTGTCGTCGACGAAATAGACCGTGTCGGTCATGCCGCATTCGCGCAGGCGGTCGAGCTCGGCGATGATCTGCTCGGGCGATTTGATGCGCGGATTGCGGCCGTAGAGGCCGGGGATGTCGCAGAACTCGCACTGATAGGGACAGCCGCTGGAATACTGGATGCTGCCGAGGAAATACCGCTTCACATCGGCGAGCTCATAGGCCGGGATCGGAAACTCCGTCATCGGCACGCGGTCTTTGGTCGTCAGCACGACCTGTTGCTCGGGGCGAGACGTATCGCGCGACAGGATTTCGAGCAGCTGATTGGTGGCGTCGCCGAGTTCGCCGACATGGAGATAGTCGAATGACGGGTAATAGTCCGGGCAAGCGCTGACCGAGGGACCGCCGAGCGCAACCGGCAGGTCGAACTCATGGGCGCGGCGGCAGATGTCGTTCATCTGCTGGCGCTGGATGTGCATGCCGCTGACGAAGACCGCCTCCGCCCATTCGAACTCTTCCTTTGTCGCGCGGCGAAGATTCTCGTCGACGAATTTGACCTGCCACTCCTTCGGCAGATAGGCCGCGAGCAACAGCAGGCCCTGCGGCGGCATGAAGGCGCGGACGCCGTCGGTCAGCGGATAGGCATACTCGAAGGTGCCGAAAGACGACGTGTAACGCGGGAAGACACAGAGAATATGCCGGCTCGTTCCGTTGCTTTCAGCGCGCATCGAACTTCCCCCAACCACGTTCTACGAACGGTACTGACGAGGTCTCCAGAAACATAGCGTAACGCTGCGACCGGAATTCCTCAATATTGTGGCACCGAACTAATTCATGAGACGCACCAATGGTTTCCCCGGTTCACGCCGTCGGATGATGTTTTTTGCGGGACTTTCGCGTCACGCGATCAACCGGGAGGCGAAATCGGGCAACAGGCCTGCATCACCGGCAAGCCGGAAGTCGGCGCCCGCAATTCCGGTCTGGACCAGCCAGTCGTCGAACTCCGGCGCTCGGGCCGCGCCGAAGACGTCGCGCACATAGAGCGCATCGTGGAAGGAGGTGGACTGGTAGTTCAGCATGACGTCGTCGGCGCCGGGCACCCCCATGATGAAGGTGACGCCGGCGGCGGCAAGCAACGTCAGCAGATTGTCCATGTCGTCCTGGTCCGCCTCGGCATGGTTGGTGTAGCAGATGTCGGTGCCGAGCGGCAGGCCGAGCAGCTTGCCGCAAAAATGATCCTCCAGCCCCGCCCGGATGATCTCCTTGCCGTCATAGAGATATTCCGGACCGATGAAGCCGACCACGCTATTGACCAGTAATGGCGCATAGGCACGGGCCACCGCATAGGCACGCGCCTCGCAGGTCTGCTGGTCGACACCGTGATGGGCGTTGGCCGACAGCGCGGAGCCCTGGCCGGTCTCGAAATACATCACGTTCTCGCCCACCGTGCCGCGCTTCTGCGACAGCCCGGCTGCCTGCGCCTCCTTCAGCAGCGCGAGGTCGATGCCAAAGCTTCGATTGGCGGCCTCGGTGCCGGCGACCGACTGGAAGACGAGGTCGACCGGCACGCCCTGCCCGATCAGCGCCAGCGTCGTGGTGACATGGGTCAGCACGCAGCCTTGGGTCGGGATCTTCAGCCGCGCGATGATCTCGTCCAATAGCCGCAGCAATTGCGCGATGACAGCCGGATCGTCGCTTGCCGGATTGATGCCGATGCAGGCATCGCCGGCTCCTAGCAGCAGGCCGTCGAGGATCGAGGCGGTGATGCCCCTGGCATCGTCGAAGGGATGGTTGGGCTGCAGCCGCGTGCTCATCCGGCCCTTCAGGCCGATGGTGTTGCGGAAGGCGGTGATGACCTCGCATTTCCGCGCCGCCAGGATCAGGTCCTGGTTGCGCATCAGCTTCGATACCGCCGCCGCCATCTCCGGCGTGATGCCGGGCGCGAGCTTGCGCAAGACCTCCGCCGTGGCCGCGTCCGACAGAAGCCAGTCGCGGAAGGCTCCGACCGTCAGCGAGGCCACGGGGGCAAACGCCTTGGCGTCATGGCTGTCGATGACGAGCCGGGTCACCTCGTCGGCCTCATAGGGGATGACGGCCTCGTTAAGGATTTGACCGAGTGGGACGTCCGCCAGCGCCATCCGCGCGGCGATCATCTGCTCGGCGCTCCCTGCGGCAATGCCGGCCAGCCGGTCGCCGGAGCGCGGCGGCGTCGCCTTGGCGAGGAGGTCGCGCAGGTCGGGAAAGGTGTAGGTCGTGGCGTCGATGGCGTGGCGGTAGACCAAAGGCCCCTCCGGGGTTCGTCGGCCAGTGACCGACTCCAAAGCGATCTTGAAACTATACCTTTGGATCAAGGCGCTGAAATATCTTACCTTTCTTTCGACCTGGGGCGAAGGGGGCCAACGGCCGCGTTAACGCTGCGTCCATCTTCATTCTGCATAGTTTTGCATCAATTTTAGAAGACCGCGCAGTCCGGCCACTCCTGGCCATTCGGGCCCCCGCACCATGACATCAGACCGATCTGGGAATACCGCCGGCCTGGCAGGCCGTTTCTCGCTGGCCACCAAGCTCTATGCGATCTTCGCGCTGTTCGCCCTGCTCATCGCGGCGATCGCTATGCTGTCGGACTACAACAGCCGCCGCGGCGCCGAGTTGACCAGCGCGATCGAGACGGCGAATGCGGCGGCGCTGAACGTCGAGCGCGTCAACTCGCTGGTCTATGCGGTCGTGATGGAATCGCGCGGCGTCTACATGTCGACCGAACCGGCGGTCGTGAAGAAATACGGCGATGGCCTGCTCAAGTTCAACGGGCAAATCCTGAATGTCGTGAAGGGATGGGAGAGCATCGTCAAGGCTGACGACGCCGAGCAGTTCGCCACCTTCAAGAAGCGCATCGAGCAGTTCGTCGACTTCCGCAAGGAGTTGGTCCGCCGCGGCGTCGAGATCAATGCAGCCGCGGGCCGCGAATGGGGCGACAATGACGCCAACCGCGCCGTGCGCTCGGCGCTGAACAAGGATCTCGAGGCGCTCTCCAAGGTCTATGCCGAGCGCGCCAGGCAGATCGCGCGCGAGACCGAGACCAACCGTACGCTGTCCTTCGTGCTGACCTGCCTCGCCGGCGTGGCGCTGGCGCTGGTCGTGATCGGCATCATCATCATCGCCCGCTCGATCGCGCGGCCACTCGCCGCGATCACCGCGACCATCAAGCAGGTCGCCGACGGCGCCGAGAATGTCGTGGTGCCGCACGCCGGCCGCGCCGACGAGATCGGCGCGCTCGCGCGCGCCATCGAAGTGTTCCAGGACGCGATGGGGCGCAACCGCAACCTCGCCTCGCAGGTCTCGCAGGATTCTGCGGCACGCGAGCAGCGCGCGCACCACATCGAGCAGTCGGTCGAAGCGTTCCGCGAGGCGATCGGCGCGATCATGCGCGGCCTCAGCGACAACGCCACCGTCATGCGCGAGACCGCACAGACCATCACCCGTGTCACCGCGGATGCGAGCAGCCGCGCCGGCACGGCGGCGAACGCCACCGAGCAGGCCTCGCACAACGTCAGTGCGGTGGCAGGTGCGGCCGAGGAGCTGTCGGCATCGGTCGAGGAGATCGGCCGCCAGGTGCGGCAATCCGCGGGCGCGGTCGAGCAGACCGGCCAGCGCACCGAGAAATCGATCGCCGAGATCGAGAGCCTCGCCGCTGCCACGCAGCGCATCGACGGCGTGCTGACCCTCATTCAGACGATCGCCGAGCAGACCAATTTGCTCGCGCTCAACGCCACCATCGAGGCTGCGCGCGCCGGTGACGCCGGCCGCGGCTTTGCGGTCGTCGCGCACGAAGTGAAGGCGCTGGCGGGACAGACCGCGAAGGCGACCGCCGACATCGGCGAGAACGTCGCGATGATCCAGTCCTCCACCCGCAGCGCGGTCGATGCCGTCCGCGAGATCGGCGGCGCGGTGCGCGAGATCAACGAGGTCACCTCCGCGATTGCCGGCGCCGTCGGCCAGCAGGACCAGGCCACGCGCGAGATCTCCTCCAACGCGCAGAGCGCAGCCCAGGGCAACGAGACGCTGGTCGCCAGCATCACCTCGCTCCGCGACGCCATCGGCGAGACCGACACGGCGGCCTCCTCGGTGCTGACGGCCGCAAGCAGCGTGAGCGCGACGGCGGACACGCTGTCGCGCGAGGTGGAAAAGTTCTTCCAGAACTTGCGCTCGGACAGCCGCGTTGCCAAGGCGGGGTGATCGAGCGGCCGCCGTCCACAGAGCAGGCCCGCCTAAACCCAACACGCGAAAACAACCCCATGCACAGTAGGCAGGGTGAGCCTTGTCAATGGCCTGACCGCCAGCGTCACACGGCTGCTGATTTTACGAAATTTGTTTGACACGTCGGGCAAAACACCGGCATGATGTCACCATGGCGATGCTCCCCGAACCGAACCCCAGGGGGCGCCCAGAGACAACCGGGGACACGCGTTCCCAGGATGCCATCTGGTACGGCCCGGGCCGCATCACCCATGCTCGAACGGGCCGACTTCGCGGATGACCTGGCAGATCTGCAAAAATCCGCTGGCGTAGAATTCGGCATGGCCTCGCTTCATGGCTTCGACATGGTCGGGATGGGTCCGCCAGCCTTCGAGCGCCTGCTCCGAGGCGAAGCGAAAGACGGTGATCTCCTCCCCGTCATCCGCCTTGAATGATTTCACAGACAGAAATCCGGGAAGGCCGCTGACTATTCCATACATGCGCTCGCCCAGGCGATCGTACGCCTCGCCCGATGCGCCGTCCCGCAGCTTGAGATCTCCAATCACGATCACCTCACCGAGCATTTCGTCCTCCGCATTCAATTCCAACCCGAGAGAGAGTTCGCGGGCGCCCGGCCATTATTACGTTTCGGGATCAATAATTCCCATGTCCAACGACAATTTTCGTGATCCGAGCCCGGCCGCGCCGCACACAATCGTGAACTGAGACGCTTCCGGCCGCGCGTAACGAGCCCGGGAGTGCGGCCGTACTGCCAACAATGCATCGTCAAGGGCCGGTCAAATGAAAGAGCTAGCGAGAGCAACCTTCCATATCGCAGAGGATGGGGCGGGGTCCTATCGACCGCTGGCGATCCTGCGCTGGGTCATGGTCGTGATCTTCGTGTCGTTCGGCATGCAGAAGTTCACGCTGCAGTCGGCCCAGGGCATCGCGCAATTCATCAGCAACAGCCCGCTTGTCTCGTGGCTATCGGTCTTCGGATTGAGGGGCGAAGCCTATGTCCTCGGTGTCACTGAATTCGTGATTGCGGCCCTGTTGGTTGCCGGTGCATTCAGCCCGATCCTCTCGGCGCTGGGATCATTGATGGGAGTGGTCACTTTCGCCGTCACCTGGTCGTTCTTTTTCACCACGCCTGGCGTCGTGACATGGAGCATCTCAACCGACCCGATGGCCTGGAATCTGGCAGGCGAGTTCCTGTTCAAGGACATTGTGCTGTTTTGCGTCTGCGTCGTGCTGCTGCTGGCGTCACTGCCACAGGTCGTTACGCGGCTGCGCTGTTGAGAAGCCACGTGTCTTTCGGCACGAACACGTGTTAGCTTCTTCGAATTGCGGGACCACATGACATCCCCATGGCATGTGGCAGATCGTTGATGGACATACGACTTGATGAACAAGACCAATCGCGTGCTGTTTCTCTGCACGGGCAACTACTATCGAAGCCGCTATGCCGAGGAGATTTTCAACCATCAGGCCGGGCTCGAAGGGCTGGGTTGGCAGGCCTTCTCGCGCGGCGTCGCCGAAGATCTTCTCTTTCCTGAAAACGTGGGGCCGATGTCGCCCTACACGGTGAATGCCTTGCAAGCCAAAGGCATTGTGCCTGAAGGCGCTGCGCGCGATCCGGTGCTCTGCACGGACGACGACTTTGCGCAAGCGGCCCTTGTGGTCGCACTGAAGGATGCCGAGCATCGCCCCATGATCGAGCGCCGCTTTGCCGGTGTCGCCCATCGCGTCGAATACTGGAACGTGGACGATATCGAGTTCCTCGATCCGCCAACGGCGCTGGGCAAAATCGATGAGCTGGTTGGGCGGCTGATCGGGAGCCTGCAGAGCCGCCAGCGATAGTGCGAATATCCGCGTTCATGCGCGCTTCAAAATGAAGAGCCCCGATGCATCATCTTCGGATAGAGGTCGCCGAAGCCAGTGACGGAATCGCCGATGCTGTCGGTTCACACCAAGCCGAAGGGCGGCAGCGAAACGGATAGTGTCCCGTTGACGGTGGCGCCGTTGCGCCCGACGATCGCTGCCATCTGTACCGCCAACTGACCACCTAAAACCGGAGTTGCGAACGTGTAGCTCGGGACGAGCAATGCGAGGTCAGCATCGGCTTTCAGGGTCGCATTCAAATTGACGTTCAGGTTCGGATTCAGGCTGCCGATCTGAAGTCCGCGGGAACGCGCGACATCGGCACCAGCACTGACCGATGTATGATAATAAACCGTCGCGAACGCCCATCCCGGCTGCCCCGGCGCGGTCGCGAGACTGCCAAATATGCCCGGAAGCTAAAAACTGGTGCCGCTTTCATCGGCCCTCGAAACCGTCGCGGTGGTCGAAAGAAAGCCGGCGCATAAAAGGGCGATGGCTGCGGGAGTTCGCAGCGGCAACTAATTCATAACGACTCCTCTGTGTCGCTCAGGCTACACAGGCCACTGCAGGTTTCTTCGCAAGCATCGCTCGTCGATCGTGGACCAAGCTCTCGAGCCTATGGGCGGCGACATTCAGCGTCGCGTCGTCCACCGCACTCTCGTCTCCGCGCGCTGCTTTGGCGCGTTGCGCGCTGAGGATACCGTCGATCTCTTCCTCGATGTCGGAGAGTTCGGCTTCGGTGCCGGCCTTTCGGATACGGCGCCCCAGCGCATAAAGGGAATCCAGCGGACCCTCGCTTTTCGGGCTCCCAAGTCCCAGGAATTTCCAGGCCGCGGCGAGGACGGTCGCAGCGCCTCCCAGGATCATCGGCGTGAGGTAAATCCAGTTGCCGTACTCATCCATGAAACTCTGTTGGGTGGCGTTGTAGACGGCCGCCGCCCCGGGGTGCAGCGGAAGGTAGGCATCCTGGTCGGTGCTGGGCGCTGTGATCTGCGCGAAAATCGGATCCTCGGCCAAAAGGTCCCTGCGGACGCTCATGATCGTCTGGGTGAGCGTGGCGACCAGATCGGAACCAAGCTTCTTGTTCGCAACCAGATAGAGTGAAGTCCTCAAGGTTGTCAGGTCATCGTCCGGGACTGGCGGCGCTCCTCGCAGGGTGCCCTTTGGGACGTCGAAGCTCTCATAGGCACGCTCGGTTTCCGCGATTGCCGCGGCGGAATCGATCGCGATCAGGATCGGCAACGCTTTTGGCCCTTGCTGGGAGAAGCCTCGCACCAGTGACAAATATTTCTGGGCCAAAGGGATCACGACGAGCACTGCCGCAACCTCCTTGGACTGGATGGCTCGCCGGGCATCTGTCAAAGGGATATCCTTGAACACCTTCTGTCGATCCAGTCCGTATTCCTTGCTCAGCAGATCGGCGATTTTGGCATTGGTGTCTCCGCCGATCACCCCGATGCGCCGGCCTTTCAATTTGTCGATGCTGTCGATGGTCGATCCCGGCGGAGCAACGATGAGGACGACCATGTGGCTCACGACCACCACGGCTTTCGCTTGTGACAGGTCACCGACATCGCCGCGAACCACGGCAAGGTCCACCTTGCCGGCCGAAAACGCATTGGCCGCCTCGAGCGCCGTGCCGCTGTCGACAACCTTCAGCCGGACCGGCGCGTTGGTCGCGACGAGTCGGCTTGCCATGGCGGACATCATCTTGGCCGCTTCGCCATCAATGGAGCCGACCGCCACGCTCAGGGTCACCGGGCGCGTGTAGTATCGATAAGCGAACAGGCTCGCGCCTGCCGCAAGACCAACTGCTCCGACCAGCAGGACAAAACGAAGCCAGAGCGGCAAATTCGGCGAAGTCATGCCTGTCATCCCAAACACGTCGATCGATTGCCGCCGCTACGCGGCTGACTTTCGTTGTGTCCTTTTTCACGGCCAGACGGTTTTCAGGCCATTGGGCGTCTCATTTTCCTTCAAACGCGAATACGCGCTTCCAGTCATTCTTCCTGTCGACAATGGTCCAGCCCTCCGCCTGAGCGACATCGAGCGCCTTGTCGAGCTTGCCCACGGAAGAGTTGCGGTCGCGGAGATCGACGGGATGATCGGGTGGATTGAAAACGAGCGAACCCGCTTTCAGCATGTGGGGCAATGCACCCGGATAATCGTTCGGATCGGGAGCGATCTCGGCAAAGGTGACGTATCCCGTCACTTCAATGAATGCACGAAACTGCTGGTTCGTCACTGGCGTTCGATCGATCCGGAAGCTGTCGACCGCGACGCGATGGGCCGGCTTCTCCTCGGGATAATGCTTGTCCGATCCCATCCGGAACATGCCGCCGGGAACGAGCAGCATGTCGGCGTGTCGCTCAGCAACTGCCCACGTGCCTGCTTCGGAGAGACTCATGATACGCACAATCCTGCCAAGGCACACAAAACTACGCTCGTCCTGACGGCGCGCCAGGAAGCGGCCGTCGATCAATCACATGGCCGGCGCCTCAATGCGCGCCAGACGTCAATTGAACATCGAAGAATGCTAGAGCGATTTGAATCATCGTCCGATAGACATCAATGGTCCGGACGATTGTCTGCTACCGCACATTGCGCCTAACACGCTGTGGAAGCAAGCATGTTTGTCCTCGCACTCACGCGTGCGGCGGTCAGTGGAAATTCCGCGTGTTGATTTAAATCAAACCGGACGGCCGAAGTTCGGAGCAGTCGCGATGCAGTACGATCAGTTCTTGGGAAGCTTTCGCGCAAATTGTTGATCCTGAAGACAGGTCAACAATTCGACGTAACTGGGCGGCATCGCATTGTCGTCTGCCTTCTCGCCAACGGCCACCGACATACACATAGCGCGGTCAGACGCCAAAAAACCCGGCCATTGGGTCTGAAGCTGATCCTTCGCCCGCTGCTCGTCGTCCACACACCGCTTGATTGTTGCGGCCATACCGGCATTGGGATCGGAAGCCGACGCGCTGTCGACTTTGCAGCCCCGTTGAATGTTGAAGTTCGGCACGGTGTCGGCGACGTTGAAAATCAGCGGCAACGTAAGCAATACTGTCGGGATGTGCGCGAACATTTTGGTCCTCCTCGCAAGAGTTAAGAGTCAGAGACCTCAATTTCACGTCGTCGTACGAGCTGGCAGCGTGATCGACAGGACCCTACGCTTATGCGATCGCGAAACAATCGGATTCGTAAAATCATTCCGGAGGAATTCCTCGATCCGCCAACGGCGCTGGGCGAAATCGATGAGCTGGTTGGGCGGCTGATCGGGAGCCTGCAGAGTCGCTCCCGATAGACAGCGCCCTGCCCCGCCGTCACACCGTCAGCATCGTCTTGATCGCGCGGCGCTGGTCCATCGCCTTGTAGCCTTCGGCAACCTGGTCGATCGGCAGCGTGAGATCGAACACCTTGCCCGGCTGAATCCGTCCATTGAGCACCCGATCCATGAGATCGGGCAGGAACCGCCGCACCGGAGCGGGACCGCCCAGCATGCGCCGCTGCCCGAAGAACAACGCCTGGCCATCGAAGGTCACGCCATGGGGAACGCCGACATAGCCGATCGTGCCGCCCGGACGCGTGCATTCGAGCGCTTGTGACATGGCTTCCTGCGTGCCGACGCATTCGAGCACCGAGTCGGCACCGACGCCCCGGGTCAGCTCCTTGACGCGCGCGATGCCCTCGAGGCCGCGCTCGACGACGATATCGGTGGCGCCGAACTCCCGGGCCAGATCCTGCCGCGTCTTGTGGCGGCTCATGGCGATGATGCGCTCCGCGCCCATCCCTTTCGCTGCAAGCACACCCATGAGGCCGACCGCACCGTCGCCGACCACCGCGACCACGGAGCCTTGCTTCACATTCGCGGCGTCCGCGGCGTACCAGCCGGTCCCGAGCACGTCGGAGGTCGCAAGCAGATGCGGGATGAGATCGCGTCCCGGCATCTCGCTGGTCGCGACCAGCGTGCCATCAGCGAGCGCGACGCGCGCGTAAGGCGCCTGCGCGCCCGACATGAACTCACGCTGCTCGCACGACGACTGGAAACCGAATTTGCAATGCGGGCAGGTATTGTCCGAAAGGCAGAACGAGCCGACGACGAACTGGCCGGGCTTGATCGTCCGCACCGCGCCGCCGATCTCGACGACCACGCCGCAATATTCATGCCCCATATGCGCAGGGCCCTCACTGGGCTGTAGTCCACGATAGGGCCAGAGATCGGAACCGCAGATGCAGGTGGCCGACAGCTTGATGATGGCATCGGTCGGGCGAATGATCCTGGGGTCGTCGACGCTTTCGTAACGGACATCGCCGGGCCCGTAGAGGACGGTTGCCTTCATGGCTGGTCTCCGTTGGCGGCAGCCGCGCCATACTGTTCGTCTGTTACCTTTTCCATCCACGCGACCGGGCTGCCGTCGAGCGCTTCCTGGATGGCGATATGGCTCATGGCCGTGTTCGCTGACGCGCCATGCCAGTGCTTCTCACCGGGCTCGAACGAGACCACGTCGCCCGGTCGGATGTCCTCGATCGGACCGCCCCAGCGCTGCACGTGGCCGCGGCCGGACGTGACGATCAGCGTCTGGCCGAAAGGATGCGTGTGCCATGCAGTGCGCGCGCCGGGCTCAAAGGTGACGTGATTGCCGGCGACGCGAGATGGATCGATGGCCGGAAACAAGGGATCGATACGGACCGTGCCGGTGAAATACTCTGCCGGAGCCCGGGCCGACGCTTGCGAGCCTGCTTGCCGAATTTGCATGTCATGCCTCCGTTACTGCCAGTGTTTCAAACATTACGCGCGAAACCGCGTCACAAGGCACAAGCCGCGCATTGCGAGTTGGTTCTTGCCCTGCGACGAAAGATTCCAAACAAGATGACCGAGGACGAGAGCGCGAGGATGACGGCGCTGAACAGAAAGGTGGCCCGATAACCGCCACCGTCGAACAGCACGCCGCCGCCGGCGGCTCCGATCGTGATGGCAAACTGAACCACCGCGACCATCAAGCCTCCGCCTGCTTCCGCGTCGTCAGGCAATGCGCTGCTCAGCCACGTCCACCAGCCGACGGGCGCCGCCGTACCGACGAAGCCCCACAGGAACATCAGTGCAGCCGTTGCGCCGAGTGAGGAACCATAAGCCGTCAATGCGACCGCCACGACGGCCATTGCGAACGGCATCAAGACGAGAGACGAATAAAGGCGCTGGCGGATGACGAGCCCAATCAGTGACGTGCCGACAAGACCGGCCACGCCCATGACGAGCAGCAGAACCGAAATGGTCGTGGCGTCGACGCGCGTCACCATTTCGAAGAACGGCCGCAGATAGGTGAAGAGTGAGAACTGCCCGAGGAAGAACAGCGCCGCTGCGAGCATGCCGTAGGGAACTTCAGGGCTGCGCAGAACCTTGAACGCCGCCGCCGCGCTTGCCCGCTGCTGACTCGGCATGCGCGGCAACGTGAAGAATTGCCAAAGCAGGGTCAGCGCTGCAATCGGCACGACGCAAAAGAACGCGCCGCGCCAACCGATGTACTGGCCGAGGAAGCTGCCGAGAGGCGCGGCAATCGTCGTCGCGAGGGCATTGCCGCCATTGAGAAGCGCAAGTGCACGCGGCACATCCTTGTCCGGCGCGAGGCGGATCATCGTCGCGGCGGACATCGACCAGAAGCCACCGACGGCCATGCCGACCAGCGCGCGTCCGACCATGAAGACCGCATAACTGGGCGCAAAAGCAACGAGGATGCCGGAGACGAGGGTGATGCCGGTCAGCCACAACAAGACGGACCGACGATCGACACCGCGCGTAGCTGCCGAGATGAAGAGACTGGTGAGGATCGCGAACAGGCCGGATACGGAAATGGCTTGCCCCGCCTGGCCTTCGGTCAAATGCAGACTGTCCGCGATCGGCGTCAGCAGACTGACGGGCATCCATTCGGCTGCGACCAGCGTCGAGGCGCAGAGCGACAGTGCAAAAACTGCACTCCACGCGGCCACTGGCTGCATCGTCTTCTGATTTGTCGTGACGTCCATCGGGGATCCATATGTCGCGAAGCGCCCACACCGGCGCTGGTCACGGCAACACATAGCGCCGCCGACGGCATTCGATTAGCCGATATAATTTGCTTGCATTAATCGATGTGAGCCATGAATAGTGGCGGCCCATGGCCGCTCAGGATTTCAACGATCTGCTGGCTTTCGTGGCTGTCGCCCGCGAGCGCAGCTTCACGAAGGCCGCCGCGAAACTGGGCGTCGTGCAGTCGACGCTGAGCCACACGATCAAGCGCCTGGAATCGCAGATGGGCCTGCGGCTTCTCACGCGCACGACACGAAGCGTCGGCCTGACCGAGGCCGGCGAGCGGCTTCAGCAATCGGTTGCGCCGCGCATCGAGGAGATCGAACGCGATATCGCCGCACTGATGTCCCTGCGCGACAAGCCGTCGGGCACCATCCGGATTACGCTCTCGGACCATGCCCTGGAAAAAGCCGTCTGGCCGAAGCTGGCGCCGGTCCTGACGAAATATCCCGACATCAAGGTCGAGTTCAGCCTCGACACGGCCTTCCGCAACATCGTCGAGGACGGCTTCGATGCCGGCATCCGCCTCGGCGAGAGCGTCGAGAAGGACATGATCGCGGTGCGCATCGGTCCGGACTGGCGGCTCGTCGCCGTCGCCTCGCCCGCCTATCTGAAAGAGCATCCGAAGCCGAAGCATCCACAGGACCTCCTGAAGCATGTCTGCATCAAGCGGCGCGCGGCGGCCGGCGGTCATTATGTATGGGAGTTCGCCAAGAACGGTCCCGACCTCCGGGTACGGGTCGAGGGGCAACTGACCTTCAACGACTCCCGCGCCATGATCGAAGCCGCTGTCAAAGGCTTCGGCATCGCCTATCTTCCCGAAGATATGGTGACGCGGCACGTCCGGTCCGGCGAGCTCGTCATCGTGCTCGACGACTGGTCGCCGAAATTCGACGGCTATTACATCTACTATCCGACCTCACGGCAGAACTCGGCTGCATTCAAGGTGATCGTCGACGCGCTCCGCTACAACGAAGCGCGAAGAAAGCGCGGCTAGTCGCGCTGATATGCGTCCAAACGAAAAGCCCCGGCACGAGGGCCGAGGCTTGCGATGCAGTCCGCGTACATCCGGCGAACCAATCGTCACGTGGGAGACTAGCAACGGATTTTGAACAGATGATGACGGGGTTGGCGCGGACAAAATGTCGCCGTGGGGCGGAACCCAGCTCAACCGGTTTCGTCGCGAAGATAGATCTCCATCCGTTCGAGCAGATGATCGATCGAATCACTGGCGGTATCGAGCACCAGATGATCGCGATCCCATGGTTCATAATGGCGACTGACGATGTCGTGCCAGCTCGGCAGCTTGAGGCCGGCGATGTCGGACGTGCGCGCTTCCGCGCGCTGCCGGTGCAGAGCCACGTCGCTGCAGATCACTTCGATCTCGGCGATGCGCGCTGATGCTTGCATGGCCGTTTGCCGCCAACCATCACGGCTCGCCGGCACCGGATTGACGCAATCCGCGACAACCACGCGGCCGAGCCGCAGGTTCTCGGCCGCCAGTGCATTGGCGATGACGTAGCCCATCGGGCCGACATCATGGCCCGCCGCGCGCAGCGTCTGCTCGATCGCATCGACGCGGATGTAGCTCGCTGCAAACCGTCTCGTCAGCTCGCGTGAGAGCGTGGTCTTCCCGGTGCCGGGAAGGCCGCCGAAAACGATGAGGGTGGGTTGCCGGCTTGCCATGCCTCATCATCCATCGGCATGCTGCGGCCTGCAATGGGCGACGCAGAGCAACGGTCTCAAAGAAAGCAAAGCCCACGGCGGCATGATTCCAACCCGTTGTGCTGCGTCTCCTTCGGCTACAACGTTCAGCCGACCGGCCCAGGAGTCCAATCGTCGCCGGACAGCGGCCTGACTGTGACGTGAGGAAGGACTCCAAGCTCCATGCTCGGGTCGAAATGGCGCATCGTCCGCTCGTTGAGATCGATGATGCGGCCGGGCCTGAGCGGCCCCACGTCATTGATCTTGACGATGACCTTCTTGCCGACGGCCTCGACGAGCGCAAATTTCGGTCTCGCGCCGAACTGAACCCCGCCAAATTTCTGACGCAAGCCCGTCTTGATGGCGGCTGTCCAGACTGAGGGATCATAACGCTCGCCGGAGGCCGTTCTCGGGCCACCCTCCTCCTTGCCAGGCTTGAACGGATTATATGTCGATGCTGCGCCAACGATCACATCTCCACGGGCGGCATCGACGACGGTGCTTGAATGAACCCCACTTGTTTCACTGCGGGCAACGGTCACAGAAACGGCAAGCGCAACCAGGGCGCCGCAAATTGCGGCGCTCGAGCGGAACACCATTATATCTCCTTTGATTTTTCGTGCGGTTCCCGATGCCGCAGAACATGGCCAAGCGAACGCGTCAGCGTTTTTCGACTTGCGCCAGTCTCTTGCGGATTCGTGCCACCCCTGGCTTGCGGAACCGTTGCGAGAACCTGAGCGGTTCCGCATCGACTTTCGTTATCGCTGTCTAAGACAGGGAATGAGTCAGCAACATGACACCTGGAGCGATGAGTCTTGATCCCCGGAGTCTTACGTGCTCAGCGGTGAGGGCTCATCGCGCAACGCCCGTGAGAACGGCAATGGCGCGGAACTTCGGGACATCTGCATATCACCCCGCCGCGCTTTGATCAGCTCCTTGCCGATTGCGGCGAGGTGGTCCGGACCGTCGCCGATGCGGATGAAGCGGCTGCGGACTCGTACGGAATTCTACAAGCTGCGCGTTAGAACCCGCTCTCCGTTTGCGAGCATCGCATCAGTCTCAACGAATCCGATCGAACGATAGAAGTCTAGCGGACCGCCATCGCCGAGCACGACGCTCGTCTGCATTCGTCGGTAGCTGGCATCGCGGAGAAGATTGATCAGCTGCGTAATCGCCTGTTTTGCGTAGCCCATCTTTTGGTGGTTATGGTCGATCATCAACCGCCAAAGATAGGCAACTTCCGTCTCATCGGCTGGCTTCCACATCACGAAGCCAACCGGCACTTCGTCTGCGTAGACTGCCCTGAAGATGGCTCGCGGCTCGAAATATGCTTGCGCTATTGAGAGTGCGTTGGGGGCGACAAAGCGCTTCTGCTCCTCGCTCGTTTCCAAGGCGCAAATCACCCGCACGGTTGCAGCGGTTATCTCGCGGAGGGTTATCATGGACATCACGATGCGGATTTCCGGTTTGTTGCGATTAGCCGACAGGACAACGCACCATGGGCCGTTAGGCTTGGGGCCAAGCGCAGCCCATATGTCGTCGGCTCGACAGATGTCCGAAAAGTCCGCTGAGTGACGCCCCGGGCCGTGTAACAACGCAGCAACAGAGTTTCAAATACGTCTCCTGATGGGAGAATGAAAAGACGTGCGCTCGGTGGGATCTGGTATATCCAATAGCTGGATTTTTACTTCGAGCGTTTTTGATGAATGGAGGCTGCATGTCTTTTCGGATTTTCAGCGGTATTGCGCTGGTTGCACTCGCGGTATCCGCCACGGCGGCCCAGAGCGCCGATCTTGGCACGCGGGCTTACACCAAGGCACCGATGGCGCCGGCTCCAATTTCTGTTTGGAGTGGCTGCTACATCGGCGGAAATGTCGGCGGAGGCTGGGACCGCCAAGACTATACCAATGTCAATCCCCATCGGCTGCCAAACTTCGACTTAGGGTCAGAGCGCAATTCCGGCGTGCTCGGCGGCGGTCAGGTGGGTTGCGATTACCAGGTTGGATCATGGGTGATCGGCGCCCAAGGCATGTTTGAAGCTGCTGACCTTCGCGGCAGCAACCATGTGGTGCCTGGAGCCGCCGATCCCCAATTCCCGAACGTTTTCGACCTCAGCGCAAAGACGTCCTGGATTACGACTGCGACCATGCGCGTCGGCTATGCGGTGCTCCCGCAGGCCCTCATCTATGTCAAGGGCGGCGCTGCTTGGACCCATGCAAAACTTGACTACACGATCACCGGAATGGGTGTCTCAAATAACTCGGGTGCGGAGACACGGTCAGGTTGGGACATCGGAGGCGGTCTCGAATATCTCTTTGCGCCGAACTGGTCGGTATTCGTGGAATACAATCACATGGATTTCGGTACGCAGACGCTGAACACGCAAGATGCGTTTGGTTTCATCGAGCCTATTCGCGTTAGCCGCCGGATCGATACCGTCATGGCGGGCGTGAATTTTAGGTTCGGGCCGTGGGGTAGGTAAGCAGCACGGCGCGAAGAGCGCGCGCCTTTGCCCACCCTACGATTCCACCCCTGATGTCCCGCGCAGCAATTCGCTCGCCACGATCCAGTCGTTGCCGTCGAACTGGAGCATATAGCGGGCGGAAATCCTGCGGCGTGGTGTTGAGCGTGATGCCGCGCAAGAGCAGCGACAGCGGCACGCTCTTCAGGCTGGAGGCCTGCGCCATGATGTTTTCGCGTCGCGTTGCTGACGAGCTAGTGGCGCCGCCGCAGGCTGAGGCCCAGGCTGATCCAGCCGGCACCGGCCATGATGAGATCGATGCCGAGGAACAGGCCGAGGATATAGACGCTGTTGACCGGCCAGCGTGCCAGGATCAACAGCCCGAGCAGCAGCGTGACGATGGCCGACAGCGCCACCCAGACCCACGGGCTTTCGCGCTTCATGCTGAAGGCGAGAAACAGCCGCACCGCGCCCGAGGCCAATAGCGAGGCGCCGAGGAACAGGGTCAGCAGCGCTGCTGCAAACAACGGGTTCTCGAAGGTCAGGAAGCCCGCGATGATGTAGAGCGCGCCGAGCAAGGCCCAGAGCACGAACTTGCCCCAGCTCTTCATCTGGAAGGCGCCGATCACCTCGGTGAACCCTGCGACGATCATCATGGCGCCGACCACGATCACGCTTGCGACCGTCGCCATCACCATGCTGCCGAGCGCGACGAAGCCTGTGACGAGATAGACGACACCGAGGGCGACGATCCAGCCCCATTTGGCGTGCAGCGCGGCAATGCCCGAGCCCAGGCCGAGGTTGGGAGAGGTATCCGAAGCGCTTGTCATGACGGCCACTCCTGCATGTGAAGCCCCAGCGCACAGCGCAGGATAGCACCGATCGCGCCGGGACGACAGCCAGCCGAGCGGCCCCTGCGGGAGCCAACATTGAGGTAAATCAACCTCAAATGCGGCGCCTCACCCGCGCGCCCGCTCCATCTCGAGCTCGGCCTTGAGATCGTCGAGATCGCGGTTGATCGAGGCGACGGCCAGCACGCGGCCGGCCTTGATATATCGCAGCATGCAATCCCGTTTGGAGATGCTGCCGTCGATCTCAATGTGGTCGTAGCTGTCGGCGTGGCCCAGATAATTGATGACGACGTCAAAATGCTGGCTCCAGAAGAACGGCACGGCGTCGAAGCGCTCGCGCTTGCCCATCATGTTGCGCGCCGCGGTCTGGCCCTGCCGCTCCGCCACCACCCAGTGCTCGACGCGGATGGTTTGCCGCGAATGCGGATCGGGCCAGCGCGCGATATCGCCGGCGGCGAAGATTCCGGCGACGCTGGTCTCCAGATATTCGCTCACGCTGACGCCCCGATCGGCTGCGAGCCCTGCGTGCTCTGCCAGCGCAAGGCGCGGCTTGACGCCGATGCCGACCACGACGAGGTCGGCCTCGATCACGGCGCCGCTCTTCAGCGTGGCGCGGGTACCGTCGATTTTCTCCACGGTGTCGTTCAAGTGGAAGCTGACGCCGTTCTCCTCGTGAACCTTGCGGATGAAATCGCCCATCTCGGGACCGAGCACCTTCTGCATCGGCCGCTCCTCCGGCGCGACCACATGGACCTCGAGCTTGCGCGCACGAAGCGACGCCGCGACCTCGAGGCCGATGAAGCTCGCGCCGATCACGAGCACGCGCTTCGCGCTGCCCGCCGCCTTGATGATGGCACGGCTGTCGGCCACGGAGCGTAAGGTGTGGACATGCGGCTGATCGGCGCCGGGGATCTGGAGCTTGACCGGCTCTGCGCCGGTCGCGAGCAGCAGCCGGTCGAACGGCAGCTTGTCGCCATTGCCGAGCGTCACGCTGCGCGTCTTCGGATCGATCGCCGAGACGTTGGTGTTGAGCCGGAGATCGATGCTGGCATCCCCATAGTAGTCCTCGGGGCGCAACGGCAGATATTCTTCCGGCGCATTGCCGGCGAGATAGTCCTTGGACAGGTTCGGCCGGTCGGTCGGCATCGCGCCGTCACTGCTGAGCATCGTGATGCTGCCGGCAAAACCCTCGCGCCGGAGCATCTCGGCCGCCGCAAAACCGGCCCCGCCGCCGCCGACGATGACGAATTTTTCCGGAGTTGGTGCGGTGCGGTGGGATGCCGAAGGCTTCGGCATATCGCGCTTGCGCTGGACCATGATCCTGTCCTGATCGCGCGTCACCTCCCACACTGTCAGCGTATTGAGTGCCGGCGCACGCGTCGCCTCGCCGCTGCGAAGTGAGAAGCAGGCGTGATGCCAGGGACAGCGGATAGTGTCGCCGACCACCAGCCCTTCGGCCAGCGGACCATGCCAATGGCTGCATTCGGGCTCGATTGCAAACACATCGCCGGCGGCGTGCACCAGCAGGACGTCCTCCTCGCCGACATGCCCGAGCAGCTTACCATCCTTGAACTCGCGCAACGACACGCCCCTGGTCAGGTCGGGTCCGCCCGGCTTCTTGTCCTCGGTCATGGTCATCTCCCTGGCACCTCAACGCGCAGCTCAGGATTGGACGACGGCGACAGCGAAAAGTTCCTGCGATCGCGAAAATCAGGCTTTGGCCGCTCAGGATTCAGAAGCGCCGGCGGCGGCGCTTTCCGCTTCGCTCCATGCGGGCTACAAGAGCCCTACTTCTGCGGTCCGGATAGCGATATCTCGCGTTCGGCCCGGAACACGTTGCTGTAGAGATTGGCGATCCACTGCCGGCCGATCTCGGTCTTGTTGAGATAGCCGATCTCGGTCTGGATGTGCGGCGCGACGCTGTTCCAATAGAATTGCGGATAGCGGTTCACGATGTCGGCGGGCGAGTCGTAGCCGAGTTGGCGGTTCATGCCGACCTCCTCGAACTCGTAATAGAGTGCATTTGCCTTGCGCAGATAGTTGGGATCGCCGAGCTGCCCGATGAAGTCGGCGGCGCGCAGGATCGACGCCTCGTCGTCGTATTCCTGGCCCTCGCGGGCCGGGAAGCGCGTCCCCTCGATGGCGCGGGCGATGCGTTCAGGATCAAGCCCCGGAATGTGCCGCAACCGCCGCGTCACATAGAGCTTCGAGCGGTCGACGTGATACGTCATCAAGCTGGCGTCCGACGCACCGCGCGGCAACGAGATCTTGGTGTCGGCAGCATCGATCACGAAGCCGTCGATGTCATCCTCCTCGAACAGGCCGCGCACATAGCCGATATCGTGGGCGAGGCAGGCGATCAGGACGTGGACGTAGTCCTCAGCCGTCAGGTGGGTATGGAGGCTTCGGCCGCTGAGGATGGAATGGCCCGCCAGCGTCACCAGCATCGTATGCTCGATGTTATGGTAAAGGGCATCGCTGTTGCCGATGCATTCCATCGCCGTGCGGGTTGCGCTCTCGACTATACTCGCAGCGCTCTCGTCATACCGACGCCGCATGAACGTGCCCAGCAGCTTCTCCAGGGATTCAGCTGCCAGTCGCGGTAACGTCATCATGGATGCAGCCCCGTCCGTCGGTGGTGTCCCACGCTAGCCTCCTGACGCCTCATACTCGCCCTCGACGCAGGCTCAGCATAGCCCAATCTGGGGCGACTGGCCAAACCCGGGAGTGAAAACACGGAAATATGTTGCAGTTGTGCTCCGCGATATCGCGGTTGCGGTGAATGCTCGACACATCCCTGGCGGGCGTCGCCGGGACGGCAAAACCGCAATCAGTCCACCAGCTGCACGTCCACGGCGACGCCGAGCTTCTGCTTCGGGGAGCCGACGATGATGCCGTCCACCGGGGACACATCGGAGAAGTCGCGACCGACCGCCAGCACGATGTGGTCATTGGCGACCAGGAGATCGTTGGTCGGATCGAAATCGACCCAGCCGAGCTCCGCGCCGCACCACAGCGACACCCAGGCGTGCGTGGCATCCGCGCCCTGCAAGCGCGGCTGCCCTGCCGGCGGAATGGTGCGTAAGTAGCCGCTGACATAGGCGGCAGGCAGGCCGAGCCCGCGCAGCCCCGCGATCATCACATGGGCAAAATCCTGGCAGACGCCGTGGCGCTTGTCGAAGACCTCGTCGAGCGGCGTCGAGATCGCCGTCGCCTTGGGGTCATAGCGAAACCCGGTGCGGATGCGATGCATGAGATCGACCGCACCCGCGAGGATGCCCTTTTCAGGCACGAAGCTCTCGGCAGCATAGGCACTGACGGGACGCAGCACCGGCACCAGCGGGCTCGCAAAGACATAACCGACCGGCGAGGACGGCCCGAGGCTTGTCGCTTCAAACGCGAGGTCGCGGATGCTCTCCCAGGATGGGCTCGCGGCATCGCGCGCCGGCGGCTTCCGCGCGACGGAGACGCGCGAGCGCGAGTCGATGCGTAAATTGCGATGCGCGGCCTCGATCACGATGCTCTCGGTCAGCGTGCCGAAGAAATCGCGGCGGACGTGGCGCTCGGACGGACGCGGACGGATCTCGATCTTGTGCGAGATCAGCTCCTGGCCGTTGCCGTCCCTCGGCTCAAGCCGCAGCGTGCAGCGGGCGAAGCTGACCGGGCTCTCGTACCCGTAAGTCGTGACGTGCCGGATGTCGTAGATCACGCCAGCCCCGTCAGCTTTTCCGGCCGGCTCGCATTGGTGCCGTGCGGGAAATAATGCAACCCGATCGCTTCGGCGAGGCTGAGCAGATCCTGCTCCAGCGCGAACAAAGTCTTGACCTCGAGCTTCTCGGCTTCGGCGGTCGCCAGCATGGACTGCACCGCCACCGCAAGCCGCTGCGGCTGCTCGATCAGGCCATGCTCCTTCAGGCTCGGCAGTGCCGCGATATGCTCGTTCAGCGTCGTCACCTGGAACGCCACCGACCGCGGATTGTAGGGATCGAGCACGGCGAGGTCGCGCACCGGCGCCAGGATCGGCGCCAGCAGGTAGCGCGAGCGGTAGGTGATCTGGGAATCCACCAGCGTCAGCAGGATGTCGAGGTCCTCGTCGCCAGCCTCGTCATAGGCAAACTGTCGGGCAAAACGCGCGGTGTTGATGGCGCGCTCGGTGCGGCGGCCGATATCGAGGAAGCGCCAGCCGGCGGCGCGGTTCATGTTCTCCTGCGCGAGGCCTGCGAAGCTCGCAAGCTCCTGCAAGGTCAGCTCGGCCGCGCTCAACACGCTGTCGTCGTCCTCGACCTCGTAGGAGAGCCGATCGGCCATCTCGGTGATGACCTGCCAGGCATCGGGCGACAGCCGCTCGCGCAAGGAGGTTGCGGTGCGCTGCGCCGCGCGCACCAGCGACAGCGCCGAGCCGAAACGCGCCTCGCTCTGCAAGGCTTCGGCGACGATGCGCCCCGGTGCCGTGCGCGAGGTCTGCGAGATCGCACCCCAGGTCACCAGCAGGCGCTGGATCCGTTCGGCCGATTGCAGCGAGGCCGCGGTGCCCTTGTTGGGTCCGCTCGGCGAGCCCAGCGCGCGCACCAGCCGCAGCGTCGCTTCGGCGCGTTCGAGATAGCGGCCGAGCCAGAACAGATTGTCGGCAGCGCGGCTCGGCAGCACGCCGGCGATCCGGCGAATCCGGACCTTGTCTGTCGCCGGCAGCAGCGACGCGGTCGAGACCTTCTTGTCCGAGACCACCCAGACGTCGGCGGCACGCGCGCCGTCCCCCATCGACACCGCACGCGCATCGGCCTGCTCGGCGATCCGGCAGAACCCGCCGGGCATGATGGCCCAGCCGTCGGGCGTTGCCGCAGCAAACACGCGCAGCACGAAGGGGCGCGGCATGATCTGCCCCTGCTCCCACACCGGCATGGTGGACAAGCGCACCACCTCCTGGCCGACATAATCCATGCCGCGGGCGCTGATGGCATCGACCAGGCGCTGACGTCCGGCGGCATCGAGCCCGCTCGCCAGCACCGGGCCGTTGCTGTCGAAGCCGGGCACGCCGCGCCGGTAGGCACCTTCGATCGCGACCTCGTCGAGCCGCGACAGCACCTCGTCGCGCGCCGAGCGCTGGCCGCACCACCAGGTCGCGATGTGCGGCATCTTCAGCTCTTCGCCGAGCAAACGGCGGCTCAAGGCCGGCAGGAAGCCGAGCAGCGCCCTCGCCTCCAGCACACCGGAGCCCGGCATGTTGGCAACGACGATGCCGTCCTTGCGCAGCACATCGATCAGGCCGGGCACGCCGAGATGCGAGGAGGCATCGAGCTCGAGCGGATCGAGCGAGTTGGAATCGACACGGCGGAGCAATACGTCGAGCCGCTTCAGCCCCGCGACGGTGCGAATGTGGATGCGATTGTCACTGACGGCGAGATCGTCGCCCTCGACCAAGAGGAAGCCGAGATAGCGCGCCAGCGTCGCGTGCTCGAAATAGGTTTCGCTGAAACTGCCGGGCGAGAGCACGCCGATCCGCGGCTCGTCGCGATCGGCGCGCGCGCGAAGGCTATCGCGAAACGCCTCGAAGAACGGCGCGACGCGCGGCACATTCATCGACTTGTAGAGATCGGAGAAGGCGCGCGACAGCACCAGGCGGTTCTCCAGCGCATAGCCCGCGCCTGACGGCGCCTGCGTGCGGTCGCCGAGCACCCACCAGCGGCCATCGGGCCCACGGCCGACATCGGCGGCATAGAGCGAGAGGTAGCGCCCGCCCGGCGGCGGCACGCCGCAGACGGGACGGAGGTATTCGGGACTGCCGGCAATCGCGCCGGCCGGCAGCGCACCTTCCGCGACCAGCCGGCCTTCGCCATAGATGTCGCGCAGCACCAGCTCCAAAAGCTCGGCGCGCTGGGTGATGCCGGCGGAGAGCTGCTTCCAGTCGGCCTCGTCGATCAGCAGCGGCAGATGGCTGAGCGACCACGGCCGGTCGGCGCTGTCGCCGGGCGCGCGGTAGGTGACGCCGGCCTCGCGGAGATGGCGGTCGGCCATGCCGAAGCGCCGCTCGACCTCGTCGGGCGCCAGCGTGCCGAAGGCATCGAAGAAGCGGCTCCAGACCGCGCGCGGGGCGCCGTCGGGCCCCAGAAACTCGTCGGGGATGCCGGGCAGGCGGCGATAGTCGCGGACCCATTGCGCGAGGCGGCGCTGACCTTCTCGCTGACCCTGCGCCTTACCCGCCTTGTCCTGTTCGGCTGCGCCCTCGCCCATGCGCCTCTCCCTGCCCCACCATCATACTCATTGCAGGAGCGGTGTCCGCAAGTCGAGGGTCAGCGGGAATTCATTTGTGCGTTCCTCGGGCGGGGGCTGCATGGGGCCGGGCGTATGGCCGTGGTCCTGGAAGCGCGCCAGCCGCCGCGCCTCGGCCTCGTAGGTGTTGACCGGCTTGGTGTCGTAGCTGCGGCCGCCGGGATGGGCGACGTGATAGACGCAGCCGCCGAGCGAGCGGCCGTTCCAGGTATCGATCAGGTCAAACGTCAGCGGCGCATGGACCGGAATGGTCGGGTGCAGGCCGGAGGCCGGCTGCCAGGCCTTGAAGCGGACACCCGCCACGGCTTCCCCCGAGCGTCCGGTCGACGTCATCGGCAGGCGGCGGCCGTTGCAGGTCACGACATGGCGGCCCTCGACGAAGCCGTCGGCCTTGACCTGGAGCCGTTCGACGGACGAGTCGACATAGCGCACCGTGCCGCCGGCCGAGCCCTCCTCGCCCAGCACGTGCCAAGGCTCCAATGCCTGGCGCAGCTCCAGCGTCACGCCGCCATGATGGATGCGGCCGAAGGCGGGGAAGCGGAATTCGAGCTGGGCCAGATACCATTCCGGCTCGAACGGATAGCCCGAGCTCTTGAGCTCGGAGAGCACGTCCTGAAAATCTTCCCAGATGAAATGCGGCAGCATGAAGCGGTCATGCAGCGCGGTGCCCCAGCGCACGAACTTGCCTTGTTGCGGCTCGCGCCAGAATTTTGCGATCAGCGCCCGGATCAGGAGCTGCTGCGCCAGCGACATCCGCGGATCCGGCGGCATTTCGAGCGCGCGGAATTCGACCAGGCCGAGCCGGCCGGTGGGGCTATCCGGCGAATAGAGCTTGTCGATGCAGATCTCGGCGCGGTGGGTGTTGCCGGTGATGTCGACCAGCAGATGCCGGAACAGCCGGTCAACCAGCCACAGCGGCGTCTGATAGCCCGGCGGCGGCACGTGCGAGAGCGCGATCTCGAGCTCGTAGATGCTGTCGTGGCGGGCCTCGTCGATGCGCGGCGCCTGGCTGGTCGGGCCGATGAACAGGCCGGAGAAGAAATAGGACAGCGACGGATGCCGCTGCCAGTACAGCACCAGGCTCTTCAAAAGATCGGGGCGGCGCAGGAACGGCGAATCCTGCGGGCTGGAGCCGCCGACCACGACGTGGTTGCCGCCGCCGGTGCCGGTGTGGCGGCCATCGACCAGGAAGCGGTTGGCGCCGAGGCGTATCTTGCCGGCATCCTCATAGAGCCCGACGGTGATGTCGACCGCCTCGCGCCAGTTCTTTGCGGGCTGAACGTTGACCTCGATGACGCCGGGGTCAGGCGTCACCTTGATGACCTCGATGCGCGGATCGAACGGCGGCGCATAGCCCTCGACATGGACCTGGAGCTGCATCTCCTCGGCGGTGGCTTCGACCGCCGCGATCATCTCGAGATAATCCTCGATACGCTCGACCGGCGGCATGAAGGCGCAGATCACGCCGTCGCGGACCTCGATCGACAGTGCCGTGCGGACGGGGACGGACGTATTGAGCTTCTCGGGCGCGACCCGCGGCGACGCTGTCGGGCGCTCCGGGAGTGTGAACACCGGCAGCTTGCCGCGCGCCTCCAGCGGGTCCTGCTCGACGATGTAGGGATATTCACTGGGCGGGACGTAGCCGAGCGAACCGATCGGCAGGCGCAGGCCGAGCGGCGAATCGCCCGGCATCAGGAACAGATGATTGCGCCGGAGCTGCCAGCGCTCGCTGCGCCAGCGTGGCGGCGCGTTCCAGCGCTGCACCGGCAGCACGAAACCGCGTGGCTTGCGGAGGCCCTCATCGAACACCCGCGCCATGCGCGCGCGTTCCTCCGGATTGGACAATTTGGAGTCGGACGGATCGACGTTGACGGGAAGATCGGCCTCCTTCTGAAGCCAGTAGACGGTGTCCTCATAGGCCGGAATGACATAGCCGGGATCGAGCCCGAGCCGTGCCGCCGTGCCCTCCATGAAGTCTTCGGCGTCCTCGGTCACGGCGAGCTTGGGCTTCTCGATCCTGGCGATGAGGTCGCCATTCTTCCAGATCGGCACGCCGTCCTTGCGCCAGTACAGGCCAAAGGCCCAGCGCGGCAGGCTTTCGCCGGGATACCATTTGCCCTGGCCGTAATGCAGCAGGCCGCCCGGCGCGAATCGATTGCGCAGACGGCGGATCAGATCGTCGCCGAGCGCGCGCTTGGTCGGGCCGACCGCTTCCGTATTCCACTCCGCCGCTTCGAGATCGTCGACCGAGACGAAGGTCGGCTCGCCGCCCATGGTGAGCCGCACGTCCTGCGCAGCGAGATCGCCGTCGACCTGCTCGCCGAGATCGTTGAGCCGCGTCCAGGAGTCATCGGAGAACGGCTTTGTGATGCGCGGCGCCTCGCGGATGCGGCGGACGCTCATGTCGAAGGCAAATTCGACCTCGGCAAAGCCCGCGCCACCGGAGATCGGCGCGGCCGAACGATAATGCGGCGTGGCGGCAACTGGGATGTGCCCCTCGCCCGCGAGCATGCCCGAGGTCCCATCAAACCCGATCCAGCCCGCGCCCGGCAGATAGACCTCGGCCCAGGCGTGCAGATCGGTGAAGTCGTTCTCCACCTCCGGCGGCCCCTCGATCGGATCGATGTCGGGGCGGATCTGGATGAGATAGCCGGACACGAAGCGCGCGGCGAGGCCAAGATGGCGGAAGGTCTGGATCAACAGCCAGGCGGAGTCGCGGCAGGAGCCGGCGCAGGATGTGAGCGTCTCCTCCGGCGTCTGCACGCCGGGCTCCATGCGAATGACGTAGTTGATCTTCTGTTGCAGTTCCCTGTTCAGATCGACCAGGAAATTGACGGTATTCGGGGCCTCGCGCGGGATCGAGGCGAGATATTTTGCGAATGCGGGATCGGGCTTGATGATCTCGAGATACGGCGCCAGCTCGGCCTTGAGGTCTTTCGGGTATTCGAACGGAAAGCTGTCGGCGTAAGGTTCGACGAAGAAGTCGAACGGATTGACCGTGGTCATCTGTGCCGTGAAATCGACTTCGATCTTCAGCTCGGTCGTTTTCTCCGGGAAGACGTAACGCGCGATCCAGTTACCTAGCGGATCTTGCTGCCAGTTCACGAAGTGATTGGCCGGCGTGACCTTGAGCGAATAGCTCAGGATCGGCGTGCGCGTGTGCGGCGCCGGCCGCAGACGGATGGTCTGCGGTCCCAGATCGATCGGGCGGTCGTATTTGTAGTGCGTGACGTGGTGTAATGCGACGTAGATCGACACGGGGTGCGGTGCTCCAGCAGCTTTTTTGAGCAGAACACCGCTGGTGACCTCGATCAAGCATTAACAACGGGCAGACCGTGCCTATGGTAAGGGCGAATGGTGAGTGGCGAATGGCGAATTGCCGGGGGATCGCTCTATTCGCTACTCCCTATTCGCTATTCGCCCCTCACATCGTCGCGCCCAGCACCCAGGGCGCGAACTCGGCACCGCCGAAATCAAAGCTTTCGCTCTTGGTCGGCTGGCCGGATGCGGTCTTGAGGATGAGATCGAAGATACGCTGACCGCACTCCTGCACGCTCTCCTCGCCTTCGAGGATGGTGCCACAATTGACGTCCATGTCCTCTTCCATGCGCTTGTACATGGGCGTGTTGGTGGCGAGCTTGATCGAGGGCGCGGGCTTGCAGCCGAACACGCTGCCGCGGCCGGTGGTGAAGCAGACGAGGTTGGCGCCGCCGGCGACCTGGCCGGTGGCGGCGACCGGATCGTAGCCGGGCGTGTCCATGAACACGAAGCCGCGCTTGGTCACCGGTTCGGCGTAACGCACCACGTCGACCAGATTGGTGGTGCCGGCCTTCGCCATCGCGCCGAGCGACTTTTCCAGAATCGTGGTGAGGCCGCCAGCCTTGTTGCCGGGGCTCGGATTGGCGTTCATCTCGGCGCCCTCGCGCTCGGTGTATTCGTCCCACCAGCGCATGAGATCGACCAGCTTCTCGCCGACCTCGCGGCTGACCGCGCGGCGCGTGAGCAGATGCTCGGCGCCGTAGGTCTCGGGTGTCTCCGACAGGATCACGGTGCCACCGTGACGGACGATGAGGTCGCTCGCCGCGCCCAGCGCCGGATTGGCCGACACGCCGGAATAGCCGTCCGAGCCGCCGCATTGCAGCGCCACGGTCAATTCACTCACCGGCACGGACTCGCGCTTGACCTTGTTGGAATCCGCAAGAGCTTCGCGCACGAAGGCGATGCCGGCCTCCACCGTCTTGCGGGTGCCGCCGACCTCCTGGATGTCCATCGCGCGCAGGCGGCCGGCGAGCTTCTGCTCTTCCATGAGCCCACCGATCTGGTTCACCTCGCAACCGAGGCCAAGCACGATGACGTGGGAGAAATTAACGTGCCGCGCGTAGCCGCCGAGCGTGCGGCGGAGCAGCGCCAGCGGCTCGTTCTGCGTCATGCCGCAGCCGGTCTTGTGCGTCAGCGCGACGACGCCGTCGACATTGGGGAAATCGGCCAGCGGATTGTCGCCGGTGAAAGGATTCTTCTTGAAGACGTCGGCAACGAGACCCGCGACATGCGCGCTGCAATTCACCGAGGTGAGGATGCCGATATAGTTGCGCGTGGCGACGCGGCCGTCCGGGCGGCGGATGCCCTCGAAGGTCGCCGGCAGGTCGAAATTCGGCGTCGGCTTGACGTCGGCGCAATAGGCATAGTCCTTGGCGAAATCGCCCATGCCGATGTTCTGCACGTGCACGTGCTGGCCCGGCGCGATCGGAATGGTCGCAAAGCCGATGATCTGACCGTAGCGGATGACAGGCTCGCCCACTGCGATCGGCTTGATCGCGACCTTGTGGCCGGAGGGAATGCGCTCGACCGTGGTCACGCCGTCAGCCACCAGTGTCCCCGGCGGCAGGCTCGCGCGCGCGATCAGCACGCCATCAGCGGGATGCAGGCGGATGACGGGGCTGATGGTCATGGGTATCTCCTGTATCGAAACTATCGTGCCCCGGATGCTGCGCAGCGCGAAAGCGGTGCGCTGCTAAGCCGGGGCCCATGCGTGAGGTTGGCTTCTGGGTCCCGGCTCTGCGGAGCGGCACTGCGTGCCGCACCGCGTCCGGGACACAGAGAGTCATCAAGCCTTGCCGCCGGAATCCTTGCGGGTCGCATTCACCTGCATCTTGGCAAAGGTCGTCATCAGGCCGACCTCGTTCGAGAGGGTCACCAGCTTGAAGCCCATGTTGATGGCGCGCGCAGCACCCTCGGCGCCGCTGCAATGGATGCCCGCGTTGAGGCCGCGCTTGGCGCACTCCTTGATGATCTTGTCGTAGATCGCGAGGATCTCGGGCTCGCTGCGGTCGAGCTTCGGCTCGAGGCCGTAGGAGAAGCCGAGGTCGGACGGGCCGATATAGACGCCGTCGATGCCCTCGACGTCGAAGATCGCTTCCATGTTCTCGACTGCGGTCTTGGTCTCCATCATCGGCAGCAGCACGATGTCGTCGTTGGCCGTCTTCTGGTAGGAACCCGCGGTGCCGTACATGCCGGCGCGGATCGGGCCGTTGGAGCGGACGCCCTTCGGCGGGTATTTCGAATAGGACACAAGGTTCCTGGCTTCCTGCGGCGTGTTGACCATCGGGCAGATCACGCCATAGGCGCCGCCGTCGAGCACCTTGCCGATGATGCCGGGCTCGTTCCAGGGCACGCGGACCATCGGGGTGACCGGATGCTTGTCCATGGCCTGGAAGCACTGCACCATCGACTGATAGTCCTGCACGCCGTGCTGGATGTCGACGGTGACGCTGTCGAAGCCGCATTGCGCGATCATCTCAGCGGAGAAGCCGGAGGGAATAGCCAGCCACGCGTTGACCACGGCCTTGCCCGACTTCCAGATTTCCTTGACCTTGTTCGCCACGTTGCCTTCCTTCTCAGTTGTTCTCGCTCGCCGTCGTGCCGGCGAGCTGTTCGCCGAAGCTCAAGCGAAGCACTCCGGAACTTCTCTATTCTGACGCTCTGGATCGCCTCGCCTTTGTGCGTCTCGCGGCACTTTGAGCGAAAAAACGCGCGGATGTCCATGGTTCTCGCTGCGCGGGCGCGCATATCTGGTCTCACTCCTCGGCTGTTGTCTCGTCCGCGGCGCCAGGTGCGGCAAGACTGCGCTCGAGCTCGCCCAGCATCTCCTGCAACTCCGCGAGCTTGCGCGCGCCGAAGCGCTGCGTGATCTCGGCATAGATCGCTTCCGAGGACGGCGCCACGGAGGCCATCAGCCTCACGCCCTCCCTGGAGATCGAGACCATGCTGCGGCGCTGGTCCGCCTTCGCGGTCTTGCGCTCGATCAGGTTGCGCGCCTCGAGATCGCGCAGGATGCGTGACAGGCTCGGCCCAAGGAGAAACGCGGTGCGCGCGAGTTCCGTGACCTCGGCGGCCTCGATGGACGCGAGCGCACGCAGGATGCGCCATTGCTGCTCGGTCAGGCCGTGCTCGCGCAGCGATGGGCGAAATTGCCGCATCACCGCCTCGCGTGCCCGCAACAGCGACATCGGCAACGATCGCGAGAAATCGCGCATCGGCACCTGCCGCGCGGCAGGCGCGCTTGCGTTCGCGGAATCAGCCGGTCTCTTCGTCATGACGCCCTTTCAGACTGCAAAACGTTTGCAGTGCAGCAAGCCCGAATTGTGATTGACGCATTCACTTAACATGTTAAGTATCTCCGGGCACCACGATTTTGGTCGATCACCGATGGCGCTTTCCAAAGACGATATCCAAGCTTGCGCGAACCGTCTGCACCAGGCGGAGAAGACGCGCGTGCAGATCCGGCAGCTCTCGCAGGACTTCCCCGACATCACCATCGCCCATGCCTACGCGATTCAGAAGGCCTGGGTCGACATCAAGATCGCCGAGGGTCGCCGCGTCAAAGGCCACAAGATCGGCCTGACCTCGAAGGCGATGCAGAGCGCGCTCAATATCGACGAGCCGGATTCGGGCGTGCTGCTCGACGACATGTTCTTCGCCGATGGCGGCATGGTCCCGACCGAGCGCTTCATCGCAACCCGCGTCGAGGCCGAGCTCGCCTTCGTCATGAGCAAGCGGCTCGAAGGTCCCAACTGCACGATGTTCGACGTGCTCAATGCCACCGACTTCGTGGTTCCGGCGCTGGAGATTCTGGACACGCGGATCGAGCGCGTCGATCCCAAGACGAAAGCCACGCGAAAAATCTACGATACCATCGCCGACAACGCGGCGAATGCCGGCATCGTGCTTGGCGGCCGGCCGATCCGTCCGCTCGATGCCGATTTGCGCTGGATCGGCGCGCTTTGCTTCAAGAACGGCCAGCTCGAAGAAACCGGCCTCGCCGCCGGCGTGCTCAATCACCCCGCGACTGCAGTTGCGTGGCTTGCGAACAAGATCGCGCCGCTTGGGCTCGCGCTCGAGCCCGGCCAAATCGTGCTCGCCGGCTCCTTCATCCGTCCGATCGAGACCCGTAAGGGCGACACAATTCAAGCCGATTATGGCGCCTACGGCTCGGTCAGCTGCTACTTCGCTTAAGGCAATTAGACGACCCAGGGAGTGAAACCGCCATGCCGCATTTCACGATCGAATATTCGGCCAATCTCGATCACCGTGTCGACATCGGCGCCGTCTGCGAGATCGTGCGCAAGGCGGCAGTCGAGACCGGCATCTTCCCGCTCGGCGGCATCCGTGTTCGTGCCATCCGCTGCGAGCACTATGCGGTCGCCGATAACAGGCACGATTACGGCTTTCTCGACATGGTGCTGCGCATCGGTGAAGGCCGCGATCTCGCCACGCGGCAGAAGGCCGGCGAGCATGTCTTTGAGGCGCTCTCGAAACATCTCGATCCCGTCTTCGCCGCCAGCAAGTTCGCCTTGTCGTTCGACATGCAGATCAACGACAAGGACACGAGCTGGAAGCGCAACAACATCCACGACGCATTGAAAGTGGTGGCCGCCCATGGATAAGCCCACGCCGAAAGCCGATGTATTCCAGGCCAACCGCGACCGCGCAGCACCGCTGCTTAAAAGGCTGCAGGCGGACGGCATCGGCCACATGATCGACGGCAAGATTGTCCCGTCGATCTCGGGCAGGACCTTTGAGACAAAGTCGCCGGTCGATGGCGCAACGCTCGCGAGCGTCGCCCGCGGCAATGCCGAGGACATCGACGCCGCAGCAACGGCTGCTGCGCTGGCCTTCAAATCATGGCGCGACATGGGCCCCGTCACGCGGAAGAAGCTGCTGCATCGCGTTGCAGACGCGATCGAGGACAATGCTGAAGACATCGCCGTGCTCGAATGCATCGACACCGGCCAGGCCTATCGCTTCATGGCCAAGGCCGCGATTCGCGCCGCGGAAAACTTTCGGTTCTTCGCCGACAAATGCGCCGAGGCGCGCGACGGCCAGAACACGCCGAGCGACGAGCACTGGAATATCTCCACCCGCGTGCCGATCGGCCCGGTCGGCGTGATTACGCCGTGGAACACGCCATTCATGCTCTCGACCTGGAAGATTGCCCCTGCGCTGGCGGCGGGCTGCACCGTCGTGCACAAGCCGGCCGAGTGGTCGCCGGTGACGGCATCCATTCTGGCCAGGCTCGTCAAGGAAGCCGGCGTACCCGATGGCGTGTTCAACACCGTGCACGGTTTTGGCGAACAGGCCGGCAAGGCTTTGACAGAACATCCCGCCATCAAGGCGATCGGCTTCGTCGGCGAGAGCGCGACGGGATCGGCGATCATGATTCAGGGCGCGCCGACCTTGAAGCGCGTGCATTTCGAGCTCGGCGGCAAGAACCCCGTGATCGTGTTCGACGACGCCGATCTCGACCGCGCGCTCGATGCCGTCGTGTTCATGATCTACTCGCTCAACGGCGAGCGCTGCACGTCATCGAGCCGCCTGCTGATCCAGCAAAGCATCGCGGACAAGTTCATCGAACGGCTGACCGCGCGCGTGAGGGCGCTGAAGGTCGGCCACCCCCTCGATCCCGCGACCGAAATCGGGCCGCTGATCCACGAGCGGCACCTCGCAAAAGTCTGCTCCTATTTCGACGTGGCGCGCCAGGACGGCGCCACCATCGCCGTCGGCGGCAAGGCCTTTGACGGCCCGGGCGGCGGGCATTATGTCGAGCCTACTCTGGTGACCGGCGCGAGCGGCAAGATGCGCGTGGCGCAGGAAGAGGTGTTCGGCCCCTTCCTGACCGTGCTGTCGTTCAAGGACGAGGCGGAGGCGATCGAAATCGCCAACGACATCCGCTATGGCCTCACCGGTTATGTCTGGACCAACGATGTCGGCCGGAGCTTGCGCGTTGCCGACGCACTGGAGGCCGGCATGATCTGGCTGAACTCGGAGAACGTCCGCCATCTGCCAACCCCGTTCGGCGGCATGAAGGCCTCCGGCATCGGCCGCGACGGTGGCGACTATTCGTTCGACTTCTACATGGAAACCAAGCATGTCTCGCTGGCGCGGGGCACGCACAAGATTCAGAAACTGGGAATTTGATTGTCATTTCCGGGACGGCTCGAAGAGCCGAACCCGGAATCCATCGCGCAGCAGAGATCGTGGAAGAATGGATTCCGGGCTCGCGCTCCGCGCGCCCCGGAATGACAAATCCGAGGGGAAACGCAATGCCCGTACCGCAGCATATCTTCGAGCCGCCATTCAACATCATCCGCTCCAGCCACGTCGTGCTCGACGTGACCGATCTGAAGCTGAGCCGCGAATTCTACGAGACCGTTGTCGGCCTGCATGTCGAGGATGCGGACGACAAGTTCGTGTACCTTCGCGCCGCCGAGGAGCATCAGCATCACTCGCTGGTGCTGCGCAAGGCAGCCGTGCCCGCCTGTAACAGGCTCGGCTTCAAGGTCGGCAATGACGGCGACCTCGACAAGGCCGCAAAGTTTCTTTCCGAGAACGGTCTTGGCTACGCCTTCGGCGACCAGCCGTTCCAGGGCCGCACGCTGCAATTCACCGATCCCTTCGGCTTCCAGATCGAGCTCTATGCGTCGATGGACCGCAGACCGCATCTGCTCCGCCGCTACGACCTCTACAAGGGATGCCATCCGCAGCGGCTCGATCATTTCAACGTCTTCGCCGCCGAGGTGCAGGATACGGTCGACTTCTATGCGCGGCTGGGCTTCCGCCTCACCGAATATGCCGAAGAGGACGGACCGAACGGTCGTATCGCAGCGGCCTGGATGCATCGCAAGGGCAACGTCCACGATTTCGCGATCACCAACGGCAAGGGCCCGCGGCTGCACCATTTCGCCTATTGGACGCCGACGGCGATGAACATCATCCATCTCTGCGACGTCATGGCTTCCGCAGGTTTCGTGAAGAATATCGAGCGCGGACCGGGGCGCCACGGCATCTCGAATGCGTTCTTCCTCTACGTTCGCGATCCTGATGGACACCGCCTCGAGCTCTACACCTGCGACTACTTTACAGGCGATCACGACCACGAGCCGCTGCGCTGGTCGCTGCGCGATCCGCGCCGCCAGACCCTGTGGGGCGCGCCGGCGCCACGCTCCTGGTTCGAGCAGGGCTCGTCGTTCTCAGGCCAAGCCGTGCGTGAGCCAAAGTTCGTGGCCGACGTGCTGGTGGCGGATTAAGCGATGAAGCTCCCTCGCCTCGCCACCTATTCCGTCAAGGGTGCAACCCGGTACGGCGCCGTCCTGGAGGGCGGCATCGTCGATCTCTCCCCGCGCCACGCCAAGGACTATCCGACGCTGCGCGAGGTGATTGCGGCAGGAAAGCTCGCGGGCCTTGCCGAAGCGGCCGCCAGCCTTACGCCCGATCACGCGCTTGGTGACGTCATCTGGCTGCCGCCGGTGCCTGCGCCGGAAAAGATCATCTGCATCGGCGTCAACTATCCCGACCGCAATGCTGAGTACAAGGACGGCCAGGACGCGCCGAAATATCCGAGCATGTTCATGCGCTCGCCCCGCTCCTTTGTCGGCCACGACACGCCGCTGGTGCGCCCGCGCGCATCCGCGCAGCTCGATTACGAGGGCGAGATCGTGCTGGTGATCGGCAAGCCCGGCCGGCACATTGCGGAAGACGCCGCGCTCGATCACATCGCAGCCCTCACGCTCTGCAACGAAGGCTCGGTGCGCGACTGGCTGCGCCACGCCAAATTCAACGTCACGCAGGGCAAGAACTTCGATTCCAGCGGCAGCCTCGGGCCTTGGCTCGTGCCCTACACCAGGGAAGCGCAAATCGCAGACATTCGCCTCACCACGCACGTCAACGGCGAGCTGCGGCAGGACGACCGTACCAGCCGGCTGATGTTTCCGTTCCGCTATCTCATCAGCTATATCTCGACCTTCGCGACGCTGGTCCCCGGCGACATCATCGTGACGGGCACGCCGACCGGCGCCGGTGCGCGGTTCGATCCGCCGCGCTATTTGAAGCCCGGCGATGTCATCGAGGTCGCGGCCGAGGGCATCGGATCCTTGCGCAACGGCGTCGTCGACGAAGCCTGAACAACACCACGAATGGAATGATGCAATGACCACCCTCACCGGCGGCGAAGCGATCGTAAGCGGGCTCGTCGCCCACGGCATCGACACCGTGTTCGGCCTGCCCGGCGCACAGGTCTATGGCCTGTTCGACGCCTTCCACCAGGCTCAGCTCAAGGTGATCGGCGCGCGGCACGAGCAGGCCTGCGGCTACATGGCGTTCGGCTATGCCCGCTCCAGCGGCAGACCCGGCGTGTTCAGCGTGGTGCCCGGCCCCGGCGTGCTCAATGCCAGCGCGGCGCTGCTCACCGCTTACGGCTGCAACGAGCCGGTGCTGTGCGTGACGGGCCAGGTGCCGACGCAGTTTCTCGGCAAGGGCCGTGGTCATCTGCACGAGATGCCGGACCAGCTCGCCACCTTGCGCACCTATGTGAAGTGGGCGGACCGCATCGAGCATCCCGGCAATGCGCCGACGACCGTGGCGCGTGCGTTCCAGGAGATGACATCGGGACGGCGCGGTCCGGCGTCGGTCGAGATGCCCTGGGACATTTTTACCCAGCGCGCCGACACGGCCGCCGCGCAGGTGCTGGAGCCGCTGCCTGCGCCACAGCCGGATCCTGACATGATCAGGCAGGCCGCAGCACTCATCAAGAGCAGCAAGGCGCCGATGATCTTCGTCGGCAGCGGCGCGATCGAGGCGCGAGAGGAAATCCTCGAGCTTGCCGAGATGATCGACGCGCCTGTGGTCGCCTTCCGCAGCGGCCGCGGCATCGTCTCCAATGCGCACGAGCTTGGCCTCACCATGGCCGCCGCCTACAAGCTGTGGCCGAAGACGGATCTGATGATCGGCATCGGCTCGCGGCTGGAGCTGCCGACCATGTCACGCTGGCCCTATCGTCCCGACGGGCTGAAGAGCATCCGCACCGACATCGATCCTGTCGAGATGCGGCGCTTCATCTCTGATACCGCCATCGTCGCCGACGCCAAGACCGCGACCTCCGATCTCACTGCCGCCGTCAGCAAGGCGGGCTACAGCAAGACCGCCGGCCGCCGCGCCGCGATCCGCGAGGCCAGTGCAACCGCGCTGGCGGAGATCCAGCGCATCCAGCCGCAGATGGCGTATCTGAACATCCTGCGCGAGGTGCTGCCAGCGAATGCGATCGTCACCGACGAACTCTCGCAGTTCGGCTTTGCCTCCTGGTACGGCTTTCCGATCTACGAGCCGCGCACCTTCATCACCTCAGGCTATCAGGGAACGCTCGGGTCGGGCTTCCCGACTGCGCTCGGCGCCAAGGTCGCCAATCCCGACAGGCCGGTGGTGGCGATCACCGGCGACGGCGGCTTCATGTTCGGCGTGCAGGAGCTCGCCACCGCCGTGCAATTCAATATCGGCGTGGTGACGCTGGTGTTCAACAACAACGCCTACGGCAATGTCCGCCGCGACCAGCGCGAACGTTTCGACGGCCGCGTGGTGGCAGCCGATCTGGTCAATCCGGACTTCGTCAAGCTCGCGGAGTCCTTTGGCGTGGCGGCCGCGCGCGTGACCTCGCCGGATCAGTTCAAGGCCGCGATGGAGAGGGCGCTCGCGCATGGCGGACCGCATCTGATCTCGGTCGAGGTGACGCGGGACTCCGAAGTCAGCCCGTGGGCGTTCATTCACCCGCCGAAGCCGTAGGCGTCAGCGCGTCCTTCGAAACGTCAAGTTGATCCGCTTCCGGCCGAGCAGTGCGTGCTCGCCGTCGGCGAGCGGCGCCACGCCGTGATAGGCGAGCCTGGACGGACCGCCCCAGACCACGACGTCGCCATGGACCAGCCGGAAGCGGCGCGGCTTGTCGGCGCGCGCCATGCCGCCGAACAGGAAGGTGGCGGGCAGGCCGAGCGAGACCGAGACGATCGGTGCCGAATAATCCAGCTCGTCCTTGTCCTGATGCAGCGACAGTCGCGTGCCGGGCTCGTAGCGGTTGACGAGGCATGCATCAGGCGCAAAGTTCTGGAAGCCGCCCTGCTCCGCGGTGCGGCGAGCGAGATCGCGGAGCACTGGCGGCATCGCCGGCCATGGAGCGCCGGTTCGCCGATCGATGGGATCATAGCGATAGCCGGTGTGGTCGGCGATCCAGCCGCGCTCGCCGCAATTGGTCATCGCCACCGACATCAGATGACCGCCGGGCGTGGTCATGCGGCGGAACGGCGACTGCGCCACGATGGCGCGCACGGTTTCGATCAGCTCGCTCTCGATCGGCTTGACGAAGCCGCGCAGCAGCACCGCACCGTCCGCGATCTCCTCGCGTGACGGCTGCGCCTCGGCAACGCTGTCGAACAAATCAGCCGTCAATCGCCGCACTCATTTGGCATCGTGAAAGATCACACCCAGGGTGTGGCGCTGGCCGGACCTGATCCGGCTGACGCCATGACGCAGGTTAACGCGGTACGTGCCGCGTGTCCCCTGCACGGGGCGATGATGCACAGCGAACGCGACCGCATCGCCTTGAGCGAGCGGAACCACCTCGGCGCGGGACTGCATGCGCGGGCGCTGCTCGGTCAGCACGAACTCGCCGCCGGTGAAGTCGCGGCCGGGCTCGGAGAGCAGGATCGCGACCTGGAGCGGGAACACGTGCTCGCCATAGAGATCCTGATGCAGGCAATTGTAGTCGCCGGCTTCATACTGCAGCAGTAGCGGCGTCGGCCGCGCCTGCCCCGCCTCGTGGCAGCGCTTCAGGAAGGCCGCATGCGCTGTGGGATAGCGGATGTCGATGCCCATCGCCTCGTTCCAGCGGTTGGCGACGCCCTGGAGATGCGCATAGAGCGCCGGCCGCAGCTGCGTGATGAGATCGGGCAGCGGATAGGAGAAATATTTGTACTCGCCGCGGCCAAAGCCATGGCGGCCCATGACGATGCGGCTGCGGAAGTTCGCGTCGTCGGGATAGAGGGCGGCGACGGCACGGCACTGATCCGGCGTCAGCAGGTCCTTGAGGACAGCGCAGCCTTGGGAGTCGAGTTCGGCGGTGATCTGGGACCAGTCGAGGGCATCGACGTGGGCGGTGAGGTCCACCGACTGGGACCGAGGTGGTTTGCGTGCCGTTGCTGTCATGGCATTGACTCTCGCAGGACCGCCCCGCCCTCTGCCACCCGATTTCCGACTCTCTCCCCGTCATTGCGAGCGGAGCGAAGCAATCCAGTGTCTTTCCGCGGAGGGATTCTGGATTGCTTCGTCGCAAGGGCTCCTCGCAATGACGCCGAGAGAGCGTCGCTCGCAATGACGGCGGAGAGACTTTAGCCCCGCACCGGTAGCGTCATCACATTGTAGCCGTGCTTGATCGTGCGCTTCAGCACGGGGTCCTCCAGCTCGAACTCGAACCGATCCGCGGGGCGGATGCCGCCCTTGGCTGCAAAGGTGCCGCCGAACATGGCGCAACCGTCGGGGAACTTGCCGCCTTCAAAACCACGCGCGATGAGGTCGGCGACGGGCAGCATCGCGTCCAGCGTGCCCTCCTGGTAGAGCACGCGTTCGCCCTTGATCGTGGCGTAGGAGCGCAAAATCATCCTGTCCCAATGGCCGATGACGTCCTCGAGCTCCCACAGCGTGGACGCAACCGGCTTGTCGCACATCTGCTTGGAGACGGTGACGTTGTAGGCCTCGACCTTGCGGTCGGTGTGATCCGAGCCGCAGCCGACGAAGACGCGGCCCTGCCAGCCGATCAGCACGAACTCGACCTCGCCTGAGGAATCGCCGCCGCAGCATTCGATGCTGTCTTCCTGGGTCAGCCGCCGCGCCGAGGCGCGGTAGTAGATCGGCGTCGAGGCCGGCCGGGCGATGCCCATCGCCTCCAGCTCGGCGATGTGCTTGTCGCGCGCGATCGCGTCGCGGCCGGTCCAGCCCGCGATGACCATCTGGTCGACCGCCAGTGTCAGCGGCGTGGTGGTGTCCCGGGCGTCGACGGTGAAAGTCAGGTCAAACACGAATTACGGCCTCCATGCCGGCAGCAAGCTCAAAGATACGACGATCGGATCCACCCGCGCCTGCAAGCATCAGACCGACCGGGACGTCGCCCTTGCGATGTGCCGGCAGCGAGATGGCGCAGCCGTCGATCATGTTGATCAGGGTGCAATTCCGCAGCGCGCGCAGGTTCTGGGTGGTGAACGCCTTGTCGTCGGCGAGAGCTGAAATCTTCGGCGGCGTGTTGGCGGTGGTCGGCAGCACCAGGGCATCATAGGGCGCGATGCGCGCATTGACGCGGGCGATCAGCGAGCGGCGCTCGTTGAGGAGATCGATATAGTCGGCCGCGCTCTGCGCCTCGCCGCGCATGATGCGGACGGAGACACGGGGGTCGTAAACGTCGCCCTTGGACGTGATGAGGTAGCGATGCCAGGCATAGCTTTCGGACGCGGCAAAGCCGCCCTTGGCGTTCATCGGGCCGATGTCGTGGAATTCGGCCATCTCGATGCGGTCGATGATGGCGCCATGGTCGGCGAGCGATTTCAGCGCGCGCTCGAAGGTATCAGCCACGGGCGCGTCGAGATCGTCGAGCGCGATCGTGGTCGGCACCGCAAGCCGCATGCCTTTCACGGGGCGCGGCTTCAGGGGCACGATCGGCTCGTTCGCGAGCACGGCGTCGAGAATGGCACAGCAGCTGACCGATCGCGCCAAAGGCCCGATGCTGTCGAGCGAGAACGAGAGCGGCACCGCGCCGTCGAGCGGTACACGGCGCTGCGTCGGCTTATAGCCGACGATACCGTTAAAGGCCGCCGGAATGCGGCAGGAGCCGCCGGTGTCGGTGCCGAGCGCGCCGTGCGCCATGCCGTCGAGCACGGACACCGCCGCGCCCGAGGACGAGCCGCCGGGCACATGGCCCTCGGCCCGGTTCCAGGCGCCCTTCGGCGTGCCGTAATGCGGATTGATGCCGATGCCGGAATAGGCGAACTCGGTCATGTTGGTGCGGCCGATCACGACAAATCCGGCCCTGCGCAGCCGCGCCACGGTGGCGGCATCCTGCTCGGCCGGCGGGGAATCGTCGAGCGCGCGGGAGCCGGCACGCGTCACCTGGCCCTTGATGTCGAACAGATCCTTGATCGAGACCGGGATGCCGGCATAGCGCGACGGCGCGGCCTTGGCCTTGCGCAAACCGTCCATCGCATCCGCGGTCGCAAGCGCGGCGTCCTTGGCGACATGGACGAAGGTGCGCTGCCCCTCGCCGGCGGGATCGGCGATTTTGGCGATGCACGCCTCGACCAGTTTTCGGGAGGTGGTGCGACCGCTTTCGAGGTCGTCGGCGAGCTTCGCCAGTGTCGGAAAATCGGGCATGTCTGTCTCACGGAATATTGCGCGCGCAATCTATAGCGCCGGCTCAGTTCGACACAAGCATTGTGCGCATGATGGCATGCATGCTGCCTGCTGGACCGTTGACGCGCTATAGCCGATTGTCGCATCAAGATTGAAACAGGCGGGCATGAAGCCTGTCCCTGAGGAGGGCGTTCCGAGATGGCCGAACCGCAGCGCGCGCGACCGAAACCGACGCCGGAAACCCAGCATTTCTGGGACGGCACCAAGGCGGGCGAGCTGCGCCTGCAGCGTTGCGACGCCTGCGCGCATGTCTACTTCCCGCCGCGCCCGTTCTGCCCGTCCTGCGCCTCGCGCAAGGTTTCGATGTTCAAGGCGAGCGGCAAGGGCTTTCTCTACAGCTACGTGATCAATCACCGTCCCGCCGCGCCCGGCTTCACGCCGCCTTACGCGATCGCAGTGGTGGAGCTCGCCGAAGGGCCGCGGATGATGAGCAACATCATCGATTGTCCGCAGACCCCGGAGGCGCTTGAGCTCGACATGAAGCTCGAGGTCGCCTTCGAGGCACTCGACGACAAGATCACCCTCCCCGTGTTCCGTCCGGCGAAGGGGTAAACCATGCGCAAGAACCAGGTTGCCGTCGTCGGCGCGGCCGAGACCACCGAGCTCGGTGTCATCCCCAACGTCTCGCAGCTCCAGCTTCACGCGGATGCGGCGCTCAATGCCATCGCCGATGCCGGGCTAAAACTGTCCGACATCGACGGCTTCGCCACCGCGGTCGAGACGCCGCAGCAGGTCTGCCATTATCTCGGAATCAAGCCCACTTGGGTCGACGGCACCTCGGTCGGCGGCTGCTCGTTCATGCTGCACGTCCGCCACGCGGCCGCGGCGATCGAGGCCGGCTTGTGCAAGACCGTCCTGATCACGCATGCCGAGAGCGGCAAGTCGATGATCGGCAAGGCGCCGCGCTCGATCTCCGCCGACAGCCTGCAAGGCCAGTTCGAGGCACCCTACGGCGTCTACGGCCCGCCCAGCATGTTTCCGATCCCCGTGCTGCGTTTCATGAAGACCTACGGCATCACCCACGAGCAGCTCGCTTCGGTCGCGGTCGTCCAGCGCGAATGGGCGGCGAAGAATCCGCGGGCGATGATGAAGGACCCGATCACGGTTGCCGACGTCCTCAACTCGCGCATGATCGCCTATCCGTTCCGGCTCTTGCAATGCTGCCTCGTCACCGACGGCGGCGGCGCGCTGATCCTGACCTCGGCCGACCGCGCCAGGGATTTTCCGCGCAAGCCCGTCTACATCATGGGCACCGGCGAGAGCGTCGAGACGCCGATGGTCAGCCAGATGGAGACGTTCAACTCCTCGCGCGCGTTCAAGACCGCGGGGCCGTTGGCGTTCAGGGAGGCCGGCATCGCGCACAAGGACGTCGATCACCTCATGATCTACGATGCTTTCGCGCATCTGCCGCTGTTCGGCCTCGGCGACCTCGGCTTCATGCCGCATGAGGAGACCGGCCAATTCATCGCCGACGGCAACACGCGCCCCGGCGGCAAGCTTCCGCTCAACACCAATGGCGGCGGTTTGAGCTACATGCATTCGGGCATGTACGGCATGTATGCGCTCCAGGAGAGCGTGCGCCAGATGCGCGGCATCGCGCCGGCACAGGTGCCCAACGCGAAGATTTCGGTGTGCCACGGCGTCGGCGGCATGTTCGCCGCAAGTGGCACGATCGTGTTTACGAACGAGAGGTAGCGCACCGTCATTCCGGGGCGGCGCGCAAGCGACGAACCCGGAATCCATCGTGCAGCAGCCGAGGCGGAGAAATGGATTCCGGGCTCGCGCCGAGAGGCGCGCCCCGGAATGACAGCGGAAATTGGAACGGACAGCGGAGACACCCACATGAGCAAATCACTGCAGGACAAGGTCATCATCGTTACCGGCGCAGGCCGTGGCATCGGGCGCGAGATCGCGCTGCTCTGCGCGGCGGAAGGCGCCAAGGTCGTGGTCAACGACCCCGGTGTTGCCGCCGACGGCGCCGGCTCGAGCGCATCCCCCGCCGAAGAGGTGGTCGACGAGATCAAGAAGCGCGGCGGCATCGCCGTCCCCAATTTCGAATCGGTCGCGGAAGCCGTGCCGGCGAGTAAGATCGTGAAGACCGCGACCGATCATTTCGGCCGGCTCGACGGCGTCGTCAACAATGCCGGCATCTTGCGGGACATGATCTTCCACAAGATGAGCGTGGAAGCGTTCGAGGCCGTCATCAAGGTACATCTGATGGGCTCGTTCTACGTCAGCCACGCCGCAGCGCGCATCTTCCGCGAGCAGGAGTCCGGCTCCTTCGTGCACTTCACATCGACCTCAGGCCTGATCGGCAACTTTGGCCAGGCCAACTACGCCGCCGCCAAGCTCGGCATCATCGGGCTCTCCAAATCGATCGCGCTCGACATGGGCCGCTTCAACGTCCGCTCGAACTGCGTCTCGCCGTTCGCCTGGACCCGCATGATCGGCACCATCCCGACCGAAACCGACGCCGAGAAGGCGCGTGTCGAGAAGATCAAGCAGATGGGTCCGGAGAAGATCGCGCCGATCTGCGCCTATCTGCTCTCCGATGCCGCCAAGGATGTCTCGGGCCAGATTTTTGGCGCGCGCATGAACGAGCTGTTCCTGTTCAGCCAGAACCGTCCGCTGCGCTCGGTGCATCGCAGCGAAGGCTGGACCCCGCAGACGATCGCGGAACATGGCATGCCGGCGCTGAAGGGCTCGTTCTACAAGCTCGATCGCTCCGCCGACATCTTCCCGTGGGATCCCGTCTAGCCATATTTTTGGCATCCCTGCGCCGCGAACTCTGGTTGTCTTGTCCAGAGATCGCCCCGCTTTACGCCCGAATGCGGGCGAATGGTGTCCTCCCAACACAACTTTGGGAGGAAACCATGACAAGAATACTGACCAACTCCGACGACATCATTGCAAGCGAGCGCGGCGGTCTCGGCCGCCGCACGCTCCTCAAGGGCGCCGCGACCGTCGTCGCATCCACCCTGCTCGCCTCCAAGGCCGACGCCCGCGACTATGGCGCCAATGCCGAGCCGCAGCGCTATCCCGACCCCGACATCGTCGTCATCGATCCCAAGCGCTTCAAGGCCAAGGTGGGCAACACCTCGATCAAGCGGCTCTATACCGGCTGCCTCTGGGCGGAGGGACCGGCGTGGAATGCGCAGGGGCAATATCTCGTCTGGAGCGACATCCCCGCCAACCGGCAGTTGCGCTACCTCGACGATGACGGCCATATCTCCGAGCAGTTCCACAAGCCGTCGAACGAGGCCAACGGCAATTCGTTCGACACCGAGGGACGCCAGATCAGCGCCGAGCGCACCCGCCTCGTCCGCTACGAGCACGATGGCTCGGTGACGACGCTGGCCGAGCAGGCCAACGGCAAGCCGCTCAACGGCCCGAACGACATGGTCGTGCATCCCAACGACAAGTCGATCTGGTTCACCGATCCCGGCTACGGCGCGATCAGCATCTACGAGGGCAAGCTCGCCAATACCGGCTCGCTGCAGCCCTACCAGAAGGAAGCCGTCTATCGCCTCGATGCGCAGTCCGGCCAGCTGACGAAGGTCGCGGACGACCCGTTCAAGCCGAACGGCATCGCCTTCTCACACGACTACAAGAAGGTCTATGTCTGCGACACCGGGATCACGCATTATCCGCAGGCGGAAAACGTGGTGTGGTCCTACGACCTCGACGGTCAAAAGTTATCGAACCCGAAGCGGTTGATCGACATGAAGCTCGACGGCAAGTCGGGCTTCCCCGACGGAATGCGCGTCGACACCGAAGGCAATATCTGGGTCGGCGCCGGCTGGGTCGGCCCGGGCTATGACGGCGTGCAGGTGTTCGCATCGACCGACGGCGCACGGATCGGCCAGATCATGCTGCCGGAGACCTGCGCCAATCTGTGCTTCGGCGGCAAGAAGCGCAACCGACTGTTCATGACCGCGAGCCAGTCGCTGTACTCGGTCTATGTGGAGACGCAGGGCGCGCATTTCTGTTGAGAGCCCCGCTCCTCGTCATGGCCGGGCTTGTCCCGGCCATCCACGCGTTGACACACGGCACGAAGAACGTGGTTGCCCGGGACAAGCCCGGGCATGACGACAGAGTGCGAGGCGACCGCGTGGCTCCTGAACCTACCCCGTATTCCTCAGCCCCGCCGAGATGCCGTTGATCGTCAGCTGAATCCCGCGCAGCACCTGCTCATCCGGGTTCTGCGCGCGGTGCTCCCTCAAGAGCTCGACCTGCACGTGGTTGAGCGGATCGAGATAGGGGAATCGGTGACGCACCGAGCGCTCCAGCAGCGGGTTGCCCTGCAGCAGCCGGTCCTGATCCATGATGTCGAGCAACGTCTCGATGCAGGAATGCCACTCGCGGCGGATGCGGCCGAAGATCTTTTCACGCAGGGCTTCGTCCGGCACCAGCTCGGCATAGCGCGATGCGATCGCGATCGAGCTTTTCGCGAGCACCATGTCCATGTTCGACAACAGCATGCGGAAGAACGGCCATTCCTTGTAGAGTTCTTTCAGGAACGGCATGCCCTTGTCGGGATGCTCCGCGATCCATTGCTCCACTGCGCTGCCAAAGCCGTACCACCCCGGCAGCATCAGGCGGCACTGCGCCCAGGAGAACACCCAGGGGATCGCACGCAAATCCTCGATCGCGCGGGTCTTCTTGCGCGACGCCGGACGGCTGCCGATGTTGAGCGTCGCGATCTCGTTGATGACGGTCGAACCCCAGAAATAATCGACAAAACCGTCGGTCTCGTAGACGAGGCCGCGATAGGCCTTGAAGGCCAGATTTGAAAGCTCGTCCATCGCAGTGAGATATTCGCGGCGCGGCGCGCTCTGGCTCGGCTGCAACAGGCTGGCATCCAGCGTCGCCGCCGCCAGGATTTCGAGATTGTTGCGGCCGACCTCTGCGTTGGAATATTTCGACGAGATGATCTCGCCCTGCTCGGTGATGCGGATCTGGCCGTTCACCGCCCCGCCCGGCTGCGCAACGATGGCGTCATAGCTCGGCCCGCCGCCACGGCCGACCGAGCCGCCGCGGCCGTGGAACAGACGCAGGCGAACGTGGTGGCGCTCGAACACCTCGACGAGGCCGATCTCGGCCTTGTAGAGCTCCCAGCCCGAGGTGACGAAGCCGCCGTCCTTGTTCGAGTCGGAATAGCCGAGCATGACCTCCTGCACGCTGCCGCGGCTGTCGACGAGGCGGCGGTAATCGTGCAGCGACAGCATGCGATCCATGATGCCGCTGGAGGCCTGCAGATCCTCGATGGTCTCGAACAGCGGCACGATGTTGATGGCGCTGCGCCCGGAGGGATGGACCAGGCCCACCTCCTTCAACAGCACCGCGACCTCGAGCATGTCAGACATGCCCTTGCACATCGAGATGATGCATTGGGGAATCGCGTCCGAGCCGAACTTCGCATGCGCCTCCGCAGCCGCATGGAAGACGTTGAGCTCACCCATGGTCTCGTCGCTGTACTTGACGAATGGCGAAACCAGTGAGCGGATGCTGCGCAATTCGTTGGTGAGCAGCGAGATGCGCGCCTCCTCGCCGAGCGCGAGATAGGACATGCCGGGGTTTGCCGCGTCCATCAGCTCGGCGATGGTGCGTTCGTGTACTGCCGAGTTCTGGCGAATATCGAGCCGCGCCAGATGGAAGCCGAAGCAATCCACCGCGCGACGCAACAGCCGCAGCCGGCCGCGGGCGATGACGCGGGCGTTATTGGAGATCAGCGAGCGGTGCAGCACGTCGAGATCGGCTTGCAACTCCCTGACGCTCTCATAGGGCGCGCCCTTGCCGACGGGACGGCGGGTGATCTCGACCTCGAGCTTTTCGGCCGTGGCCGTCAGGCGGGCATAGATGCCGGAGACCGCGAGACGATAGGGCTCGCCGCTCCGGTGCGGCGAGGTATCGGGCGAACGCTCCGCCAGTGTGCGCAGCTCCCCCGAGACGTCGGCGAGATGCGCTGCGATCGACAGCTCCGAGCCGAGCACGTGCAGCTCATTCAGATAGAACTGCATGACCCGGCTCGACTGGAGCCGCAGCGTGCCGCGCATCACGTCGGCGGTCACGAACGGATTGCCGTCGCGGTCGCCGCCGATCCAGCTTCCCATGCGCAGGAACGAGGCGAGCTCGCTGGCGGCCTGCTCGCCGCCCTCCTCCAGCCGGTCTTCCAGTGCGTTGACCAACCGCGGCACTTCACGAAGGAAGGTGTAATCGTAGAACGACAGGCCGTTGGCGACCTCGTCGAGCACGGTGAGCTTGGTCCGGCGCAACAGATTGGTCTGCCACAGCGTCAGCACCTCGCGGCGAAGCTGCTCGTCGCTGGCGGCGGCCTCGTCCTCCGTCAGCGCAACCCGCTCGCGGCGGTCGAGCAGGCGAGCGACCTCCATCTCGCGGTCCATGGTGCTCTTGCGGCGGACTTCAGTCGGGTGCGCCGTCAGCACCGGACTGACCAGCGCGCTCTTGAAGAAATTGCGTAGCGTATCCGCGCCAATGCCCGCGGCCTTGGCTTTGGCGAGCGTCTCCGCCAGCACGCCGGAGCCGCCGCCCTTGCCCGCGCGCATCTGGCGGATGTTGTTCTGGTCCTCGGCGATGTTGGCGAGGTGGGAGAAATAGCTGAAGGCACGGACGATTCGCACTGTCTCCGAGGTCGACATGCCGTCGAGGATCTGCTCGAGCTCGCGGCGCGCAGGCCGGTCCTCGTCGCGGTGGAACCGGATCGAGGTCTGCCGGATGCGTTCGACCAGGTCGAACACATCTGCGCCCTCCTGGTCGCGCACCGTGTCGCCCAGGATACGCCCGAGCAGGCGGATATCATCGCGCAGCCGCGCATCAGCCTCCAGCGCCTGGGCGTCCTCAGGCCTGTTCGGGCGAAGATCGGCAGCGTCGGATGGTAGGGTCTGGAGGGACATGGCTCGCTCCTTTTGCAGAGCTCCCAATGGCTCCCCGGCCTACCAAGTGTGCAAGTTTTTTGCCGCAGCGCAAGATGAAGTTGGGGGCGGCGCACACAGGCCCGCGCCGGGCTCGAAGTGTGCCGGCAAGGTCAGGCTGGCACGATCACCTTGCCGATTGGCCAGAGCGCGATGCCTGCGAGCTTCAGATGGGCCCACGCAAAGGGAATGCCGATGATGGTGATGGCAAAGATCACGGCCGTCAGGACGTGGCCGAGCGCCAGCCACCAGCCGGCCAGCACGAACCAGATGATGTTGCCTATCACTCCGAGCGGGCCGGTTCCGATATCGCCAGCACCAGTGACCTCGTCGCGGCTGACCGCCCGCGAACCGAACGGCAAGAGCGCATAGACGGCGATGTTGAACGCCGCCCGCGCCCAAGGCAGGCCGATGATGGTGATGGCCATGATGATGGACGCCACCAGCCAGCCGAATGCCATCCAGGCACCGCCGATGAGAATCCAGATGACGTTGAGCAGAATGGAAACGGGGGCCATTAGATTCAGGAACCTTGGGATGATCCGGGGTCAATGATCGCGTTTGTATAACACAAATCCGAGCTAGATCTTCCGTCCCGCCTGCTCCCAATAGGGATCGCGCAGGCGGCGCTTGAAGATTTTTCCCGAGTCTTCGCGCGGCAGTCCCGAGCGGACCTCGATATGCTTCGGCACCTTGTAGTCGGCAAGCGAGCTCTTCAGCCGCGCGCGGATATCGGCTGCATTGAGCGTGGCGCCCGGCTGCGGCTCGACCACGGCCATCAGCGCCTCGCCGAATTCGGCGTCGGGGATGCCGAACACGGCGCAATCATGCACGCCCGGCACGGCGTGCAGCACGGATTCGATCTCGGCCGGATAGATATTGACGCCGCCCGAGATCACCATGTCGCGCTTGCGGTCGCAGATGAAGACGTAACCGTCCGCGTCGATGTAGCCGACGTCACCCGAGGTGATGAAGCCGTCGCGGTCGATCTCGGCGCGCTTCTCCGGCTTGTTGTGGTAGGTGAAGTCGGCCATCGCGGCCATGCGCGAATAGATCTCGCCGATCTCGCCGACACCAAGCACGCGGCCGTCATCGCCGATGAAGCGCAGCTCGGCGCCGGGCGAGATCTTGCCGACGGTGCCGGGCTTCTTCAGTGCGTCCTCGGAGGTCGCAAACGTGACCGCGCTGGATTCGGTCGAGCCGTAGAATTCGTAGATCACCGGACGCCACCATTCGATCATGGCGCGCTTGACATCGGCCGGACATGGCGCCGCAGCGTGAATGATGTGGCGCAGCGAGGAGACGTCGTATTTGCTGCGCACCTCCTCCGGCAGCTTCATCAGGCGGATGAACATGGTCGGCACCATGAAGATGGTGTCGATCCTGTACTGCTCGATCAGCTCCAGAAATTCTTCCGGCTCGAAGCGCGGCATCAGCGCCAATACGCCGCCGAGCTTGCCGGCGCGGATGCCGAACGAGTTCGGCGCGGAATGATAAAGCGGGCCCGGCAGGATCGCGCGAGCGCCGGGCTTCAAGCCATAGATCATCGCGCGAATGCGCTCGCCGGCGGCCTGCTGCTCCAGCGTCGGCGCATTGCGGCGCACGCCCTTGGGATGGCCGGTGGTGCCTGAGGTGTAGATCATGTTCATGGGCTGCGGCACGACCGGGCCGTCATAGGGCTGGAATTGCGCGAGCCAGGATTCGAAATCGATCGCGAATTCAGGAGCCGTCAGGTGATCGGGATCGATCTTGTAGTTGGACAGGATCTCCGGCGGTGTCGGCACGCTGAGCACCGTCACGCCTTTCGGGATCGCATCGCGCAAGGCGTGCAGCATGTCGGCATGTCCGATCAGCACGGACGTGCCGGTATCGCCAAGGATGTAGTTGATCTCCTCCGGCTTGAAATGCCAGTTGATCGGCACGCCATAGGCCCCGAGCCGCATCGCGGCGTAAGCGGCTTCGAGAAAGGCGATATCGTTGCGCATCAGCATGCAGACGCAATCGCCCTGCTTGACGCCGATTTTGGCGAGGCCGGACGCGATGCAGTCGGCGCGATTGGCGACCTCGGCATGGGCGCGACGGCGATCGCCGGAGACGATGCCGAGGAATTGAGACGCTTCGCTCATTTTTGTTTTCCGATGTTTCGTCGGGTTGAGAGAGGTGGGCATCACTCAGGCCGTCATTCCGGGGCGATGCGAAGCATCGAACCCGGAATCCATTTCACAGCGGACGATGAGGTGCGATGGATTCCGGGCCTGCGCCTGCGGCGCATCCCGGAATGACGAACTCAATCCGCAAACCTCGCCGCGCGCTTCTCCAGATTCGACCGCACCGCTTCGGTCTGGTTCGCGCTGCCGATCAGCTTCTGCTGCTCGACCGACTCTGCAAGCAACGCAGGGCCGGAATCGACCGAGAGATTGTTGAGCAGGCGCTTGGCGGCGCGGATCGCATCGGGGCTCTTGCCAGCAATCTCGCGCGCGACTTCGAGCGCTGCGACGCGCGGGTCGTCGCAGATGCGCGTGGCGAGGCCATACGTCATCGCCTCCTGCGCGGAGAAGATGCGGCCGGTGTAAGTAAGATCGCGCAAGATGTCATCGCGCACGAGCGAGGCCAGGATCGGCGTGCCCGCCATGTCGGGCACGAGGCTCCATTTGATCTCCATCACCGACATCCGCGCATCGGGGGAGAGGAAGCGCATGTCGGCGCCGAGCGAGAGCTGGAAGCCACCGCCAAAGGCAACGCCGTGCACGGCCGCAATCACGGGAACCGGAAGCTGGCGCCATCCCCATACCGCCTGTTGCGGAAAGTTCGCCTGGCCATGCGTGCGCTTGGTGAGATCGCGATTTTCGCCACCCGGAATTCCGTTGCCGCCATTCTCCTTCATGGCGGCAAAACGCCCCATGTCGAGACCGGCGCAGAAGGCGCGGCCCTGGCCGGACAGCACGACGACGCGCACGCCTTTTTCCTTCGAAAGCCGCTCGGTTGCCGCAACAAGGGCCTCGAACATGGCCTGATCGAGCGCATTCATCTTATCCGCGCGCACCAGGCGCACGTCGGCGACGCCTTCCGAGATCGAGATCGAGACGCGCTCTTCCATGGATGAATTCTCCCCTAGTTCTTGCCTGTTCTTGTTCGGTGCCGCTTTACAGAAAGCTGACCGCCGGATTTAGTCAATCGACCAATTAACTGACAATCCGTAAGGGAGAAACAGCCATGTTCAAGGAAAATCTTCTGGCTGGACGGCGCATTCTCGTGACCGGCGGCGGCACGGGCCTCGGCAAATCGATGGCGGCACGCTTTCTCCAGCTCGGCGCCGAGGTGCACATCTGCGGCCGGCGCAAGATCGTCTGCGACGAGACCGCGACAGAACTGATGGATCAGTATGGCGGCCGCGTCACCAGCCACGGCGTCGACATCCGCAATGCGCTCGCCGTCGAGGAGATGATCGAGAGTATCTTTCGCGACGCGCCGCTGACCGACCTCATCAACAACGCCGCCGGCAACTTTATCTCGCGCAGCGAGGAGCTCTCGCCGCGCGGCTTCGACGCGGTCGCCAACATCGTCATGCACGGCACGTTCTATGTGACGCATGCGGTCGGCAAGCGCTGGATCGCCTTGAAGCAGCCCGGCAATGTCGTCTCGATCACGGTGACCTGGGTGCGCAACGGCTCGCCTTACGTGGTGCCATCGGCGATGAGCAAGTCGGCGATCCATGCGATGACGATGTCGCTTGCGACCGAATGGGGCCGACACGGCATCCGTCTCAACACCATCGCGCCGGGCGAGATCCCGACCGAGGGCATGAGCAAGCGCATCAAGCCCGGCGACGAGGCCGGCGCACGCACCAAGGCGATGAACCCGATGGGCCGCGTCGGCACCATGGAGGAATTGCAGAACCTCGCGGTGTTCCTGATCTCCGGCGGCTGCGACTGGATCACCGGCGAGACCATCGCCATGGACGGTGCACAGGCGCTGGCCATGGGCGGCAATTTCTACCAGCTCCGGGACTGGAGCGACGACGACTGGAAGACCGCGCGCGAGAGCATCATGGCGCAGAACGAGAAGGACCGGGCGAAGCGGGGATAATCTCGTGCCCCGGACGCAGCGTAGCGCGCCGCCTTCGGCGTGGTGCGGGCGACAATTGAGGGAGCCGTATTGGGCGGGCAAGGATCGACGGGTGAATTGATTTCGTAGGGTGGGCAAAGGTGCGCTCTTCGCGCGCCGTGCCCACCGTCTTACTACGCTAGCCGGAAGCATGGTGGGCACGCTTCGCTTTGCCCACCCTACGAGTGCACAGATTGACGCTCAATGCTTCCCCGTCCCCATATACCCAAACAAAAACCCCGCCACCTTGCGCATCTGGATCTCCTCGCTGCCCTCGGTGATCCGGTAGCGGCGGTGGTGGCGGTAGATGTGCTCGAAGGGCTTGTGGCGTGAATAGCCCATGCCGCCGTGGACCTGCATGGCGCGGTCGGCGGATTCGCAAGCGAGGCGGTTTGCCCAGTAGTTGCACATGGAGACGCGATCGGAGAGCGTGCGCTCGATCTGCTCCTCATTGAGCTGGTCCATCTCCCAGGCGGTCTTGCGGATCAACAGGCGCAGCATCTCGGCCTGCGTGGCAAGCTCGACCAGCGGGAACTGGATCGCCTGGTTCTCTGCCAGCGCCCTGCCGAACGGCTTTCGCTCGCGCGCATATTTCACGCTTTCGTTGATGCAGTAAACGGCCGCGCCGAGCGAGCTCGCGGCCTGGCGGATGCGGTTCTGGTGCACGAAGCACTGCGCCAGCGACAGGCCGCGGCCGACCTCGCCGAACAGCGCATCCTCAGGCACGAACACGTCCGTAAAGCTGACGCGGGGATGATCGGTCGGCATGTTGAAGGTCCACATGTACTCCTCGACCTTCACGCCATGGCTCTTGGCCGGCACCAGGAAGCAGGTGATGCCGCGGGCATCGCCGTCATTGCCCGAGGTGCGCGCGAACAACGCGCAATGCGTGGCAACGTGCATGCCGGTGGTCCACATCTTCTCGCCGTTGATGATCCAGCCCTTGACGTTGTCGCGGGTCGCCGGCACAGCGCGCGTCTCCATGTGGGTGGCGTCCGAGCCGTGATTTGGCTCGGTCAGGCCGAAGGTGATGCGGTACTTGCCCCTGATCGAGCCGTCGATCATCGCCTTCTGGTCGTCGCGGCCGTAGCGATCGAGCATGGTGACGACGGGAAAGTTGCCGACGATGGAGTGCTCGTTCTGGAGGTCGTTGTGCAGGCCGAGACCCTTCGCGGCAAAATGCTCGCGGATCACGGCCATCCAAAGGTTGGAGCCATCCTTGCCGCCATACTGCTTCGAGACCGGAAAGCGCAGATGGCCGGCGGCGTCCGCGAGATCCTTCGCCTTTCGCAGCAGCGCTTCCCATTCGCGACGCGGCAGGCCGCCATTCTCGAAATCGGTGCGCGCCCATTCGCGGCGATGATCGAAGAAGCGGATGTTGTCGTCGGCCTGTTCCAGCGGCTTGATCTCGCGTTCGATGAAACGATCGAGCTCTCCGAGATAGGCAACGAGATCGGCAGGCAATGAGAAATCCACGGTTCTCTCCCGGATTTGATTCTATCGTTTTGCGTTAAGGCGCTAGGCGCGTTTTGCTTCGCACGATTAGGGTGAGAAGAGCGCGCTCAAGTCAAGCAAAGCGAGGCGCGCCAGACGCGCAAGGCACATTGCGCAATTCGATGGTGTTGAACGATGCCTCCGCGGTACTATGACGCCAATATTCCTTCACGAGAAAATGCGGGAGCGCGCGATGGAGCTGAAATTCTCAAAAGTGGAACGCAAGGGGCCGATCACGATCATCACGCTGTCGCGGCCCGAGGTCTACAACGCGCTGCACACCGATGCGCATTTCGAGCTGCAAAAGGTGTTTGACGATTTCGCCGCCGACCCTGCGCAGTGGGTTGCGATCGTCACCGGCGCCGGCGACAAGGCGTTCTGCGCCGGCAACGATCTGAAGTGGCAGGCGGCGGGAGGCAAGCGCGGCTGGGACAAGGGCGGTTTTGCCGGCCTCACCGCGCGATTCGACTGCGACAAGCCGATCATCGCCGCGGTCAACGGCGTCGCCATGGGCGGCGGCTTCGAGATCGCGCTCGCCTGCGACCTCATCATCGCCTCGGAGAACGCGACCTTCGCCCTGCCCGAGCCGCGCGTCGGCCTCGCTGCGCTTGCTGGCGGTTTGCACCGGCTGCCGCGCCAGATCGGATTGAAGCGCGCCATGGGCATGATCCTCACCGCGCGTCATGTCAGCGCCAAGGAGGGTTTTGAGCTCGGCTTCGTCAACGAGGTGGTGCCGCAGGGCGAAGCGCTTGCTGGCGCGCTGCGCTGGGCCGAGATGATCACCAAGAACTCGCCGATGTCGATTCGGGCGTCGAAGCAGACCATCCGGAAGGGCCTTGCCGTGTCGCTGGAGCAGGCAATCGAGGAGCAGCGCGAATATCCGGCGGTGAAGGCGATGGTCGCGTCGCAGGATTACATCGAGGGCCCGAAAGCGTTCTCGGAGAAGCGGCCGCCGAACTGGGTGGGGAAGTAGCTCAACGCGTCATTGCGAGCGGAGCGAAGCAATCCAGAATCTTCCCGCGGAGACAGTCTGGATTGCTTCGTCGCAAGGGCTCCTCGCAATGACGGAGGATGGGGCCACTGCCTACCCGCCCCGCCCCAGCTCGCGCTTGTATGACGCATAGTTCGGCTGATCCACCGCGAGCTTGTCCATCGTAGTCGCCCACAGATGCTCGGCCAGCCCCGGCGTTGCGAGATCCACCTCGCCCTTGGCGATACGATCCGCGAGTGCGCGGTTGAGGTCAGTTACCGCGCCGTCCATGCCAAGTAGCGCGCGCAGGCGCTCCACCTCCGCAGCATCGCCCCCCTCCTCCTGCGTCAACTGCCGAGTCACGAGGTCGAGGATGTTGACCGCCACCCGCAACTTGAAGGCCTGATGGCCCGAGACCAGCGGCGTAATGTCGTTGCGGAGGAAATCGGCGACTGCCTTGGTCAGCTCGATCGGTGTCGGTTCGTCCTGCATGCCTAACCTCCCCGCGGCGCGAGCAGCCGCAGCAGATCGATCTCGGTCTCCGAGGCGCGGCGGCCGATCATGCCGCGCTCCATCGAATGATCCGGACCCTCGCGGAACCGCTGCATCATGCCGCCGCACATGATGCCCCAGCGCAGCGTGCCCATCACTTCCCAAAATTTCACGCGCGACGGATCGACCTTGCGGCCGGCAGCCTCGTAACCGGCGAACAGCTCTTCGCGCGAGCCGAAACCGCCGACGGGCTTGTCGATCTCACCAAAGCGCCAGGAGTTCACGCAGACCCAGCCGAGATCCTCCATGGGATCGCCGAGATGGGCGAGCTCCCAGTCCAGCACCGCGCGAACGCCGTCGGCGTCGATGACGAGATTGCCGTTGCGGAAGTCGCCGTGCACCAGCGTGGTCTCGGCGGACGGACCGGGATCGTGGTCACGCAGCCAGCGCAGCGCCAGCTCGAACACCGGCTTTGGCCAATTCAGGCTGCGATAGTCGCGCTCGAACTCGGATATCTCCTGCGTCCCGGACCGGCTGCGCAACTCGGGCAGCTTGTCCTGCGGCAGCCTGTGCAGGCCCGCAAGCACGACGCCGATCTGCCGCGCGAGAAGCGGCCGCGCCGCCGCGAACTCCTCGTCGCGCAGGATCTTGCGCGCGATGGTCTCGCCCTCGACCCGCTGCATGATGAAACCGGTGCCGAGATTCTCGTCCGGCGTCAGCACGTGCATCACACGCGGCGACGGCACACCCGCCTCATAGGCGAGCTGCATCAGCTGCGCTTCCGCCGCAAGACCCGCTGCACGCGTTGGCGCTGCGCCATAGCCTTTCGGCGAGCGGCGCAGGATCGCGCCGATCGGCCCATCGGGATGGGTAATGTCGAAGCGCCAGGTCTCCTGACTGGCGCCGCCGGACAGCTTTGCCGCGCCGGTAACGCCGGTCGCTCCCTTGCACCAGCGCGCAACGCTGCGGGAGAGCTCCGCCTCGATCATTTGCCTTTGAACTGCGCCGGACGCTTCTCCAGGAAGGCGCCGACACCTTCGCGAAAATCCTGCGTATCGCCGGCGCGGAGCTGGCACTGGAATTCGAGATTGAGCTGGTCCTCGAAGGAGTTTTCCGGGCTGTCCCAATACAGCTTGCGGATCAGCGACAGCGCGACCGTCGGGCCGCTGGCGAGATCGCGCGCGAGCTTCATCGCCTCCTCCATCAGCACGCCGTCATCGTAGACGCGGTTGATGAGGCCCCATTCCAGCGCCTTTTCGGCCGGCAGCCGCTCGCCCATCAGCGACAATTCGACCGAGCGCGCCTTGCCGATCAGGCGCGGCAGCAGCCAGGTCGAGCCGCAATCCGGCACGAGGCCGATGCGGCGGAAGGCTTGAAGAAAGTAAGACGACCGCGCGCATAAAATCATGTCGCCGAGCAACGCGAAGCTCATGCCGGCGCCCGCCGCCGGGCCGTTGACCGCCGTGACGATCGGGCAATGCAGATTGCGGACGCGGCGCAGGAACGGATGAAAGCCGGTCTCGAGCGTCAGGCCGGCCTTGGTCTTCTTCGACTGGTTGTTGCGGCCCTGAAGATTCGCACCGGTGCAGAACGCCCGCCCGGCGCCGGTCAGCACGACGCAGCGCACCTCATCCTTTTTCTCCTCGATCGCGTCGAGCGCATCGGAGAGCCCGCCCAGCATGTCCACGGAGACTGCGTTCATCACCTCCTGATGATCGAGCCTGATGATCGCAACCGAACCATCGATTTCGAGCGTGACGTGTTTGAACTGCATCGTTTCCTCGTCGGTTGCGGCCCGCGTCAGTTTCGCAGACCGGAATTTGTTTGCCGGGGCGCATATTTGATTTTTGGCGCGGTCTTGTCCATGGTGACGAAAGCATACCCCACCGTCATATCGCATGATCTTGCGCGCACCGGCTGACGCGCGGCACACCAAGAAGCCTTGCCAAAAACAGGAAACGCGCCATGAATCTTTTCGACCTCTCCGGCCGCGTCGCGGTGATCACCGGCGGCAATGGCGGTATCGGACTCGGCATCGCGCAGGCGCTCGCCGGCCAAGGCTGCAACGTCTCGATCTGGGGCCGCAATGCTGACAAGAACAAGGCTGCTGCCGCGAGCATGGCGGGCCTCACCGGCAAGGTCGATACCCGCGTCTGCGACGTCACCGATCCAGCCTCCGTCAATGCCGCTATGAACGCGACGCTCGACAGCTTCGGCCGGGTCGACGGCTGCTTCGCCAATGCCGGCATCGGCGGTGGCGGCCGCAGGTCCTTCATCGAGCGCACCGAGGCGGAATGGCGCGCGATGTTTGCGACCAATCTCGATGGTGTGTTCCACGCCTTCCAGGCGGCCGCAAAGCACATGACCGACCGCGCCAATGCCGGCGATCCCTTTGGCCGGCTGGTTGCGACCTCGAGCCTCGCCTCGATCTTCGGCACTGCGCGCAACGAGCATTATGCGGCGACCAAGGCCGCCATCAACGCGCTGGTGCGCGCGCTCGGCGTCGAGCTGGCGCGCCACGGCGTCACCGCGAACGCGATCCTGCCGGGCTGGATCAAGAGCGACATGACATCAAGCATCATGGCCAACGAAAAATTCGTCGCCAACGTGATGCCGCGCATTCCGGTGCGGCGCTTCGGCGAGGCATCCGATTTCGGCGGCATCGCGGTGTATCTGATGAGCAAGGCGTCGTCGTATCACACCGCGGATACGTTCGTGATCGACGGCGGCTATACGGCGTTTTGAGATCTCGTGGGGTGGGCAAAGGCGCATCTGCGCCATGCCCACCATGAGCGCTTTCGACTACCGTGGTGGGCACGCTGCGCTTTGCCCACCTACGGTCTCTGGTTTTGCAAGCGCTGAGGGGATAGGGCAAATGTTTTCGCACATCATGATTGGCACCAACGATCTCGACAAGGCGAAGGTCTTCTACGACAATTTGCTGAACACGCTCGAAGTACGTCCGGCGAAGGTCGACGGCCATCGCATTTTCTACTTCACCAGGACCGGCGTATTCTCGGTGTCGAAGCCGATCAACGGCGAGCCGGCGACCTGTGCGAATGGTGGCACCATCGGCTTTGCCGCCAACTCGCCTGAGCAGGTCGACAAGTGGCACGCCGCCGGCGTCGCCGCTGGCGGAACGCCGATCGAAAATCCGCCCGGCATTCGCGAGGGCGCGGGAAACAAGCTGTATATCGCCTATTTGCGCGATCTCGACGGCAACAAGATCTGCGCGATGCACCGGATGCCGAACTGATTGAAGCCGCGGCTTCTCGGTTCAATCACTTCCGTCTCTGGAATACTGGATCGCCCGATTGAATCGGGCGATGACAGCGGAGAGCGCGGCGAGCACATCGAAACAGCGCTCCTCGATTCAAACAACATTTCAAACGCCCTTGCGAAATTCCATCGCATGGCATGGCTTGCGTGAGAAAATACGCGCTCGCGCTTTGGCCGTGCTGCGACTATTCTCCGGCCCAACGCGATCTCAGTGACCCCGGGAGGAACAATGACAAAGCACGCCTACATTCCCCGCACCACCAACTACACGCTCAATCCCGGCGACGAGCTCAACGATCTCCGCATGTCGGACCAGGTGCGGTCGCTCTACGATCACGTCAGGAAATTCATTCGCGAGACGGTCGAGCCGATGTCGATCGAGTTCGCCAAGGCCGGCGAAGGCAAACAGGATCGCTGGAGCTTCACACCGAAGCAGATCGAGGTGCTTGAGGTCGCCAAGAACAAGGCCAAGAAGGAAGGCCTCTGGAACTTCTTCCTGCCCGATGACGAGACCGGCCAGGGCCTGAAGAATCTCGACTACGCCTATATCGCCTCCGAGCTCGGCAAGAGCCCGCTCGCGTCGGAGACCATGAACTGCTCGGCGCCCGACACCGGCAACATGGAGGTGCTGGAGCGCGTCGGCACCAAGGAGCAGAAAGAGAAGTGGCTGAAGCCGCTGATGAACGGCGAGATCCGCTCGGCCTATGTCATGACCGAGCCGAACGTCGCCTCCTCCGATGCCAAGAACATCTCGACGACTGCAAAGCTCGTCGGTGACGAGTGGGTCATCAACGGCGAGAAGTATTACATCTCCGGCGTCGGCGATCCCCGCTGCAAGATACTCATCGTGATGGTGAAGACCAATCCGGACGCGGCGCCGAGCAAGCAGCAGTCGCAGATCCTGGTGCCGCGCGACACGCCCGGCGTCGAGGTGCTCGGGCCCATGTATGTGTTCGGTCAGGACCACGCGCCGCGCGGTCACATGCACATGCGATTCAACAATGTCCGCGTGCCCAAGGAGAACATGCTGCTCGGCGAAGGCCGCGGCTTCGAGATCTCGCAGCTCCGCCTCGGACCCGGCCGCATCCATCACTGCATGCGCACCATCGGCAAGGCCGAGAAGGCGCTCGACCTGATGGTGCAGCGCGGCCTCACCCGCGAAGCCTTCGGCAAGAAGATCGCCCATCTCGGCGGCAACATGCAGATCATCGCGCAGGCGCGCTGCGAGATCGAAGCGATGCGCTTGATGGTGCTGAAGGCCGCGAAGGCGATGGACGTGCTCGGCAACAAGGAAGCCCGCGTCTGGGTCTCCATGGTCAAGGCCATGGTGCCGGAGCGGGCCTGCAAGATCATCGACCAATCGATCCAGATGCACGGCGCCACCGGCATCTCGCACTGGACGCCGCTGGCCGAGATGTACCAGGACGTCCGCCACCTGCGCTTTGCGGACGGTCCGGACGAGGTGCACTGGATGGTGGTGGGTCGCCACGAGTTGAGCATGGCGTGAGGTCTTTCTTCCCCTTCTCCCCGCTTGCGGGGAGAAGGTCGGGATGAGGGGGAGTCTCCGCGAGGGACGATGGCAATTGGACTCGCGGAGACTCCCCCTCATCCGGATTGCATCTTCGATGCAATCGGACCTCTCCCCGCAAGCGGGGCGAGGTGAAGTGAGCACCGCCCTACGACGCAGCAGCCACTTCGCCGATCTTGTCCTGGGTCCTGGTCTCGAAATCGCTCGCGTCGTGGCGTTCGTGAAGCTGGCTGGCGGGGTCGCCTGAGACGCGGTTGACCATGCGGCCGCGCTTCACCGCGGGGCGTTTTGCGATCTGGTCGGTCCAGCGCTGCACGTTCTTGTAGTCCTGCACCGACAGGAACTCGCCGGCGCCGTAGACCAGCCCCTTTGCGAGCGCGCCGTACCAGGGCCACACCGCCATATCCGCGATGGTGTAGTCCTTGCCCGCGAGATATTCGTTATCGGCAAGGCGCCGGTCGAGCACGTCGAGCTGGCGCTTGGTCTCCATCGCAAAGCGATCGATGGCGTATTCGATCTTGAACGGCGCATAGGCGTAGAAGTGGCCGAAGCCGCCGCCGAGATAGGGTGCGCTGCCCATCTGCCAGAAGAGCCAGGACATGGCTTCGGTGCGGACCTTGATGTCCTTCGGCAGGAAGGCACCGAACTTCTCGGCGAGATAGAACAGGATCGAGCCGGACTCGAACACCCGGATCGGCTCCGGACCCGAGCGGTCCATCAGCGCCGGGATTTTCGAGTTCGGGTTGATGTCGACAAAGCCGCTGCCGAACTGGTCGCCATTGCCTATTCTGATCAGCCAGGCGTCGTATTCGGCGCCCTTGTGGCCGAGCGCCAGAAGCTCCTCCAGCATCACCGTCACCTTCACCCCGTTCGGCGTCGCTAGCGAATAGAGCTGGAAGGGATGCTTGCCGACCGGCAGCTCCTTGTCGTGGGTGGCCCCGGCAATCGGCCGATTGATGCTGGCGAACTGGCCGCCATTCTCCTTGTTCCAGGTCCAGACTTTTGGCGGCACGTAAGGGGTATCGGTCATGCGAGGGCTCCGGCGAAAAGATGCGCATGCATTAATTAGCCCGCTGACGGCCGATGACAAGCCCTGCCGGGTCTGCACGAGGCGCGGAGCTCACGTCCGGGTCATGCAACTTGACCTTGCCGAGGAAGGCCTGGAAATGGAGGCCGCCCTGCCGAGCCCCCGCGTGCGGCCTGGCACGCAGCACGGCGTGTGCACGCAAGATGCGTTGCCAAATCCGGATTGGCATTGCGCAAGACGATGGCCTAGCTTCGATGGCCTTCGCCCGAGAGACAACAACAGCAACGTGAAGGCCGCCGGGAGAGGATCATGAAATCGCCGATCTGCGACATGCTGGGCATCGAGTTTCCGCTGCTCGCCTTCAGCCATTGCCGCGACGTCGTTGCTGCCGTCAGCCGTGCCGGCGGCTTTGGCGTGCTCGGCGCCACCGTGCACACGCCCGATACGCTCGAACGCGAGCTGAAATGGATCGACGACCACATCGACGGCAAGCCCTACGGCATCGATGTGCTGATTCCCGAAAACATCTCGACCGCGGGCGAGAAGGACGTCACCTGGAAGAGCCTGGAGGCGCGCGTGCCGCCAGAGCACCGCAAATACACCAGCGATCTCCTGAAGAAGTACGACATCGAGCTGATGACAACCGATGTGGCCGACGACGAGCCGCAGCCGTTCGATGCCAAGACCGCGCTGGATCTGTTAAAAGTCTCCTTCAATCATCCGATCCGGCTGATCGCGAACGCACTGGGCGTGCCGCCGAAAGCGATGATCGAGATGGGCAAGAGGCACAACGTGCCCGTGGCCGCCCTTGTCGGCGCCAAGGAGCACGCGTTGCGCCAGGTCGCGGCCGGTGTCGATATCCTCGTGGTGCAGGGCACCGAAGCCGGCGGCCATTGCGGCGAGGTCTCGACCATGGTGCTGGTGCCCGAGGTGATCAAGGCGATCAAGAAGGTCCGCGACGTGCCGGTGCTGGCGGCTGGCGGCATCATGACTGGCCGGCAGATGGCAGCCTGCATGGCGATGGGTGCAGCCGGCGCCTGGACCGGCTCGGTGTGGCTTGCCACCGTCGAGTCCGAGACCAGTGAGATCTTTCGCGAGAAGATGATCGCTGCGTCGTCCCGTGACGCAATCCGCTCGAAGGGCCGCACCGGAAAGCCGGCGCGACAGCTCCGTTCGGTCTGGACCGATGCCTGGGACCGCGCGCCGGAAAGTCCCGGCGCGCTGCCGATGCCGCTTCAAAGCATCATCAGCCGCGATGCCTTCAACTCGATCGACCGAGCCGCGGCCGCCGGCAACGCCAAAGCGCGCGACCTCGTCAGCTATTTCGTCGGCCAGGGCGTCGGCCTGATCGACAGCGTGAAATCGGCCGGCGCCGTGGTGCAGGAGTTCAAGGAAGAGTTTGCCGAAGCCGTCGAGCACATGAATGCGCTGGTGGCGGAGTAACAACCACCTGTCATTGCGAGCGTAGCGAAGCAATCCAGACCGTCATCGCGGAAAGATTCTGGATTGCTTCGCTACGCTCGCAATGACGAAAACAATCGATATCGTGAATTGAGGCCATGACCGAAAAGACCATTGTTCCCGAAGACCGCATCCCCGTCATCGTCGGCATCGGCGAGATCGTCGACCGCCCCAAGGAGATCGCCGAGGGCCTCGAGCCGCTCGATCTGCTCGAACAGGCGCTGCGACGCGCCGAAGCTGACGCCGGCGCGAAGCTGCTCGGTGAGGTGCAATCGCTCGACGTCGTCAACTTCCTGAGCTGGCGCTATCGCGATCCGGAGAAGCTGCTTGCGCAACGGCTCGGCGTCTCGCCGGCGCATTGCTATTACGGTCCGGTCGGCGGCGAGAGCCCGATCCGCTTCATTCACGAGGCAGCCAAACGCATCGCGCGCGGCGAATGCACCGTCGCCGCGGTCTGCGGCGCGGAAGCGCAATCGACGGCAACCAAGGCCGAGCGCGCCGGCGTCAAACTGCCATGGACGCCGTTCGCCCACGATGTCCCGGAGCCGAAGCGCGGCGCTGCGTTTCAGAAGCCACTGGCTATCAAGCTCGGCGTGTTCCGGCCCGTGACCGTCTATCCGTTCTATGAAGCGGCATCGTCCGCGCATTGGGGCCAGACACCGCGCGAGGCGATGGCGGAATCAGGCACGCTGTGGTCGCGCTATTCGGACGCTGCCGCGCAAAATCCCAACTCCTGGCTGAAGCGGCGCTATGCGCCCGAGGAGATCACGACGCCGACCGCGGACAACCGGTTGATCGCCTGGCCCTACAACAAGCTGATGGTCGCCAACCCAAGCGTCAACATGGGCGGCGCGCTGTTGCTCACCAGCCTTGCCAGGGCGCGTGCGGCTGGCATTGCTGAGGACAAGCTGGTCTATCCGCTCGGCGGCGCGTCTGCCGAGGAGCCGCCCGACTATCTCGTGCGCGACCAGTTTTACGAGAGCCATCCGCAGAACGCGGTGCTGACGGCCGTGATGGATATCGCCGGCGGCGACGGTAAAAATTTCGACGCGATCGAGCTGTACAGCTGCTTCCCTTGCGTGCCGAAGATGGCGCGGCGGACGCTGGGGCTGGGCGCCGACGTGCAGCCCACGGTAACCGGCGGGCTCACCTTCTTCGGCGCGCCGCTCAACACCTACATGACGCATGCAGCCTGCGCGATGGTGCGGCGCCTGCGCGACGGCGACAAGCTCGGCCTGCTGTACGGCCAGGGCGGCTTCGTCACCAAGCATCACGCTCTGGTGGTGTCGAAGACGCCACCGCGCGAAGCGCTGGCGCAGGAGACCAGCGTGCAAGATGAGGCCGACCGCAACAGGCGCGCGGTGCCGGAGTTCGTCACGGAGGCGAGCGGAAAAGGCAAGGTGGAGAGCTTTACCGTGCTCTACGGCCGTGACAGCGATGCCGAGCACGGTGTGGTGATGTTGCGCACGGCGGATGACCGGCGCACGCTGGCACGGATTCCGGCGAGCGATAGTGCGACGCTGGCGCATCTATCGAACATGGATAAGACGCCAGTCGGCTCAATTGGCGAGATCACCCTGGCAGCCGATGGCACACCGGAGTGGCGGGTGGCGTAGCTAGCTCTCGTGTCCCGGACGCGGTGCGGCATGCAATGCCGCTCCGCTGAGCCGGGACCCATAAAGCAACACGGTACTTTGAGGAGAGATGGGCCCCGGCTCAGCAGCGCACCACTTCGTGCTGCGCTGCGTCCGGGGCACGAGACCGCCCTTAACTAGCTCTTCGGCGCCTGCTTTTCCGACGCAGTTGCCGGCTTGCCGCCGGCACCAACGACGCGAACCGCATCGCCATCAGACAAACCGTCCGGCGGGGCAGTGATGACGCGGTCGTCCGGTGTGATGCCCGAGGCTAGCTCAATCTCCTTGCCGAGATCACGGGCGATGGTCACGGTCTTGAACTGCACCTTCTCGTCCGCACCGACGGTCGCAACACGCAGGCCGCTGCCGTTGAAGATCAGGGCGCTGGCGGGAATGCTGAGCGGCGCGGTGTCGCGCTGGAGGTTGAGCTTCACGCTCGCATAGCCGCCGGGCATCAGCTCGCCGTTGGAATTGTCCAGCCCAAGCTGCATCCGCGTGGTGCCCGATGCGACGTCGACGGCCTGGGAAGAAGCTTCCACCGTCGCCTGGAAGGTCCGGTTCGGATATTCCGGCATCACGATGGAGGCCTTTGCGCCGATCTTGATCGCCGGCACGTAGTTCTGGGGAACGTTGACGTAGACGCGCAGCTTGGTGATGTCGGAGACCACGAACATCGCCGGCCCCGAGCCGCCGCCCGCGTTGATCAGCGCGCCAACGTCGGTGTCGCGCGCCGTGACCACGCCATCGAATGGCACCGTGATCTTCTTGTAGCCGGCCAGCGCCTCGAGACGCTCGACATTGGCCTGGCCGGAATGGACCGCGGCATTCTTGTTGGAGAGATCGGCGGTGCGCTCGTCGATTTCCTGCGCCGAGACGAAGTTGGAGGCGACCAGCGTCTTGCGCCGATTCAGGGTTGCTTCCGACAGCCTGGCGCTGGCTTGCTGGCTGGCGAGGTCGGCGCGGGCCTGCAGGAGCTGCTGGTCGAGGTCTGGCGCCTCGATCTCGGCGATCACCTGGCCGGCCTTGACGCGGGCGCCGATGTCCGCGCTCCAGCTTTTGAGATAGCCGGAGACGCGCGCGAAGATCGGAGCGCGGTAATAGGCCTCGAGCCGGCCCGGCAGATCGATGGTGGAATTGAGCGCCTTGGCGTTTGGCAGCGTCACCGCAACGCTGGGAACGGCCTGGTCGTCGGTCCATTCCTTCAGCTTGGAGCCTTGCTCCTCGCGGGCCCGGATGCCGGTGCCAACCACGAGGCCTGCCGCAATCAGCGCCACCACGCCGAAAATGCCCAGTTTCCGGTGCGACACCGGGGAGCGGGGTTCAGTGGGCGACATGCGGAGTCTCCGATCGGGCGGCGGCTTTGGCGCCTTGTTTCTTGTGTACCATACTGAACACCACGGGAACAAAGATCAGCGTTGCGAAGGTTGCAAAGATCAGGCCGCCGATCACGGCGCGGCCAAGCGGCGCATTCTGCTCGCCGCCCTCGCCCAGCCCGAGCGCCATCGGCGCCATGCCGATGATCATGGCAAGCGCAGTCATCAGCACCGGGCGGAACCGGACGAAGCCGGCTTCCAGCGCGGCCGCAATGGGATCGCCGAGCTCCTCATAGCGCTCGCGGGCGAAGGAGATCACTAGCACGCTGTTGGCGGTGGCCACGCCCATGCACATGATCGCGCCGGTCAGCGCCGGCACGGACAGCGTGGTCTGGGTCGTGAACAGCATCCAAATGATGCCGGCAAGGGCTGCCGGCAGCGCCGTGATGATCACGAACGGATCGGACCAGGACTGGAAGTTCACGACGATCAAGAAGTAGATCAGCACGACGGCGCCGAGCAGGCCGAACAGAAGGCCGGTGAAGGCGCTGTTCATGGTCTGCACCTGACCAAGCAACGCCACGGAGGAGCCCTTCGGCACCTCCTTGGCGGTGTCGGCGATGGCCTGGCGGATGTCGGTTGCGACCGCGCCGAGATCGCGGCCCGACGTCGTGGCAAAGATCTGCACGAGGTTTTGAATGTCGTACTGCGACACCACCGCGCTCGAGGTTGCACGCTTGATGTCGGCGATGCCGCCGAGGATTGGCGACTGCGAGGCGCCGGCCGCGGTGATCGGCAGCGTCTGCAACGCGCCGAGCGAATCGATCTGGTATTGCGGCGTCTGCATCACGATCGAGTAGGACACGCCGTTGTCCGGGTTGAGATAGTAGGTCGGCGCGACCTGTGAGGAGCCGGCGAGATTGACCACGAGGCTATTGGTGACATCGCGCTCGGTCAGGCCGACATATTGCGCACGGGTGCGATCGACATCGATATTGAAGGTCGGCAGGTTCGGTGATTGCTGGATGCGGGCATCGGCAATGCCTGGAATCCGGCGGACCCTGGCGAGCAACTTGTTGGCGTAGGCAAAGTTGCCGTCGAGATTGGCGCCGCGGATCTGGAGATCGATCGGCGCCGGCGCACCGAAATTCAGGATCTGGCTGACGATGTCGGCCGGCAGGAAGGCGAAGCTGACGCCTGGGAACAGCCGCGGCAATTGCTCGCGCAGCACCCGCACATGTTCCTCGGTCCGCTTGTGACCTTCCTTCAGCTTGATCTGGATGTCGCCGTCCTGCGGACCGATCACGCCGGTGTTGTTGTAGGTCATGTTGATACCGGAGATCGGCATGCCGATGTTGTCGGTCATGGTCTCGATCTCGCTGGGAATCAGCTTGCGCACCGCCTTCTGCACATCCGCGAGCTGGTTGGCGGCCTCCTCGACGCGAGTGCCGACCTGGGTGCGCACATGCATCAGGATGTTGCCGGCATCGACGGCGGGGAAGAAATTGCGCCCCAGGAACGGCACCAGCGCGAAGGAGGCACCGACCACGCAGAGGAAGCCGATCACGAACACCGCGCGATGCGCCAGCGCCATGCCGAGCAGACCGCGGTAACCGCCGCGAATACGCTCGAACCGCGCCTCGAATCCGCGCTGGAACCAGACGAAGGGATTGCGCGACTTCGGTGGCTCGCCCTCATGATGGACGTGCGCATGCAGCAGATAGTTCGCCATGGTCGGCACCAGCGTGCGCGACAGGATGAACGACCAGATCATCGCGAACATCACCGCTTCAGCCATCGGCACGAACAGGAAGCGCGCGACGCCGGTGAGGAAGAACATCGGCACGAACACGATACAGATACAGAGCAGCGAGACGAAGGCCGGCGTCACGATCTGGTTGGCGCCGTCGAGGATCGACTGCTCGACCGGCTTGCCCTGCTCGAGATGGTAATTGATATTCTCGATGGTCACCGTGGCGTCGTCGACCAGGATGCCGACCGCGAGCGCAAGGCCGCCGAGCGTCATGATATTGAGCGTCTCGCCGATCGCCGAGAGCATGACGATGGCACCGAGCACGGACAGCGGGATCGAGACCGCGATGATGAGGGTCGAGCGCCAGCTGCCGAGGAACAGCAGGATCATGACGCTGGTGAGCAGCGCCGCGATCACACCTTCGAAGGCGACGCCTTGAATCGCACCGCGGACGAACACCGACTGGTCGCCGATGAAGCCGATCTTCAGCGCATCCGGCAACTGATCCTTGACGTCGATGACCTTCTGCTTGATGCCGGCGATGATATCGAGCGTCGAGGTCGCGCCCGCCTTCAGCACCATCATCAGCACCGAGCGGTTGCCGTCGACGTGGACGATGTTGGTCTGCGGCGGATTGCCGTCGCGCACGGTGGCGACGTCGCGCACATAGACCATCGCGCCGTTGACGGTCTTGATCGGCAGATTGCCGAGCTCGTCGATCTTGAGCGGCGAGTTGTTGAGCTGGATGCTGTATTCGAAGGTGCCGATCTTCTGGGTGCCCACCGGCGTGATCAGGTTTTGGGCTGCGAGCGCATTGGCGACGTCCTGGCCCGAAAGGCCGCGGGCCTGAAGCGCGGTCGGGTCGAGGTCGATCTGGACCTGGCGCTGCTTGCCGCCGAACGGGTACGGGATCGCCGCACCGGGCACGGTGACGAGCGGCGTGCGGAGCTGGTTGATGCCGATGTCGGCGAGGTTCTGCTCAGTCAGGCCATCGCCCGACAGCGCCACCTGGATGATCGGGACGGTCGAGGCGGAGTAGTTCAGGATCAAGGGCGGCGTCGCGCCCGGCGGCATCTGCTTGATCAGCGTCTGCGAGATCGCGGTGACCTGCGCATTGGCGGTGCGGATGTCGACATTGGGCTGGAAGAATATCTTGATGATGCCAAAGCCGTTATAGGAATTGGCGGTGATGTGCTCGATGTCGTTGACCGTCGTCGTCAGCGCCCGCTGGAACGGCGTGGTGATACGGCCGGACATCTGGTCCGGCGGCAGGCCCGTGTACTGCCAGACCACGCCGATCACGGGGATGCGGATGTCCGGAAAGATGTCGGTCGGCGTCCGCAGCGCCGCGAGCGGTCCGATGATCAGAAGCAGGAGCGCCAGCACGACAAACGTATAGGGCCGGCTCAGGGCAATACGGACCAGAGCAATCATTCGTCAGGCAATTCCAAATACGGGGGACAAGTCCAAATACGGGGGACAAGGAACACGCCCCACCGGTTCCTCGGCTGATTTACCCGAACACCGCCGAAATGGCCAACGACAGCGTGTCACGCGCGGTCAATTCCCTGCTATCGCACAGCGAAATCGCATTCCAGATATGCAGCCTCTCGTCGAAAGATTACAGGAAGGGCCTTCAACCACGCAAAAAAGCGGCGCCCGGAGGCACCGCTTTCAGAACTGACATCTTCTTGAGGTCTACGCCGCCCGAACGTTGGTCAGGAACTTGCTGACCTCGGTTTTCAACCGGGTCGAGTCGTTCGACAGCATCTGCGCCGCCGAGAGTACTTGCGAGGAAGCTGTGCCGGTTTCGGTGGCGCCGCGCTGCACGTCGGTGATGTTGGACGAGACCTGCTGGGTGCCCTGCGCCGCCTGCTGGACGTTGCGGGCGATTTCCTGGGTCGCGGCACCCTGCTCTTCCACCGCGGCCGCAATCGCGGAGGAGATTTCCGAGAGACGCTCGATGGTCGAGGAGATCTCCTTGATCGCGCCGACCGAGTCGTTGGTCGCCGCCTGGATGCCGGAGATCTGCTGGCCGATCTCGCCGGTCGCCTTCGCGGTCTGTTCGGCCAGCGCCTTCACTTCGGAGGCGACCACCGCGAAGCCGCGGCCGGCTTCACCGGCGCGCGCCGCCTCGATGGTGGCGTTCAGCGCCAGCAGGTTGGTCTGGCCGGCGATGGTGTTGATGAGCTCGACGACATCGCCAATGCGCGAAGCGGCTTTCGACAGCTCGCTGACGCGCTCGGTAGTGGCGCGGGCCTGGCCGACGGCGTCACCCGCCATCCGCGCCGATTCCTGCACCTGACGGCTGATCTCGCCGACCGAGGAGGCCATCTCTTCCGTCGCCGAAGCCACCGACTGGACGTTGGTGGAAGCCTCTTCCGAAGCGGCGGCAACAGTGGTCGCCAGCCGCTGCGAACGATCGGCGGTCGAAGTCAGGGTCGAGGCGGAGGATTCGAGCTGGGTCGAGGCCGACGACACGGTCTGGACGATCTCGCCGATCATCGTTTCGAATTCGCGGGTGACATTGTCGACGCGGCGGCCGCGCTCGATCTTGGCTTCGGCGTCGGCCGCAGCAGCCTCGTCGGCAGCCTTCTTGGCGATCAGCGCTTCCTTGAAGACCTGGAGCACGTCGGCCATGGCGCCGATCTCGGTCTTCTCGCCACGGTGCGGGACCTCGGCGGAAAGGTCGCCTTTGCCGAGCGCCTGCATCGGCTGGATGATGGAGTTGATGCCGCTGGAGACGTCCTGGACGAGATAGAAGCCGACGCCAATGCCAATGACGACGGCGGCGCCGAGGATGATCGCGACGAGTACGAAGGCGTAGTAATAGGTGTCGGAGGCATCGGCGGAGGCCTGATCGCCGCCCGTGGTGTTCAGCTCGATGTCCTTGGCCAGAATCGCGTCGGCCTCAAGCCCGATCTTGTTGACTGTCTTGGTGTTCAACTCGTGCGCCTCGTGCGGAATCTTGCCGGCCTCCTTGCGCGATAACGCCATGACTTCCTGGGTGCCCTTCTTGTAGTCCTCCCAGATCTTGGACCACTGGCTGTAAAGCGCGCGCTCCTCGGGCGAGGTAATCATCGCCTCGTATGCCTTGCGGAATTTGGTATTGGCCTCGACCACCGTCGCGAGGGTCTTCTCCGCCGCGAGCTTCTCCTCCAGCGTTTCCGCCAGCATATGCTCGCGGATAACGTTGCGGTAGGTGATGACGCCGGCGCGCAGATCGCCGATCACCCGCACGCTGGGCATCCAGTTCGTGGTGATATCGACCGTGTTCGCGTTGATCGACCGCATCTTCATGACGGCGAGCAGGCCCATGCCTGTCATCGCGACCAGCAGGAACGCCACGACACTGATGATCTTGGCGCGGATGGAGAGGGAGGCGAACATAATCGGATCTCTTTGCTGGGCGCGGTCGCGTCCGGGAATTTACCAATCAACCGAGGGGAGCAGTGCCGACATCACCAACAAAGCATCTGGGCAGATGTGAACTCTGATTCCTCACGGGTAAGGAACCCGAAAGAGATGAACAGGGGGATAAGAATGCCCTGCGCTCAGCGCATGAGCCCGATCGCATCCGAAAAAAACTGCGCTCCACCGAAATTTCCGGACTTGAGAGCGAGCAACATGCCGGCTTTTTCAGCACCGACAGCGCGCAGCACGGGGACACCCGCAGCGATCTCCACTCCAACGAGAAATCCGGGAATCTTCAACCGATCGACCACGGCGCCAGAGGTCTCGCCGCCGGCGACGATCAAGCGCCGCACCCCTGCTTTCACAAGGCTTTCGGCGATGTCGGCCATCGTCTGCTCGATGGCGTGCCCTGCGGCGTCGCGGCCGTGACGCGCCTGGAGCGCAGCAACGTCAGCCGGCGTCGCGCTCGATGCAATCAGCACGGGCCCCTGGGCCAATCGCTCCTTCGCCCAGTCCAGCGCACGCTGCGTTTCGTTCGCGCCCGTAAGAATACGGTCAGGATCGAGACGGAGCACCGGCATGACCCGTTCGGCATTGGCGATCTGCTGCAAGGTGGCTTGCGAGCAGCTTCCGGCGAGGCACGCCACCTGTCCACCGACGGCGGCGCGCTGGTCGCCGCTTGTGGTGGCCGATTTGACCTTGCCGGTCGACACCAGCGCGCGGGCGAGCCCGAGGCCGATACCGGAGGCGCCGACCGACAGCCGGTGCTCTGCGGCGACGAGGCCGATGGTCTCGAGGTCGCGGTCGAACACGGCGTCAATGATGGCGGCGCCGATACCCTTGCCTGATAGTTCGGCAAGCCGGCCGTGCACGGCCTCCGCCCCGCGCGCGAGGGTCGCGAGATCGACGAGACCGATCTGCGTCTTGCTCTGGCGCGCCAGCACGCGCACCAGATTGGAATCATGCATCGGGTTGAGCGGATGGTCCTTCAAAGGGCTCTCGTTCAGCGGCACGGCGCCGACGAACAGATTGCCCTGGTAGACGGTGCGGCCGGTTTCGGGGAAAGCCGGCGTCACCAGCACGACCGCCTCGCCGCAATCGGCGCGCAGCGCGTCCATCACCGGCCCGATATTGCCGGCATCGGTGGAATCGAAGGTCGAGCAGATCTTGAACAGCACGTGGCTCGCGCCGCGACCACGCAGCCATTTCTCCGCCGCGCGCGAGCGCGACACCGCAAGCCCCGCCTCGATCGAGCGGCTCTTCAGCGACACCACGACGGCGTCGACTTCCGGCAGCTTCAGATCGTCAGCAGGCACGCCGATGGTCTGCACCGTGCGCAAGCCGGCGCGCGTGAGCGTGTTGGCGAGATCGGAGGCGCCGGTGTAGTCATCGGCGATGCAACCCAGCGCAAGTGTCACGACTTCACTCCAGCATAGGGCTTGAACCAGGCCAGGCCATCGGTGGTCTTGCCGCGCGGATTGTATTCGCAGCCGACGAATCCAGCGTAGCCGAGGCGGTCGAGCTCATCGAACAGGAACGGATAATTGAGCTCCTCGCCGTCGGGCTCGTTGCGCGAGGGAATGCTGGCGATCTGGATGTGGCCGATGATCGGCATCATCTCGCGCAGCCGCATGGTGACGTCGCCATGGATGATCCCGCAATGATAGATGTCGAACTGGAGCTTCAAATTGGGAAGCCTCAACTCCTGGATCAAATCGCGCGCGAAGCCGAAATCGTTGAGGAAGTAACCTGGGACGTTGCGAGCGTTGATCGGCTCGAGCACGATGTCGATGCCATGCGGCGCGAAGAATTCCGCAGCCCACGTCACCGATTTGTAGAAGGCCTCGATCGCCACCCGTTCGCCGCGGTTGGCGATGCCCGCCATCAAATGCAGCCGCTTGACGCCGGTCGCTTTGGCGTAAGGCAGCGCCGTCTCCAGGCTCGCCTTGAGGTCGGCAAAGCGCGCCGGCAACGCAGCAAAACCTTTCTCGCCGGCATTCCAGTCGCCCGGCGGCAGGTTGAACAGCGCCTGTGCCAGGCCGTTGCGCTTGAGCCGCTCGCCGATCGCCTCGACCGGATGCTCATAGGGAAAGAGAAATTCGACGGCGGTGAAGCCGGCTGCCGCGGCGGCGTCAAACCGGTCGAGAAACGGCACCTCGGTGAACATCATCGAGAGGTTGGCGGCGAAACGGGGCATTGGAATCCTCTTCTACTTGTCGCCGGGAAGTTTTACGCCGGTGACCTGCGCATACATTCGCGCCACCGACGCATCATCGTCACGCCCCATGCCGGCAGCTGACGTCATCAGGAACATCTGGAGGGCTGCGGCGGAAACCGGCACCGGGAATCTGGCGCTGCGCGCCATGTCCTGGATGATGCCGAGATCCTTGACGAAGATCTCCACCGCGCTCCGCGGCGTGTAGTCGCCGTCGAGCACGTGCGGCATACGGTTCTCGAACATCCACGAATTGCCGGCAGACGCCGTGATCACCTCATAGACCTTGCGGATGTCGAGGCCCTGCTTGGCCGCGAACGCTATCGCTTCGCTGGCGGCAGCGATATGCACGCCGGCCAGCAGCTGGTTGATCATCTTGAAGGCCGCGCCTTCGCCAGCGGCATCGCCGAGCTCGTAGAGCTTTGCTGCCATGGCATCGAGCGCCGGGCGCGCCTTGGCGAAGGCGGCGGGACTGCCCGAAGCAAGGATCGTCAGCTCGCCTTGCGCGGCGCGTTGCGCGCCGCCGGAGATCGGCGCATCCAGGTAATTTCGGCCGGTCGCTTCCAGCTCTTTTGCCAGGCGCCGGGCCACGTCGGGATCCATGGTCGCAGAGGAGATGAAGACGCTGTCCTTCGGCAGGGTCTCGGCCACGCCGTCCTTGCCGAACAGGATCGCTTCGGTCTGCGCGGCATTGACGACGACGCTGACGACGATGTCCGCGCCCTTGGCCGCCTCGGCCGGCGTTGTGGCGCCGGCGCCGCCGTCCTTGACAAAACGCGCCACCGCATCAGCCGAAACGTCGCAGCCGGTGACCGTATGGCCGGCGCGCTTCAGCGAGGTCGCCATGCCGTACCCCATCGAGCCGAGCCCGATGACCGCGATGCGCTGATTTTGTGACGTGGAGGCGGACATGCAACTAACCCTTGCGAACGTTTCCCGGACGGCCGCCTTTGCGGCGGCTCGTGATCTCGAATAACACGGCTTGGCCGCGCTGCCAAAGCGTGAGACAAGCGAGCATGACGGCCATGAAAACTGAAACAAGCAACGAGACAAGGCTGCGTGAGGATATCTGCCGCTTCGGACGGTCCCTGTTCGAGCGCGGGCTGACGCCGGGCTCCTCCGGCAATATCAGTGTCAGGCTGGATAGCGGCGGCTGGCTGGTGACGCCGACCAACGCCTCGCTCGGCTTCCTCGATCCTGCAAAACTGTCGCGGCTGGACGATCAGGGCCGGCTCATGTCCGGCGATGCGCCGACCAAGGAAGTTCCGCTGCACACCGCGCTCTACGATACGCGCGGAAGCGCGCGGGCAATCGTGCATCTGCACTCCACTCATTCGGTCGCGCTCTCGATGCTGCCCGAGATCGACCCGCACGCCGCGCTGCCGCCGATGACGGCCTATTATCTGATGAAATGCGGCGCCACCGCGCTCGTGCCCTATTACCGCCCGGGCGATCCCGCGGTCGCGGATGCGATCAAGGGACTGGCCGGAAAATATTCATCCGTGCTGCTCGCCAATCACGGGCCGGTGGTCGCCGGCGAGACACTGGAATCGGCGGTGTTCGCGACCGAGGAGCTGGAGGAGACGGCGAAGCTCTATCTGCTGCTGCGCGGAATGAACCCGCGGTATCTCTCGCCGGAGCAGGTGGCGGATCTGGTGAAAGTGTTCGGGGTGACGCTGCCGGAGCATGGGCACGAGCACGGGCATTGAGCCCAGCTTTAACCTCGTCATTGCGAGCGCAGCGAAGCAATCCAGAGTCTTTCCGCGGAGGGATTCTGGATTGCTTCGCTGCGCTCGCAATGACGGTTGGCGCTAGAGCCCCAGATACGCCTTCCTCACGTCCGGATTGCCCCTGATCTCCGCCGCCGGACCCTGCATCAGCACACGGCCGGTTTGCAGGATGTACGCGCGGTCGGCGATCTCCAGGCACTCGGCCATGCGCTGTTCGACGATCAGCACGGTCATGCCGGCTTCGCGGATGGTTTTCACCGCCTGGAAGATTTCGTCGACCAGCTTCGGCATGATGCCCTGCGAGGGCTCGTCGAGCATCAGAAGCCGCGGACGCGTCATCAGGGCGCGGCCGATCGCGAGCATCTGCTGCTCGCCGCCGGAGAGCGTTTCGGCGCGCTGCTCGAGGCGTTCGGACAGTCGCGGGAACAGCTTGAAGACGAGATCGAGCGGTCCCTCGCGATCCGCCTCGCCGCGATAGAGATAGCTGCCGAGGCGGAGATTGTCGCGCACCGACAAGCGTGGGAACAGGCGGCGGTTCTCCGGCACATAGGCGATGCCGGTGGCGGTGATATGATGCTGCGCCATGCCGTCGAGGCGTTTGCCGTCGAAGGTCACCGTACCCGAGCGCGGACGCTCGGCACCGGCAATGGACTTGAGCAGCGTCGACTTGCCCGCACCGTTGGCGCCGGCGACACAGACGATCTCACCCTTCTGGACCTCGATCGAGACCGCGGAGATCGCGACCAGGCCCTGATAGGCGGTCGTGACTTCATGCACCGACAGCATGACGATCTCCCAGATATGCGCTGATCACCTTGGGATCGCGGACCACGTCGGCGGGCTTGCCCTCGACCAGGACCTTGCCGAGGTCGAGCACGATGGCGCGATCGACCAACGGCATCACGATCTCCATGACATGCTCGACCATCAGAACGGTGATGCCGGCATCGCGTACTTTTCGCACCAGCGCCACGCCGGTCTGTGCCTCGGTCGGCGTAAGGCCGGTGAGCACTTCATCGAGCAGCAACAGCTTCGGTTCGGTCGCAAGCGCACGGGCAACTTCGAGGCGGCGCTTTTCGGCCGGCACGAGGTCGCTTGCGAGCACGTCGGCGCGCGCCGCAAGGCCGGTGAATTCCAGCACCTGATGCGCCTTGCGGCGAGCCTCGCGCATCACCGTGTTGCGCACGAGTGCGCCGACGATGACGTTGTCGATCACCGTCATGGTCTCAAAGCTCTTGACGACCTGGAAGGTGCGCCCGACGCCACGCTGGCAGCGCGCGGCCGCCGGCAACTTTGTCACGTCCTCGCCGTCGAACCAGATCGAGCCTTGCGTCGGCGGCAGAACGCCGGCGATGAGGTTGAACAGCGTCGACTTGCCGGCGCCATTCGGACCGATCAGCCCGACGATCTCGCCGCGGCCGACCGAGATCGAGACGTCGCTGTTGGCGACGAGGCCGCCAAACCGCTGCCAGACGCCGCGGGTTTCAAGGAGCGCGGTCATCGCGTCGCTCCTTTTGCCTTGGAACGGGAGAACAGGCTGACCAGGCCTTGCGGCAAAGCGAGCGAGATCGCCACGATCAGCGCGCCATAGACGATGAGGTCGACGCCGCGGCCGGAGCCGCCGATATAGGAGCGCGTCAGCTCCGTCATCGGGATCAGGATGGCCGCTCCTAACACCGGACCCCAGAGGGTGCCGATGCCACCGAGCACGGCCGGGAGTGCCATCAGAAGCGAGAACTGGAAACCCATGACGCTTTCGGGATCGATATAAGCGAGGAATTGCGCATAGAAGGCGCCGCCGACGGCAACGAGGAATGCAGAGACCGCTGCCGCACCCATCTTGGAGTTGAACACGACGACGCCCAGGCTTTCAGCGGCTTCCGGATTGTCCTTTACCGCGCGCCACCAAAAACCCCATTTGGAGTCCTCGAGCCACCAGGTGACGAACCAGGCGACGCAGCAAAGCGCCAGCGCGAAATAGAAGTACGGCAGCTTGCTGCGCATGAACTGGAATTTCAGCCAGCTGTCGCCGCGCACCGGAATGGTAATTCCCATCGCAGCCCCCGCCCATTCCCAGTTCTGGAACAGCAGCAGCCCGATCTCGGCGATGACGATGGTCGCGATCACGAAGTAATGGCCACGCAGACGGAAGAAGGGATAGCCGAGCCCCATCGCGATCACGGCAGCGATCACGCCGCCGGCAAGCATGCCGAACCAGGGCAGCACGCCGAACTTGGTGAACAGCAGCTCCGTGGTGTAGGCGCCGATGCCGAAATAGAGCGCGTGTCCGAGCGAGATCTGTCCGCAATAGCCGGACAGGATGTTCCAGCTCTGCGACAGCGCCGCATACATCAAGGTCAGCACTAGGATATTCTGGATGTAGACGTTCTTGACGAACAGCGGCGCGAGCGCGGCCAGTGCGGCCAGCACTGCGGCAACGATGAGATCGCGGCGGCGCCGCGCGGCAAAATTCTTGTCCATCACATTGACCCGAACAGGCCACGCGGCCGGATGAAGACAACGAGCAAGTACACCGCATAGATGCCGACCGACTTCAGTGAGGGCGGCAGCATCAGGGCGGTCACCGCTTCAACCAGGCCGACAATGATGCCGCCGGCAAAGGCGCCGAACACACTACCAAAGCCGCCGAGCGCCACCGTGACATAGGCAATCAACGCAAAGGACGCGCCAACGTCGGGATAGATGTAGAAAAACACCGCCATGATCGCGCCGGCGAGACCGACGAGCGCAGCACCAAGGCCCCAACCGAACGCGAACACGCGGTTCTTGTCGATACCGACGAGCGCGACCGCGCCGGGATCTTCACGGGTGGCTTCCAGCGCGCGGCCGAAATCGGTGCGGTGGATGAAGAAGTAGAGGCCGGCAAAGGCCGCGATCGAGACCAGCGCACCGACCAGCTGCGGCTCCGGCAGGAAAATGCCCACAACCGAGATGGTTTTGCCACCGAGCCAGGATTGCGGAATGCTGCGATAGTCCGGCGTGAAGAACAGCTGGGCCAGTCCGCGCATCACGATGGCCAGGCCGAAGGTGGTGAAGATCTGCACCATGCCGGCATTGGCCTTGGCGCGCATGGCGAAGCGCACGATCAACAGGTAGATCACCGCTCCGAACACGAACATCGCTGCCGCGACGAGCGGCGCCGAAAGCAAGGGGTCGATGGCGAAGAACGTGAACAGGAAGAAGGACGCGTACATCGCGATCATCAGGAACTCGCCATGGGCGAAGTTCGTGACGTCCATCAGGCCGAAGATCAGCGCGAGGCCGACGGCGATCAGTCCGTAGAGCAGGCCCATCAGCAGGCCGCTCGCGAGACTTTGGAGAACGGTTTCGACTGTCAGCAACTTGTCCCCCAGAAAAAGCCCTCACTCCGAGGGGCGTCATCGAACGCGCATCGCAAAGGACGGGCCGCCCTCGTCTTTCCCGACGCGGGCTCCGTCTTACTCCGCAGGATCAGGAGCTATCGTCCGGGCTCCCGATTTCGTCCTCACTTCATCGGCCAGACTGCTTCGGCCACGGCCGCCTGCGACGGGAAGATAGTGACAAACTTGCCGCCGATATATTGCAGCAGCACCGGATCGGCGTCGTTGTTCTGGCCCATGTCGTCGAACTTGACCCGCTTCCAGGGCATGATGGTCTGCTCGCCCGGGATGTCGGTTGCGGCCATCGCGTCGCGGATCTTCTCGCCGTCGGTCGACTTGGCGCGGTTGATGGCGTCCGCGATCACGATCATCGCCATGAACTGCCGCGACGTGTTGTCGTTGAGATCCTTGCCCGATTTCGCCTTGAACAGATCGTTGATCTTGCCGACCATCGGCCGCTTGGCGGCGAGATCGAGCGAGAAGCTGCCGCGGGTGATCGCACCTTCGAGCTTGTCGCCGACGGCGTCGTAAAGCGCCTTTTCGGAGAAGCCCGCTGCCTGGGCCAGGATCGCGTTCGGCTTGTAGCCGAGCTCCGCCATCGTCTTGACCAGCAGGATGCCGTCCGTGGTGTAGCTCGAGGGCAGCAGCACATCGGCATTGGCGGCCTTGAGCTGCTGGACTTCGGCAGACAAGGACGGCGAGTTGGCGCGGTACTTGATGTCGGCGACGATCTTGTAGCCGCGCTCGGTTGCGAACTTGGTCTGGGCGTTGGCGGAGTCGGTGCCGAAGATCGTATCTTCGTGGAACAGCGCCAGCGTCTCGGCCTTGACGCCCTTCTTCTTCATCGAGTCGAGGAAATCGAACATCCCGGCCGAAAACATCTCGTCATGCGGCGAGGCGCGGAAATAGTACTTCAGTCCGCGGCGATGCAGGCTCGGCGAGGAATTGTCCGCCGACAAGAACGGGATCTGGTAACGCTCGCAAATCTGACTGACCGTGACCGCGACTGCGCTCTGATAGGAGCCGAGCACCGCGCAGACTTTTTCCTGGGTGATCAGCCGCTCGGCTTCGGCGCGCCCCTTTTGCGGGTCGCCCTGGTGGTCGGCGTACACCATGCGGATCTTGGCGCCACCGAGACCGGGCAAGCCGACACCCTTCGCCAGCGGAAGGTCGAAGTCCTGGTCGTTGTTGATGATATCGATCGCGGTCTCGAATGCACGCTGCGCGTCGACCCCTACCTGGGCGCCGGCGCCGGACAAGGGATAGGTCGCGCCGATCACCACCTCAGAGGTTTGCGCGCGCGCCGCTAGCGGCAACAGCGCGGCAGCGGCGGTGGCTCCGAGCAGAACGTCGCGGCGAGTGATCGTCATTGGCAAAGTCCTCTGTATTTTGTGCGTATCGAATGAAGCGATTGGCAAACTGCGTAAAGCCTGAAGAAGCAGCAAATGCTGCCCACTAAATCACGGCCATGTTCCTGTTCTTCAGATCGGTCACCAACATCAGGCCGGGCGAATGCGTGATCGCGAAAGGGACCTTGGCCGCATTGATGACCGATTGCGGCGTCACGCCGCAGGCCCAGAACACCGGGATCTCGTCATCGGCAACAGCTACGGGATCACCATAGTCGGGCTTGGCGATGTCCTTGATGCCGATCAGATGCGGATGGCCGAGGTGCACGGGCGCGCCGTGCACGGCGGGATAGCGCGAGGTGATCTGCACCGCGCGGATCGCATCGGCCGCCTTGAACGGGCGCATCGACACCACCATCGGACCCGCGAACGGGCCGGCCTCGCCGCAGGCGATGTTGGTGCGGTACATCGGCACCCGCACGTTCTGCTCGATGTGGCGGATCGGCATGCCCTCGTCGAGCAGCGCCTCCTCGAATGAGAACGAGCACCCGAGCACGAAAGTCACGAGGTCATCGCGCCAATACTTGGTCACATCGGTTGGCTCATCGACGACTTCGCCGTCGCGCCAGACACGGTAGCGCGGCACGTCGGTGCGAATATCGAGATCGGCGCCAAGCGCAGGGATGTACGGGCTGCCGACATCGGACATCCCGATGATCGGGCACGGTTTCGGATTGAGCTGGCAGAAGCGGTGGAAGGCGCCGGCGTATTCCGCCGGCAGGATCGCCAGATTGCCCTGGACGAAGCCGGGCGCGACCCCGGCGGTGGAACCGACCTCGCCGCCACGATAGGCGAGCCGCGCCTGACGGCTCGGGAGGGTGTCGGGTGTTTCAGTTTGCTGCGCTGCCACCAAAACAGTCATGTGATCGACCTGCCTATAAACTCGACAAAGACAGCCAACACCAAGCATGCTATAAAGTCTAATCGTCCTTTCTAATCGATATCGATAAATCTATTTTATCGATCAGGAAAATCCTTTCAATGCTGGACTTCAGGTCGATCGAAACCTTCCTCTGGGTTGTGAAGCTCGGCAGCTTCCGCGGCGCCGCAGCACGACTCAATACGACCCAGCCGGCGATCTCCCAGCGCATTGCCCAGCTCGAGCGCGAGATGGGCGTCAAACTCCTGAACCGCGATCATCGCGTGGCGTCGCCCACCCCGAGCGGCCGGCAGATGATGGTCTATGCGGAAAAGCTGATCGGCCTGCGCGCTCAGATGATGGCCGAGATCGGCGATCGCTCGGCGATGCGCGGCGTGATGCGGCTTGGCGTCGCCGAGACCATCGTGCACACCTGGCTGCCGCGGCTGGTGAAGAGCATGAACGGGATCTATCCGAACCTGTCGCTGGAGATCGAGGTCGACATCACGCCGAACCTCACCGCGCGCCTGCTCGCGCAGGAGATCGAGCTGGCCTTCGTTGTCGGACCGCTGTCGGCCTCCGGCGTGCACAATCGCGTGCTCGCCGACTATCCGATCGGCTTCCTCGCAAGCCCCTCACTCGGGCTCGGCCACGGCCCGGTGACGCCCGCCGATCTCGCACGGTTTCCGATCATCACTTTTCCGCGTAAGACCAGACCCTACGAGGTCGTGCGCGAGGTGTTCGACCGGCCCGACTTGCCGCCGATCCGTCTCCACGCCTCTGCCTCGCTTGCCACCGTGATCCACATGGCAGTGGAAGGACTCGGCATCGCCGTGATCCCCGACGCCATCGTCGAAAACGAGCTCGCCGACGGCCGGCTGCAATTGCTCGACACCGATCTGGAGATCGCACCGCTGACGTTCACCGCAAGCTGGCTCGCCTCGCCCGACGTCGTCGCGGTCGAGCGCGTCGCCGAGCTTGCATGTCAGATTGCGCAGAGCAGCCTCGCGGTTGACGCGCCCGCGCTGGCGCGTCATTGAAACAGGCGCCGGACAAATGAGAGACTGATGCATGAGCCGAGCCGCCACCAATTTGCAGATCGATTCCGCCCGCCTCTGGGGCTCCATCCACGAGACCGCGCAATTCGGCGCGACGGCCAAAGGCGGCGTACGGCGGCTGACGCTCAGCGGCGAAGACAAGCAGGTTCGCGACTGGTTCCGAAAGGCCTGTGAGGAAGCCGGCCTCGACGTGCATGTCGATGCGCTCGGATCTCAGTTCGGCCTGCGCAAGGGCCGCGACATGTCGAAGCTTCCCGTCGGCATCGGTTCGCATCTCGACACCCAGCCGACCGGCGGGAAGTATGACGGCATTCTGGGAACGCTCGGCGCGCTCGAAGTGATCCGCACGCTGAACGATGCCGGCATCGAGACCGAGGTGCCGATCTGCATCGTCAACTGGACCAACGAGGAAGGCTCGCGCTTCGCGCCGGCGATGATGGCGTCCGCGGCCTACGTCGGCGATTTCACGGCCGACGACCTCCTGTCGCGCAAGGATATCGAGGGCACGACCGTCGGCCAGGCGCTCGACAGCATCGGCTATCGCGGCGACAAGCCGGTCGGTTTCCAGAAGCTCGGCTGCTTTGTCGAGCTGCACATCGAGCAAGGCCCGATCCTGGAGGCCGAAGGCAAGACCATCGGCGTGGTCGACTCCGGCCAGGGCGTACTCTGGTATGACGGCAAGATCTCCGGCTTCGAAAGCCATGCGGGATCGACCCCGATGCCGTTGCGGCGCGACGCGCTGGCGACACTGTCCGAGATCGTGCTGGCGATGGAGGCCATTGCCAGGAAGCACGGACCGAATGCAGTCGGCACCATCGGCGAAGCCGTGATCGCTAATCCCTCGCGCAACGTCATTCCCGGCGAGATCGCCTTTACGATGGATTGCCGCAGCGCAGATGGCACGATCATGGATGCCCTCGATCGTGACCTGCACACTACGATTGCCGAGATCGCCGCGCGCCGCAAGGTCGAGGTCAAGATCGATCTGGTCTGGCGCAAGCCGCCGACGCATTTCGATCCCAAGCTGATCGCCGCAGTCGAGAATGCAGCCAAGACGCTCGGTTATTCCTCCCGCCGCATCACCTCCGGCGCCGGCCACGATGCCTGCAACCTCAATACGGTCATGCCGGCGGCGATGGTGTTCGTGCCCTGCAAGGACGGCATCAGCCACAACGAGCTGGAAGATGCCACGCAGCCCGACTGCGCCGCGGGCACCAACGTGCTGATGCACACCGTGCTGGCGATCGCCGGCGTCGCATCCTGATCGGAGACAGACATGCGCGGAGTTTTCGTCGACGCCAATGAAGCCCTCGCCGTGATCATGGAGCGGCTTGAGAAGCCGGGCGATCCCAAGGTGCGGATCCACCGGGATCCCGACATCAAGCCCGAGCAATATCCTCAGATCCTCGACGGCGCCGAGATCGCCATCGTCGACCACACCGCGCTTCCCACCGAGGTCGCAAAACAATGCGCGGGGCTGAAGCACGTCGTGTTTCTCGGCACCGGCGCGCGCAGCTACATGAATCCGGAGGAGCTTAGCCAGCTCGGCATCTCCGTGCATCTGATCAAGGGCTATGGCGACACGGCCGTGGCGGAGTCCGCGATCGCGCTGATGTGGTCCTCGGCCCGCGTCATCGCGATGATGGATCGCGAGATGCGCGCCGGCAACTGGCTGCGCGAGGACGGCATGCAGCTCACCGGCAAGACGCTGGGTCTGATCGGCTTCGGCGGTATTGCGGCCGAAGTCGCGCGCATAGCGTCCGGCAGCGGCATGAAGGTGATCGCCTGGAACCGCTCGCCAAGGACCCATCCCGGCGTCGAGTTTACCGATCTCGACACGCTGCTGGCGAGAAGCGACGTGGTGTCGCTGCATCTGCTGCTCAACGACGAGACGCGCGGCATGATCACGCGCGAGACAATCGCGAAGATGAAGCCGGGCGTCGTCTTCATCAACACCGCGCGTGGCGCGATCGTCGACGAGCAGGCGATGATCGACGCGTTGACGTCGGGCCACATCCGCCATGCCGGCCTCGATGTCTTCAATATCGAGCCGTTGCCCGCGGACCATCCGCTGACCAGGATACCGAACGTAACGCTGTCGGCGCATTCGGCGTTCCGCACACCGGAAGCCAGCGAGAATCTGATCGAAGCGGCATGGGTCCATTGCCGCCGGATCGTGAAAGGATAAGAGCAACGACAATGGCCGACACTCGCACCATCAAGGCGGAACCGCTCACCAATGTCATCCGCGCCATCGTCAAGGCGGGCGGGTCTACGGACCGCGAAGCCGAGCTTGTCTCCACCAACTTAGTCGAGGCCAATCTGAAGGGACACGATTCGCACGGAGTCGGCATGATCCCGCGCTATGTCTCGAGCGTCACCAACGGCGGCCTCGCCGTGAACCAGCACGTCAAGATCGTGCTCGACACTGGTCCGCTTCTCACCCTCGACGGTCTCACCGGCTACGGCCAGGTGATCGGCCATGAAGCGATGGAGCTGGCGGCAGAGCGCGCCAAGAGCAACGGCGTCTGCCTCGTCGGCCTTTCCAACGCGCACCACATCGGCCGCATCGGCCATTGGGCCGAGCAGTGCATCGACCACGGGCTGGTCTCGATCCACTTCGTCAATGTGATTTCGCGCCCCATCGTGGCGCCCTGGGGCGGCAGCGATGCGCGCCACGGCACCAACCCGTTCTGCGTCGGCATCCCGCGCAGGGGCAAAGAGCCGATCGTGCTCGACTTCGCCACCAGCAGGATCGCACAGGGCAAGACCCGCGTCGCCCACAACAAGGGCGTCGAACTCGAGCCCGGCACCATCATCGACAACGAAGGCAAGCCCACGGTCAATCCACGCTACACCGTGATCCCGCCGCACGGTGCCATCCTGCCGTTCGGCGAGCACAAGGGCTCGGGTCTCGCTCTGGTGTGTGAAATCCTCGGCGGTGCGCTCTCCGGCGGTCAGGTGGTCAAGGGCCCGTCCGACGGCAAGCACAACGTCCTCAACGGCATGCTCTCGATCATCATCGACCCGGGCAAGCTCGGCACCGGCGAAAACCTCGCGCGCGAAGTCGAGAGCTTCGTCGCCTGGCACACCGGCTCGCCGCCCGCCCTCGGCGTCGACAAGGTCAAGATCGCCGGCGAGCCCGAGCGTGAGACCAAGAAGAAGCGGCTCGCGGAAGGTATCCCAGTCGATCCGACCACCTGGCAGGAAATTTTGACGGCCGGGAAGAAGTTCGGACTGGATGAAGCGGTGATCGAGAAGATCGTGGGCTGACTGCCAGCATTAATGTCGTCCCGACCCCCGAGCGCAATTGCGCACTAGGCCGGAAACGACATTTCGTTTAGCAGCCTACTTTAATCCACCATATCTGCGACCGCCTTGCCGCAGGCTGTGGTATCGGCGTTACCGCCGAGATCCTTGGTGCGGAGCGTGCGCTCGGCCAACGTGCGCTCGATCGCATCGACGATCGACTTGCCGGCAACCTTCTCGCCAAGATGCTCGAGCATCATCGCGCCCGACCAGATCGCGCCGATCGGGTTCGCTATGCCCTGCCCTGCGATGTCAGGCGCCGAACCGTGCACGGGCTCGAACACAGAGGGGAAATCGCCCTCGGGATTGATGTTGCCTGACGGTGCGATGCCGATGGTGCCGGTGCAGGCCGGGCCGAGATCGGACAGGATGTCGCCGAACAGGTTGGAGCCGACCACGACGTCGAACCAGTCCGGATGCAGCACGAAGTTCGCCGTGAGAATGTCGATGTGGTACTTGTCCCACTTCACGCCCGGAAACTTCTTCGCCATCGCCTCCACGCGCTCGTCCCAATAGGGCATGGTGATGGAGATGCCATTGGACTTCGTCGCCGACGTCAGGTGCTGCTTCGGCCGCGACTGTGCGAGCTCGAAGGCGAACTTGAGGATGCGATCGACGCCGGTGCGGGTCATCACCGTCTGCTGCGTCACGAACTCGCGGTCGGTGTCGGGGAACATGCGGCCGCCGACGGAGGAATATTCGCCTTCGGTGTTCTCGCGCACGACCCAGAAATCGATATCACCGGGCTTGCGGCCCGCCAGCGGCGACGGCACGCCGGGCATCAGCCGCACTGGGCGCAGATTCACATACTGGTCGAACTCGCGGCGGAATTTGATCAGCGAGCCCCACAGCGAAACGTGATCCGGAATCTTGGCCGGCCAGCCGACCGCGCCGAAATAGATCGCGTCGTGCTTGCCGATCTTCTCTTTCCAGTCGTCCGGCATCATCTGCCCGTGCTTCTCGTAGTAGTCCCAGGACGAGAAGTCGAAATGATCAAAATGCAGGGAGACCCCGTGCCTCTTCGCGGCCACCTCCAAAACGCGCAGGCCCTCGGGCATCACTTCCTTGCCGATGCCGTCGCCGGGAATGACTGCGATCCGGTATTGTTTCTTGCTCATCGAGAACGTCCTTTTTTGGTCCGGCAGCCGCCGCCTTTTTGACCGCACTGCAATGGACCAAAGTCAACGGCAGTGCAACGCTGCACTGCAATGTTGACCATGGCGCAGCCGTGCGCCTACTGATTTCATCCCTGTTCCCACCCTGCGAGTACCTCTCATGGATCTGCATCTGCGTGGCAAGCGCGTCCTCATCACAGGCGCGTCCAAGGGCATTGGCGCAGCCGCCGCCGAGGCGTTTGCCGAGGAAGGCGCTCATCTCCTGCTCGCCGCGCGCAACGGCGAGCAGCTCGAGGCGCTGGCCGACCGCTTGCGCTCGGCGCATCAGATCGATGCCGCGACCAGCATCGTCGATTTACGCAACGCCGTGGATTTGGCGCGGCTCGCCAGGGAGGCCGCCGACATCGACGTGCTCGTCAACAATGCCGGCGACATCCCCGGCGGCTCCATCGACAAGATCGATGAAGCCATCTGGCGCCACGCCTGGGAATTGAAAGTGTTCGGCTATATCAACCTGACGCGGCAGATCTACGCGCAGATGAAGGCCCGGGGCGGCGGCGTCATCGTCAACGACATTGGTGCTGCCGGCGAAAAATTCGACGCCCATTACATCTGCGGCAGCGCCGGCAATGCCGCGCTGATGGCTTTCACCCGCGCGCTCGGGGGAAAAAGTCTCGCCGACAACATCCGCGTGGTCGGCATCAATCCTGGTCCTGTTGGTACCGATCGTCACGTCACGCTGCTGAAGACGCGCGCAAAGCACCAGTTCGGCGACGAGAACCGTTACAAGGAATTCCAGAAGAGCCTGCCACTCGGCCGCCCCGCACATCCGCGCGAGATCGGCGACCTCATGGCGTTCCTGGCGTCGGATCGCGCCGGCTATACGTCGGGCGTGATCTATACGGTCGACGGCGGCATCAGCGCAGGATGGGGTTAACTCTATCCGCGTCATCGCGAGCGAAGCGAAGCAATCAAGACCGTCCCCGCAGATGCATTTCTCGATTGCTTCGCTGCGCTCGCAATGACGAAGCCTTTTCATGAGCAGGAGCAAAATAGTTGTCTCAAGACCTGATCCACGAAACCGCCTGCACCATCGTCGACAAGCTGCGCTCCGGCGATGTCTCCCCACTCGAACTGCTGGATGTCGTGGAGAGGCGCATCAGTGCGGTCGATAGCACGGTCAACGCGCTGCCGACGCTGTGCTTCGATCGGGCGCGAGATAGCGCAAAGGCGCTGATGCAGAAGCCGGCCGGCGCGCGCGGGCTGCTCGCGGGCTTGCCGGTGCCGATCAAGGATCTGACCGATGTCGCCGGCGTGTTGAACACGCAGGGCTCGCCCATCTTCAAGGACAACGTTGCAGCGAAATCCGACCTGATGGTCGAGAACCTCGAGGCAAATGGCGCGGTCGTCTACGCCAAGTCCAACACGCCCGAATTCGGCGCCGGCGCCAACACCTTCAACGAAGTGTTTGGCGCGACGCTCAATCCCTGGGATACGTCGAAGTCGGCGGCGGGTTCCTCCGGCGGCGCCGCTGTGGCGCTCGCCACCGGCATGGCCTGGCTCGCACAGGGCTCCGACATGGGCGGCTCCTTGCGCAGCCCCGCGGCCTTCTGCGGCGTGGTCGGCATGCGGCCGAGCATCGGCCGCGTCGCCCACACTCCCAAATCGGGCATCGATCGCAATCTCGGCGTCGTCGGCCCGATGGCGCGCAATGTCGAGGACCTCGCGCTGCTGCTGGACGCCATGAGCGGCGACTATGCGGACGATCCGCTGTCGCTGCCGGCGCCTGCGACCTCTTTCCTGTCAGCGGCGCGCTCGGGCACGAAGCCGAAGCGTATCGCCTACTCGCCCGATCTCGGCATCACGCCGGTCGATCCCGAGGTCAAGGCGATCACGCGCAAGGCGGCGGAGCGCTTCGCGGAAGCCGGCGCCATCGTCGAGGAGGCGCATCCCGACTGGCGCGAGGCGCATGAATGCTTCCACGTGCTGCGCGCCTTCGATTTCGCGATCACCAAGGCCAATCTGCTGCGTACCAAGCGCAACCTACTCAAGCCCGAGGTGATCTGGAACATCGAGGAGGGCCTTAAGCTCACCGTCGAACAGCTCGCACGCGCCGAAGCACAGCGCGTCGGCATGACCGCGCGCGCAATCGAGTTTTTCAAGACCTATGACCTGTTGCTGACGCCGACCACGATCGTGCCGCCGTTCCCGATCGAGAACCGCTATGTCGCGGAATGCGCCGGCAAGACCTTCGAGAATTATGTCGAATGGCTCGGCATCGTCTATGCGATCACGCTGGCCTGCTGCCCGTCGCTGTCGCTGCCCTGCGGCTTCACCGCCTCCGGCCTGCCGGTCGGCGTGCAGGTCGTCGGCGCACCCCGCGCGGACGCGCAAGTGATCGCGGGTGCGAAGGTGCTGGAGGACATTTTGGGCCTGCGCGGGCAGACCCCGATCGATCCGCGGGTGAAGAGGCAAGGCACTCTCTTGCCCCGGACGTAGCGCAGCGCGCCTTCGCGGTGCGCTGCAGAGCCGGGGCCCATCTCTCCGGGACCTCCTGTGCGATCCTGGGTCCCGGCTCTGCGGCACAGCGCTCGCGCGCTGCACCTTGTCCGGGACACCGGACCTCACCTCGCGCTCGTCGCCTCCAGGCTGCGGCTATAGCGCGACATCGCGAAGCAGAAGACGAAATAGATCGCGGCAACGAAGATATAGACTTCCACCGAGAACTGCTGCCAGGCAGGATCGATGATCGCGGTCTTCGCCGTCGTCAGCAGGTCGAAGATACCGATGATCAGGACCAGGCTGGTATCCTTGAAGAAGGCGATGAAGGTGTTGACCAGCGGCGGGATGACATGGCGGATCGCCTGCGGCAGGACGATCAGCCGGTGCTTGCGCCAGTAGGACAGCCCGAGCGCGTCGGCCGCCTCATATTGCCCGCGCGGCACGGCCTGGAGGCCACCTCGGATCACCTCGGCAAGATAGGCGCCCGCGAAGAGAATGATCGCGATCTGCGCACGCAACAGCTTGTCGATGTTGAATCCGCTGGGCATGAACAGCGGAAACATCACGCTCGCCATGAAGAGAAGGCTCACCAGCGGCACACCGCGGATCAACTCGACATAGAGCACCGAGAGCGAGCGGATCGCCGGCAGCTTTGAGCGCCGGCCGAGCGCGACCAAAATGCCGAGCGGGAAGCCGAACGCCAATCCGAATGTCGCCAGGATCAATGTCACCGGCAGCCCACCCCAACGATCCTGCGAGACGAAGGACAGCCCGAACACGCCGCCCCACATCAGCACGCTGATCAGCGCGAGCGCGCCGATCCAGAGATAGGCCAATTCGCGCCGCCATAGCGCGCGGCGCGTGGAGAGAAAGAACAGCGCGATGAACAGCACGACGGAGAGCGCAGGCCGCCATTGCTCGTCGAACGGATAGGTGCCGAACAGGATGAAGCGGTACTTCTCGGGGATGATGGCCCAACAGGCGCCGAGGCCGCGCGCGGCCTTGCAGGCGCTGGAATCATTGGCTGGTGCGAGCCAGACCGCGTTCGCGATGCCCCATTGCACGAAGCTGATCACGCCTTTCGCCAGCACCGCCAGCAGGACGACCGTCAGGATGCCGTTGGGGATCGACGAGAACAGATTGGTGCGCAGCCAGCGCAGCACCGGGTTGCCGATTTGGGGACGGCGGGCGGCGCGCGGCACGTCTGGCATGTCAGTGATCGCGGTCATGCTCAGCGCTCCGCCAGCGCGATGCGCGCATTGTACCAGTTCATGAAGAAGCTGATGCCGAGACTGATGGTCAGGAACACGGCCATGATCAGCGCGATCGCCTCGATCGCCTGTCCGGTCTGGTTCAGCGTGGTGTTGGCGATCGAGACCACGTCCTGATAGCCGATCGCGACCGCGAGCGAGGAGTTCTTGGTCAAATTGAGATACTGGCTGGTCATCGGCGGCACGATCACGCGCAGCGCCTGCGGCAGAATGATCTGCCGCAGCATGAAGCTGCGGCGCAGGCCGAGCGCGCTGGCGGCATCCCACTGCCCGCGTGGCACCGACTGGATGCCGCTGCGCACGATCTCGGCGATGAAGGCGGACGTGTAGGTCACGAGCGCGATCAGCAGCGCGAAATATTCAGGCGCGAGCGTCAGCCCGCCGACGAAGTTGAAGCCGCGCAGCGCAGGCCATTCGATGGTCCAGGACACGCCAAGCGACAACGACACCGCTACCGGCAGCACGGCAATGAGACCAAGCGCAAAGGGCCAAGCCGGCCGCGGCTTGCCATCGCGCACCTGCTGAGCGACCAGCCATCGCTGAATGACAAGGAATGCAGCGCAGCCCAGCACGGCCGTGCCGAGCACCCAGAGCTGTGGTGAGCCAACCGGGATCGCCGGCAGGATCAGGCCGCGGTTGGATAGGAAGACGCCCTCGACCGGCCGCCACGCCGCACGCGCAGCCGGCAACGCCTGCATCAGCACGTACCAGAACAGGAGTTGAAGCAGCAGCGGGATGTCGCGCAGGACCTCGACATAGACGGCCGCAAACCGGGATAGCAGCCAGTTCGTAGACAGCCGCGAGATGCCGATCAGTGTGCCGAGGATCGTCGCGAGCACGATGCCGATCACGGCGACGCGCAGCGTGTTGGCGACGCCGACGACGAAAGCCCAGAGGTAGCTGTCTCTCGGATTGTACGCGAGCAGGCTGTCGGAGATCGGCATCCCGGCCTCGCGGCCGAGAAAGGCAAAGCCGGTGGTGATGCGGCGAGCCGAGAGGTTGGTGACAGTGTTGGACCAGAGGAAGACGATGACGGCGACCGCGATGCCGACCACCAGCACCTGCCAGAACAAGCCCTTCAATTCGTTCGGCCCGAGCGCGCCGAAAAAGCTGCGGCGCGGCGGCGGCCTGGGGTCATCTGAGGTCACGGGCGCAAAAATCCTTCCTGACAGCAGCGATTTCCGGCGGCGCACGTCAACTGTTGCACCAATCCAAGAACCGTGCAACAAATGTTTCATGGCCGAGCCCGCGAAATTCTCGCCCCTGAGCGAACTCCGCATTGCGTTGCCATCGCTCCCCCTGCGCTTGCAGGAGGTCGGGCGTTTTGTCGCGGCCAATGATTACGACGCCACCACCCGTTCGATGCGCGACCTCGCGGCCGAAGCCGGTGCCGATCCCGCCGCATTCACGCGCCTTGCGAAGGCGATCGGCTATTCCGGCTGGGACGAATTGCGCGCCGCGCTGACCGAGGCACGGCGGCCGTCGCAGACCTCGCCCTTTTCGGCTCGCGCCAAGAGCCGCCGCCACGGCCCGAACGCCGATGTCGCGCTTATCTCCGACAAGCTCGAGGCCGAAGCCGCGGGCCTGCCGCGCATATCCGCCCACGCGATCGCGGACGCGGCCCGCACGCTGCACGACGCGAAACGGATCTGGATCACCGGCTATCGCAGCTGCCGCAGCGTCGCGGAATTGCTCAACTACGAGCTAAGGCTGTTCCGCCCCGAGCAGGTGCAGATCGTCGGCGCGTCCGGCCCTGACGATCTCGATCTCGGCGCATTCCGGCCCGACGAGGCCGTGATCGTCATCGGCTTCATGCCCTATACCAATGCCAGCGTCCGGGTCGCGCAGGCCGCCTATCGCGCCGGCGCGACGCTGATCGCGATCGCCGACAGCGTGGCCGCGCCGATGGCCGAGGGCGCCGACCACGTCCTGCTGTTCGAAGCCGCCTCCTCGCCCGGATTCTTCCCGAGCCTCACCGGCGCGATCGCGATCGCGCAGTCGCTAGCCGCCGCGACGTTCTTGCTCGGCGGCACGGCTGCGAAGAAGCGCCTCCAGGATACCGAGGCGCGGCTTGCCGCCACCTCTACCTACGTCTCAGAGAAAGGTTGACCATGAGCACTCGCACCAGCCGCGTGCTGCACCGTTCGCTGCGCGAAACGCCGCCCAAGGCGATCGGCGGCGCGGGCGTCTATCTCTTCGCCGAAGACGGCCGCCGCGTGATCGACGCGTCCGGCGGCGCGGCGGTGTCCTGCCTCGGGCATCAGCATCCCCGCGTGATCGCGGCAATGGCGAAGCAGGCCTCGACGCTCGCCTATGCGCACACCGCGTTTTTCTCCTCCGAGCCGGCCGAGGCGCTTGCTCAAACGCTGGTCGGGCATGAGCCCGGCGGTCTCGCCTACGCCTATTTCGTCAGCGGCGGATCGGAGGCGATCGAGGCCAGCATCAAGCTCGCGCGGCAATATTTCATCGAGCGCGGCGAGTCGCAGCGGCAGCATTTCATCGCGCGGCGGCAGAGCTATCACGGCAACACGCTCGGCGCGCTCGCAGCCGGCGGCAACGCCTGGCGCCGCGCACCCTATGCACCCCTGCTCTCGGCCGCATTCAGCCACGTGACGCCGGCCTTTGCCTATCACGAGGAGCACGACGGTGAATCCGATGCGCAGTTCGTGGCGCGGCTCGCCGCGGAGCTTGAAGCCGAGTTTCAACGGCTTGGCCCTGACACTGTTGCGGCGTTCCTCGCCGAGCCCGTCGTCGGCGCCACAGCCGGCGCGGTGACGGCGCCGGACGGCTACTTCAGGGCCGTGCGTGAGATCTGCGACCGGCACGGCGCTCTTCTCATTCTCGATGAGGTCATGTGCGGCATGGGCCGCACCGGCACGACGCATGCATGGCAGCAAGAAGGCATCGCCCCTGATATCCAGGCGATCGCAAAGGGGCTTGGCGGCGGCTACCAGCCGATCGGTGCAATGCTCGCGAGCGGCAAGATCATCGACACAATCCGTGCAGGGTCGGGCGCGTTCCAGCACGGCCACACTTATCTCGCCCACCCCCTCGCCTGCGCGGCGGCGCTTGCGGTGCAGGACGTGATCCGCGAAGACAATCTGCTCGACCGGGTCAAGGAGCGCGGCAAGCAGCTCGAGCAGCGGCTGACCGAACGCTTCGGCAATCATCGCCATGTCGGCGACATCAGGGGACGCGGGCTGTTCTGGGCGATCGAGCTCGTCGCTGATCGTGCCAGCCGCACCTCGTTCGATCCAGCACTCAAGCTGAACCAGAAGATCAAGGCTGAAGCCTTCGCCAACGGACTCGGCTGCTATCCCGGCGGCGGCACCGTGGATGGTATCCGCGGCGACCATGTGCTGCTGGCGCCGCCCTATATCGCTTCGGCCGACGAGATCGATCTGATCGTCGACAAGCTCGGCACGGCCGTGGACAACGTATTGCGTAGTGTCAATCACTGAGGGGAGAGTAGCATGATGAGGACAATAGTTATCGCGGCGAGCGTGCTCACCGCATCGACGGTCGTCGCGTCGGCGGCGACGCTCGACACGGTCAAGAGCCGCGGCACGCTGGTGTGCGGCGTCAGCGCGGGCTTTGCCGGTTTCTCGGCGCCGGACTCGCAAGGCAATTACAAGGGCCTCGACGTCGACTATTGCCGCGCGCTCGCGGCCGGCGTGCTCGGTGATGCCAACAAGGTGCGTTACGTCTCGCTGACCGCGCAGAACCGCTTCACCGCGCTGCAATCGGGCGAGATCGACGTGCTCTACCGCAACTCCACGCAGACATACTTGCGCGGCGTCACGCTGGGCCTGCGGCAGGGACCGATCAACTTCTACGACGGCCAGGGTTTTGTCGTGAAGAAGGACCTCGGCGTGAAAGAGCTGAAGGACCTCAAGGGCGCCACCGTTTGCGTCGCGCAGGGCACGACCCATGAGGTCACGCTTGGCGATTACGGCCGCGCCAACGGCATCGACTGGAAGCCGCTGGTGTTCGACCGCGTCGACACCATGTACCAGACCTTCTTCGGCGGCCGCTGCGATGCCATGACCCAGGACGCCTCCGCGCTTGCCGGTGCCGTGACGACCGCGGCGCCGAACCCGGCCGACTACGTCGTGCTGCCGCAGACCATCAGCAAGGAGCCGCTCGGGCCCTTTACCCGCAATGGCGACGAGGTCTGGAGCGACATCATCACCTGGCTGCATTACGGCCTGATCGAGGCTGAGGAGCTCGGCGTCACCCAGGCCAATGCCGACGAGATGACGAAGTCGCAGACCCCCGCGATCCAGCGGCTGCTCGGCTCCTCGGGCGATCTCGGCTCGCGGCTTGGTCTCGACAACAAATGGCTGGTCACCGCGATCAAGGCCACCGGCAATTACGGCGAGATCTATGAGCGCAATGTCGGCAAGGCGAGCCCGCTCAAGCTCGAGCGCGGCCTCAACGGCCTCTGGAGCAAGGGCGGCTTGATGTACGCGGTGCCGTTCAAGTAAGGAGTCCACCTCTCCCCGCCCTTGCGGGGAGAGGTCGGATTGCGGAGCAATCCGGGTGAGGGGCCGCCTCCTCGAGTCCGTTTCTCACCTATCGTGCGGACAGCGCCCCTCACCCCGACCCTCTCCCCGTAAGAACGGGGAGAGGGAGAAGAAGCACCGAGCCTCATGCGCATCGCCCTGATCCACGCCCTCAAGCACTCCATCGCCCCGATCGAGGCGGCGTTCGCGCAGGCGTGGCCGGAGGCGCGGCTGATGAACCTGCTCGACGACAGCCTCTCGGCGGATCTGGCGCGCGACGGCAAGCTCAACGATGCCATGACCGAGCGTTTTCTTGCGCTCGGCGATTATGCGGCAGCGACCGGGGCAAACGCGATCCTGTTCACCTGCTCGGCCTTCGGCCCCTGCATTGAGGCCGTCGCGCGCGCGCATGCGCCGATGCCGGTGCTCAAGCCGAACGAAGCCATGATCGAACGGGCCGTGACGATGGGCAAGAAGATCGGCCTGCTCTCGACCTTCCCGCCAACGCTGGTCTCGATGCCACCGGAGTTTCCGACCTCCATCCAGATCGTGCCAAAGCTTGCCGACGGCGCGCTTGCCGCACTCGACCGCGGCGACCGTGCCACGCATGACCGGCTGATCATCGAGGCGTCAAAGGATTTGCGCGACTGCGACGTCATTGCGCTGGCGCAGTTCAGCATCGCGGCAACCGCACCGCTCGTCGCGGAAGCGACCGGCCGCCCGGTCGTGATGACACCGGATAGCGCGGTCGAAAAGTTGATGCGGCTGCTGAAAACGAAGGCTTAAGCGCCCGCCTTCTTGCCACGCTGCGCGTCCTTGATCGCAACGGCGAGCGCGGCCTTCGTCTCGTTCACAAAGTCCTCGACCAGTTCCTCGCGCGTGGCATGTGCGGCCTCGCCGGTGAACAGACCCTGCTCGGCCAGCATCACCACGCCGTGCAGCGCGGCCCAGATCTTGAGTGCTTGCCGCTCGCGCAGATAGCCAATTGCTGGCGCTTCCAGCGCCTCGATCACAAGTGCAAAGGTCTCGCGCGTAGCCTCGTGCAGCTCGCTGCCCTTGGCTGCGCAAGACACCGTGCGCGAGGCAAACATCAACCGGTAGATGCCGTTGCGGTGTAGGCCGAAATCGAGCGTCGCCTGCGCCAGCCGCGACAGCTTTGATTGCTTCGATGGCTTGGCCATTGCCTCACGCAGAATCGCGCTGAGCTGCCGGAACGCCTCCGCCGTCGCCGCGGCAAGCAGCGCCTCTCGGTCAGCAAAATGACGGTACGGCGCCGGTTGCGAAACACCGAGCTGCTTTGCCAGCGCCTTGATGCTGATCGCTTCCGCCCCGCCCTGCTCAGCCTCGCGCAGCGCGGCCTTGATCAGGGCGTCGCGGAGATCGCCATGGTGGTAGTTATTGTGCGGCTTGCGGGCAAGTTGTGAACGCATGTTGCGCCGAGCCTATAAGTTTGCGCTTGACAGGGGAAGCCTGTCGCGAATGTAATAGACTATAACTTAAAGCCAGCGGCAAATGCCGCGGATAAAAATCTACATGAGGAACGCGCGCCACCTTCCGGCCGCGCGCATACGACCGAGGAAGCCGCAATGACAGAGCGACTGAGGGTTCGCGTCGATCCCGACAAATGCCAGGGCCACGCGCGGTGCAAGGCACTCGCGCCAGAGCTGTTCGAGCTCGACGAATACGGCAATGCCCATGAGGCCGGAGACGGCACGGTTCCACCGGGCCTTGAGGACAAGGCCTGGCTTGCCAAATCCAACTGCCCGGAAACCGCGATCGATGTGATCGAGGAGTAGCGCGGCGCCTGCCCGCGCGCGCTTTGCGTGCCTTCAGCGAACACGAGCCCCAAGGGATATTCAAGGGATTTTCCTGCCATGTCCGACGTCAGCCAGCCCGCCGCCCATCCGCCCGTGACCGACTGGGTCAATGACTTCGACCACACCGATCCGCAATGGACCGACGATCCCTTCCCGATCTGGGAAGAGCTGCGCGCCGCGAGCCCGGTCGTCCATACCGGGCGCTTCCTCGGCTGCTACATGCCGACGACCTATGAGGCGGTGCGCGAAATCGCCAACGACACCGAACATTTTTCGTCACGCCGCATCATCGTCCGCGACGTACGGCCCGAGGTCGCCAGGAACGCGGCCCCGCCGATCACTTCGGATCCGCCCGTGCACAAGCCGGCCAAGCAATTGCTGCTACCGCCCTTCACGCCGGATGCGATGAAGAAGCTGGAGCCGCGGATGCGCGCAATCTGCAACGAGCTGATCGACGGGTTCATTGCCGACGGCAAGGTCGATGCCGCAGCGCAGTACAGCAAATACATTCCGGTTCAGGCCATCGCGCACATGCTCGGCATTCCCGAGTCTGACAGCGATCTCTTCATCAACTGGATCCACATGATCCTGGAGCTCGGCATCAAGGACGAGAACAGATTGCTCCAGGCGGTGCAGGAGATGAGCGCCTATTTCAGGACGCATATCGAGGAGCGGAGGTCGAAGCCGACCAACGATCTCATCTCCTATTTGATGAATGCCAAGGACAAGGAAGGCCAGCCGCTGGAGGAGTCGCACGTGCTGGGCTCGCTGCGGCTGCTCCTGATTGCCGGCATCGATACCACTTGGAGCGCGATCGGCTCCTCGCTCTGGCATCTCGCCCGGACACCGGCCGATCGCGAGCGGCTGATCGCCGAGCCCGGGTTGATCCCGATCGCCGTAGAGGAGCTGCTACGTGCCTATTCGCCGGTGACCATGGCTCGTGAGGTCGTCAAGGAGACCACGGTCTCGGGCTGCCCGGTCAAGACGGGCAACATGGTGCTGCTGTCCTTCCCGGCCGCCAACCGGGACCCAAAAATGTTTCCGGACGCTGACAAGGTCGTGATCGACCGGCGGGAAAACCGCCATGCCGCCTTCGGCCTCGGCATCCACCGCTGCGTCGGTTCCAATTTGGCGCGGATGGAAATGCAGGTCGCGCTCGAGGAATGGCTGAAGCGGATTCCGGACTTCCGGCTCGACCCAGCCGGCACCGTGACCTGGTCGCAGGGCACGGTACGAGGCCCCCGCCAGTTGCCATTTCTGCTTGGAAAGGCGATGTAGGCTCCCAACAGATGATTTCTGGGAGGCCGGACGTGACAGAGCAAGCAATCAAACCGGGCTCCGACCACATTGACATCGCCGACGCAGAGCGCCGGATCAAGGCGATCTTGATCGGCTCGATCGGCAATCTCGTCGAGTGGTACGACTTCTACGCCTACACGGCGTTCGCGCTCTATTTTGCCCCGGCCTTCTTCCCGGGCAGCGATCCCGTCGTCCAGCAATTGAACGTCGCCGTGGTGTTCGCGGCAACCTTCCTGATGCGGCCGCTGGGCGGCTGGCTGTTCGGCTACATCGCCGACCATTTCGGGCGGCGGATCTCACTGACGCTGTCAGTCGTCTTCATGTGCTTCGGCTCGCTGATCATCGCGGCGACGCCGACCTATGCCACGATCGGCTTTGCCGCCCCGGTGATCCTGGCGCTGGCCCGCGTGATCGAGGGCCTGAGCCTCGGCGGCGAATATGGCGCCAGCGCCACCTACCTGAGCGAAGTCGCCGATCCCAGGCGTCGCGGCTTCTATTCGAGCTTTCAATACGTCACGCTGATCGGCGGCCAGCTCACCGCGATCATCGTGCTATTGCTGCTGCAAAAGGTCTTCCTGACGCCCGACGAGCTGAAGGCCTGGGGCTGGCGGATTCCGTTCGCGATCGGCGCAGCGCTCGCGATTTTTGCCGCAGTGATGCGGCGCAATCTGCAGGAGACCGAGGCGTTCGAGGAAGCCAAGAAGGTGGTGAAGCCGACCGGCTCGATCACCAATTTGCTGCGGTATCCGCGCGAGCTGCTACTCGTGGTCGGCCTCACTGCCGGCGGCACCGCGGCGTTCTACACTTTCACCACCTACATGCAGACCTTCGTGAAGCTCTCGGTCGGCCTGACCGAAGACCAGACCACCTTCGTGATCTTCGGCACGCTGATCTTCGCGACCATCCTGCAGCCGATCTATGGTGCGATCTCCGACAAGATCGGCCGCAAGCCGCTGTTGATCTTCTTCGGCGTCGCCGGCACGCTCGCCACCGTGCCGCTGCTGATGACGCTGAAGGAGACCAAGTCGCCATTCGTGGCGTTCATCCTGATCTGCGCCGCATGGCTGTTCGTCGCCGGCTACACCTCGATCAACGCGGTGGTGAAGGCCGAGCTGTTCCCGACCAATGTCCGAGCGCTCGGCGTCGGCCTGCCCTATGCGATCACGGTCTCGATCTTCGGCGGCACGGCGCCCGCGATCGCGCTCTATTTCAAGAGCGTCGGGCACGAGGAATGGTTCTACTACTATCTCGCCGGCGTCATCTTCCTGTCGCTGATCATCTATTCCACCATGCGCGACACCAAGCATGCCTCTGCGATGCACCGCCACGAGTAGCTCATGGCCGACCAGACGCCATACGACAGCAAGCTGACGCGCACCAAGGAGAAATGGGCGCGCGAGGGCCGCTTTCTCACGGGTAAGGTTACGCGCTCCGAGGATCAGCGCCTGCCGCCCGGCCAGCATCTGACGAAAGACTGGCCGGTGCTCGACCTTGGCGTCCTGCCGCCGGTCTCGCGCGATCGCTGGCGGCTCGACGTCTACGGCGCGATCGAGAATCCCGTGTTCTGGACTTTTGCGGAGCTCGCCGCGCAAAAGCAGGACCAGTTCACCTCCGACATCCATTGCGTGACGACCTGGTCGCGTTACGACAATGAGTGGGAAGGGCTCGCAACGCGCGAGCTGCTGGCAGCCTGCCAGCCGCGCGACGATGCACGTTTCGTCGTGCTGCATTCCTATGACGGGTACACCACCAACCTCGCGCTCGAAGACTTTGCCGCCGAGGACGCGCTGCTCGCCCATAGCTGGTCGGGCCAGCCGCTGTCGGACGAGCATGGCGGCCCGGTGCGGCTGGTCGTGCCGCATCTCTATTTCTGGAAGAGCGCAAAGTGGCTCCAGGCTATCGAATTCCTGACCGACGACGCGCCGGGCTTTTGGGAGGTCCGCGGCTATCATAACCGCGGCGATCCCTGGGCCGAGCAGCGCTATTCGGCCGACTAGGCTCAAGCAAGAACGGGGGAAGCCCATGACGACGGAACGCTTTCAATTCACCGGCGAAGGCGGCCATCAACTCGCCGCCGCGCTGGAGCTCCCTGACGGCGAGCCCGTAGCTTACGCACTGTTTGCCCACTGCTTCACCTGCGGCAAGGACACGCTGGCGGCCAAGCGCATCTCGGTCGCCCTCGCCGCCAAAGGCATCGCAGTGCTGCGCTTCGACTTCACCGGGCTCGGCTCCAGCGAAGGCGAGTTTGCCAATTCGACGTTCTCCTCCAATGTCGCCGATCTCGTGCATGCCGCCGATCATCTGCGTGCGACCCGCAAGGCGCCGTCGATCCTGGTCGGGCACAGTCTCGGCGGCGCGGCGATTCTGGCGGCCGCCGGAAAGATTCCGGAGGCCAAGGCGGTCGCGACCATCGCGGCGCCGTCCGATCCTGCTCACGTCACCGGTCTCTTTAGAGAGCATCTCGACAATATCCGCACGCAGGGTGAGGTCGAGGTTTCTCTCGCGGGCCGCCCGTTCCGGATCAAGCGCGAATTTCTCGACGACATCGTCGAACACGAGCTGATGAAGGACGTCACCGGCCTGCACAAGGCGCTGCTGGTGATGCATTCGCCGGTCGACGGTACCGTGGGGATCGACAACGCAACCAAGATCTTCGTTGCGGCAAAACATCCCAAGAGCTTCGTCTCGCTCGATCATGCCGACCATCTCCTGACCAAGCCGGCCGACGCGCTCTATGCGGCCGATGTGATCGCTGCCTGGGCGAGCCGATATGTCGACACGGCAAAGCCCGCGCAAGCGATGGACCTCCCTGAGGAACCGCGGAAGGTCGTGGTCCGGGAGACCCGCAAGAGCAAGTTCAACCAGATCATCACAGTCGGACCGCATCATCTGGTAGCGGACGAGCCGGCGGCGGCTGGGGGTGAAGATGCAGGTCCCGGGCCCTATGATTTCCTTCTCGCCGGTCTCGGTGCCTGCACCTCCATGACCATGCGCCTCTATGCCGACCGCAAGTCGCTGCCGCTCGACCGCGTCACCGTCACGCTGAAGCATTCAAAAATCTATGCCAAGGACTGCGCGGAGTGCGAGACGCGCGACGGCATGCTCGACCAGATCGAGCGCGATATCGCAATCGACGGCGCGCTCGACGCCGAGCAGCGCAAGAAGCTGATGGAGATCGCCGACAAGTGCCCGGTGCACCGGACGCTGACCTCGGAGATTCGCATCGTGACGAAGGCGGTTGACTAGCGCGACTGCCTAGAAACATGACGCCATCGTTCGCACCGCTGCGCTGATCTCGCTCTCGCGCCAGGCCGCAAAGCCGAGCAACAGGCCATTATCGCGCGGCTTGCCCAGCGCCAGGCTGGACAGGGCGCGCGTTTCAACGCCTGCCTTGACGAGCCGCTTCACCGCCGCCTGATCGGCACGACCGCGCTTGAGGCGGGCGACGAGCTGGATGCCGCCCGATGGCACCTCGACCAAGAGCACCTCACCGAGATTGCGCTCCAGCCCCTCGACGAGGTGATCGCGGCGCGCGTGATAGAGTCGGCGCATCCGACGCAGATGCGCCAGAAAATGCCCATCAGCGATAAACTCGGCGAGCGCTTCCTGGATATGACTGGACGCGATCAAGCCGATATGCCGCTGCGCGATCTCGAATGTGCTGACCAGCGCCGGCGGCACGACGAGATAGCCGAGCCGGATATCCGACGTCATCGCCTTTGAGAACGTGCCGACATAAAACACGCGGCCATGGGCGTCGAGCCCCTGCAAGGCCGGCACCGGCCGGCTGTCATAGTGGAATTCACCGTCATAATCGTCCTCGACGATCCAGGTCTTGCCGGGCCTGCTTGACCTGAGAAACTCGGTGCGGCGGGCCAGCGACATCAGCCGTCCAGTCGGGTGCTGGTGCGACGGCGTCATGAAAACGAGTTTGGGCACGGCCATTCCCGGCATCGGCTGCATGCCCTGCTCATCCAGCCCGATGCCGGTCACGCGCGCGCCAGAGGCGCGGAAAGCCGCCGCGGCGCCGGGATAGCCGGGATCCTCGACCCAGACGTCGTCGCCCGGGCTAACGAGCGCAGCCGCTATCAAGGTCAACGCAGCCTGTGCGCTTGGCAGGATCATGATCTGGTCGGCCGTGGCACGAACGCCTCTGCTGGTCGCGAGATAATGCGCCAGCGCCTCGCGCAGGCGCGCTCGGTTGAGCGGACCAAGCTCGCGCCTGGCGGCGCGCACGGCGCTGCGGCGCAGGCAGCGCGCCCACACCTCGTTCGGAAACTCCCTGAAATCGCCATGCCCCGGCCGCAACGGCTTGAGCGGAGCCTGATAGGACATCGGCCAGTCCGTCTGCTTGAGCTGCGAAGCCCAAGGCGAGAGCTGCGGCCTGGCGGAGCGAACGCGCGAAGCGGCGGCGCCAGCTCCTTCGACGGGCTCAGCACCATCGACCGTCACTACAGGACGACGTCCGTGCGACGCCTGGAGATATCCCTCGGCGGCGAGCTGCTCGAACGCATAGGTGACAGTGTTGCGCGAGACGCCGAGATCGCTCGCAAGCCGGCGGCTTGACGGCAGCGCGCGGCCTTTGGCGAGGCGGCCGGTCGCGATCAGGCTCCGGAGTTGGCTGGTCAGCTGGGCCACCAGCCCCTCTTCCTCGGTCCGGCTCAGGTCGATCAGACCGGAGATCATGCTTTCTGAAACTGGCACTTTATTCCTTTCAGATCTGGCACTTTTTCAGGTGCCAGCTGGGATGCTATCTCGCAGACCGCACTGCTTCAAGGATTCTGCGATGAACTCTTCCCTCTCTCCCCGCACGGCAATCGGGCTGTTCCTCATCGTCGTGCTGGCCTGGGGCGTGAACTGGTCGATCACGAAGCAGCTCGTGCAATTCCTTCCGGCCCTCTGGACCTCGGCGATCCGGAGCTGGATCGCGCTGGCTGGGTTGTTCGTGATCCTGGGACTGAGCAACAATCTTGTGATCCCGGAGCGGCGCGACATTCCTGTGGTCTTGAGCGTGGCGCTGCTGCACATGACGGTCTTCTCGGTCCTGGTTGCGGCCGGTGTGCGCTTCCTGCCCGCGAGCAAGGCTGTCGTGCTCGGCTACACCACGCCGCTCTGGGTTGCGATTGCAGCACCGTTGCTGGGGGAAGATACGCTGACGGCGCCAAAGCTCGCGGGCGCCCTGCTCGGACTGATCGGGCTAGCCGTGATCCTGAACCCGGCATCGATCGATTGGACCAACACAAACGTCGTGCTTGGTGCCGGCATGGTGATCCTGGCCGCGATCTCCTGGGCCGCGAACATCATCTATATCCGCGCGCATCGTTGGATCGGCTCCCCGCTCCAGCTCCTGATCTGGCAGGTGCTCGTGGCAACCATCGTGCTCACAGGGTCGGCGCTGATCACGGACGGCCTGCCGCATGCGGAGTGGTCGGGGAGGCTCGTGCTGCTGTTCCTGTATTCCGGCCTGATCGGGACGGCGCTGGCCTATTGGGCGATGTCGATGGTCAACAAGAGCATCTCGGCCCTGACGACGTCGCTCGGCACCACCGGGACGCCGCTCGTCGGTATCGCCAGTGCGGCCGTCCTACTGGGTGAGCCAATCGACATCAGTCTGGTCGTTGCGGCCGGACTGATCGTGGCCGGCATTGGCCTTGCGACGCTGGGCGACCGGCTGCTGCGCCGTCAGGCCACCGCGAGCGGCTGAACGCGCAAGCTTCCGCGCAGGCCCGCCGTCGCGCCGAGCAGGATGCCGGCAACTGCAATGAACGAGCCCAGAGCGAGCGTCGATATGCCCGTGAGCCCCTGCCCGATCGAGCAGCCAAAAGCCATCACGCCGCCGATCCCCATCAGCGCGGCGCCGCCGGCCGAGCGCAGCAAGTGGCGCGGCGAGGAATAACCTTCGAGATGGAAGCGGCCCGTGGTGAGCGCAGTGACCAGACTGCCGGCAAAGACGCCGGCAACGGTCGCGATGCCGAAGTTCGGTGTCAGGCCCGTCGAGAGCATCGCGTATTGCAGGCTATCAGCAATCGGCGCGACGAAGGTGAGCGAGGTCACCGGGACGGGATTGAAGTCGTCAGCGCCAAGATAGCCGGTGACGTACCAGCCAGCGGCGACGAGAAGGCCTACGATGACGCCCGCCGCGATCTGACCCGGCGAGCGGCGAAACGCTGGATGGGCAAAGGCAAACAGGACCAGCGCTACGACGATCGCGGCAGCGGAGAGTACGCGAGAAAGAGCTTCACCAAGACCAAGCGTCGTCAACAGCGTGGGCAGCGAATTGGCGCCGGCGGTGGTTTGGGAAGCCTGAACCAGCGCAATGCGCGCTGGCGCGATCAAGCCTTTGAGCGTCATCTGCGCGGCAATGGCGAGCACGATCACGACGACGAAGGAGCGGAGATTGCCGCCGCCGAGCAGCACCAGCGCGCGCGAGCCGCAGCCGTTCGACAGCACCATGCCGTAGCCGAACAGCAGGCCGCCGAGGAACAGCACCGGTACCGAAAAGGTCGGCTGCAGGTAGATCGACTTGCCGAGATCGACCATGCCTTCGCCGGCGAGGAATTGGCTCATGGCAATCGCGACCGCGATCGCCAACGCATAGCTGCGCACCAGCCGCCCGTCTCCCGCCGCCAGCCATCCGCGCATGCTGCTCATCAGGCAGAAACCGCTGAGCAGGCCGACGGCACCATAGACCAGGCCGATGACGAGGCCGGCGATGATGACGAGTTGGGCGGGCGAATCCATGATTACGGCTTCAGGATCACGCGATCACGCGAGGAGCCGGCGACCGCAACGTAGGCTTCCTTCGCGCGCTCGAGCGGATAGATCGCATTCGCGTTGATTGGGAACGGCCTCAGGTGGCCGCCCGCAAAGCCCGGACCGAGATCGTGCAGCACGGCGCCCGTTGCGGCCGACGACAGGCCGAGCGTGTCGATGCCGACATAGGTGTGCTGTCCCCGGTAGAATTCGAGGATGTTGAACTGCACGATCCGGTCGATCGCGGCGATCAGGATCTGGCGGCCGCGCAGCGCGAGCGACTTGTGCGCGGCCTGGAAATAGGGATCGCCGACGGTGTTGAAGACGATGTCGGCGCCGTTGCCGCCGGTCAATTCGCGCACGCGTGTGGCGACATCGACGGCGGAAACGTCGATGACCTCGATCGGCGCATTGCTGTGACCTTCATAGGCTTCCGCCTTGCGCACCACGCCGACGACGCGCGCACCCTGCCAGGTCGCGATCTGCACCGCGGCCTGACCGACCTTGCCGTTAACGCCGAACACCAGAACCGTCTCGCCGCTCTTCGGCACGCCCGCGCGGCGAAAGCCTTCCATCGCGGTGACGAAGGGCACGCCGATGCCGGCGGCCTCCTCCCACGATACGCTCTTCGGCTTCTCCACGACCGCGTCAGCTTCGACCACGAGATGGCTCGCGTGCGTACCGTCGCGGCGGATGCCGAGATCACCCGAGGAGCCGAACACCTCGCGGCCGATCGTGCCGGCCGGCCCGTCGATCACCACGCCGGCGTAGTCTCGGCCGGGCGTACGCGGGAACACGGCATAGGGCATCAGCCCGGTGGCAGCCTTGACGTCGGACGGATTGACGGCGGCGGCCTTCACCTCGATCAGGAGATCGTTCGGGCCGCACGTCAGCATACGGCGCTCGACGCTGGGTGCAATCGCGGCGGCGTTTTCGGCCTTGGCATCGAGGCGGACGCAACGCGCCTCGACGGTTCTGGTATCGGCTGGCGACATAGGAAAGACCCGCGATTTCTCGCGGGCCTTGTCGCCTTTGGGGGCGGTCAAGTCAATCCTTCGGCCGCTTGTCGTAAAGGCGCTTGGCCTTGCCGAGCGAGCGCTCCAGCGTGGCCGGCGCGACGATCTGCACTTTGGAGCTGACGCCGATGGTGTTCTTGATATGGGTCGAGATCCGGTCGGCATGGTCGATGAGGCCTTGTCCATCCCAGCTTTCGGGGCGCGCCTCGGCGATGATGGTCAGTTCATCCATCCGGCCTTCGCGGGTCAATTCGAGGATAAAGTGACCGCCGCACCAGTCGGTGGCGAGCAGCACCTCCTCGATCTGGGTCGGGAACAGGTTGACGCCGCGCAGGATGATCATGTCGTCGGAGCGGCCCGTCACCTTCTCCATCCGCCGCATCCCCGGCCTTGCCGTACCCGGCAACAGCCGCGTCAGGTCGCGGGTGCGATAGCGGATCACCGGAAAGGCTTCCTTGGTCAGCGAGGTGAACACAAGTTCGCCCTTCTCGCCATCCGGTAGCACCGCGCCGGTCAAGGGATCAATCACCTCGGGATAGAAATGGTCCTCCCAGATGTGAAGGCCGTCCTTGGTCTCGATGCATTCCTGCGCGACGCCGGGGCCAATCACCTCAGACAGGCCATAGATGTCGGTCGCATCCATGTCGAAGGCGTCCTCGATCTCGCCGCGCATGGCGTTGGTCCACGGCTCGGCACCGAAGATGCCGACCTTGAGCGAGCATTGGCGCGGGTCGAGCTTCTGCCGCTTGAACTCGTCCAGGATCGCCAGCATGTAGCTCGGCGTCACCGTGATGATGTCAGGCCGGAAGTCGTTGATCAGTTGCACCTGCCGCTCGGTCATGCCGCCCGAGATCGGCACCACGGTGCAGCCGAGCTTTTCGGCACCGTAATGCACACCAAGACCTCCGGTGAAAAGACCATAGCCATAGGCGTTGTGGATGATCATGCCGGTGCGGCCGCCGGCCGCCCGGATCGAGCGCGCCACCACCTCCGACCAGGTCTCGATGTCGCGTTGGGTATAGCCGACGACGATCGGCTTGCCCGTCGTGCCGGAGGACGCATGCACGCGCACCAGTTTTTCACGTGGCACGGCGAACATGTTGAAGGGGTAGTTGTCGCGGAGATCCGTCTTCACCGTGAACGGAAACCTTGCGAGATCAGGAAGCTCGCGAAAGTCGGACGGATGCACGCCAGCCTTGTCAAAAGCCTTGCGATAATGCGCGACGTTGTCATAGGCGTGCTTCAGCGACCAGGCCAGCCGCTGCTTCTGCAACGCCATGATCTCGTCGCGTGACGCGCGCTCCTGCGCGTCCAACTCGACCCTATAGACGTGGCCGCCTTCCTTCAGCTTCGTCGAAGCCATTTTCGTTTCCCCACATTGATTTGTTCTCTTTATTGATTTCTTACTGTTCTTGCGCCGGCAACCACGTGCCGGGAATGACACGCGAATGCCCGCGGAATTCGGCTATGACGGTATCGCCGGTGGTGACACGCACGTCATAGATGCCGGAGCGGCCGCCGCGGGTGACCTCTTTTGCTTTCGCAACGAGCCGATCGCCGAGCTTGCCCGGCTTGATGAAGGTGATCTGGCCTTGTGCAGCCACGACACGGTCATTATGCGAGTTGCAAGCAAAGGCGAAGGCGGAATCGGCGAGCGTGAAGATGAATCCGCCATGGGCGATGCGCTGACCGTTGACCATGTCCGGCCGCACCGTCATGGCGAGCGTCGCAAAGCCCGGGCCGACCTCGACGATCTCCATGCCGAGGCCCTTTGAGGCGTCGTCCTCCGCCCACATCGCATCGGCACAGGCCCGCGCGACATCCTCAGGCGACAAGGCGGCTTTGACGTTCACGCGCTTCTCCCGACGAAATGCTTGCTCATGATGTTCTGCTGGTTGGCCAACACTGTCAAACGTGGTCGTAGTCGACCACGACCCGCTCCGACGATGGCTTGGCCTGGCAAGTGAGAACAAAACCCGCCTTCAGCTCCCACGGCTCCAGTGAATAATTGGTGTCCATCGGCGCCTCGCCCTCCACCAGCTTCGCCCGGCAGGTCGAGCACATGCCGCCCTTGCAGGCGAAGGGAAGATCGACGCCCGCGCGCAGCGCAGCATCGAGAATCGCTTCGCCGTCAGCGACCGGCACGTCGCGGCGCTTGCCGTCGATGATCAGTGATGCGATCGCCTTCGGCGGCGCATCGGGAGCAACGATCTTCTTCGGTCGCGGCTTGCCGCCGAATTCGGAGACGAAGCGTTCGACATGGATGCGGTCGTCGGCGATGCCAAGATCGCGGCAGGTTGCCTCGATCTCCTCGCTCATGCCAAGGGGCCCGCAGACGAAGACGTGATCAACGCTCTCCGCCGGCACCAGCGAGCGTAGCAGCACCCTCACCTTGTCGCCGTCGAGCCGGCCATGCAGGATCGGGATATCCTGCTCCTCGCCCGAGATGACGTGAAAGATCGAGAGGCGGTCGATGAAGCGGTCCTTCAGCTCCTCCAGCGCCTCGAGGAACATGATGTTATCGGTCGCGCGGTTGCCATAGAACAGGAAGAAGCGGCTATTGGGCTCGCGCGCCAGCACGCCCTTCACGATCGACAGGATCGGCGTGATGCCGGAGCCGGCCGCGAAGCCGACATGGATACGCCCAGCATCCGCCGGCGGGACCACGCCGAAGCGGCCGGTCGGGGTCATCACGTCGAGCTCGTCGCCACTCTTCAGCTCATCGGCCGCCCAGCTCGAAAACGCGCCGCCGTCGACCTTCTTCACGGCAATCCGGATCTCGCCGTCGTCAGGGCCGGAGCAGATGGAATAGGAGCGCCGCACCTCCTCCCCGTCGAGTGTGGTGCGGAGCGTGAGATACTGGCCGGGGGTAAAGGCGTAGTCGCCGGCGAGTTCACCGGGGATCGCGAAGGTCAGCGACACGGCGTCAGAGGCCTCGCGGCGGAGGTCGTTGACGGCCAGGCGATGGAAGCGCGGTGCGGCTGCTGACATGGTCAATGACACTTGAAATAATCAAAGGGTTCGCGGCAGGACTTGCAGCGCCAAAGCGCTTTGCAGGAAGTCGATCCGAATTCGGACAGCAGCTCCGTCTCCTGCGAGCCGCATTGCGGGCATGTGACGGCCTGCTCGCCGAACAGCGCGCGACGCGAGTGTGAGGATTGCGGCGGCGCGATGCCGTAGGCGTGCAGCTTGCGGCGTCCCTCTTCGCTCATCCAGTCGGTGGTCCAGGCCGGCGACAGCACGGTGCGCACTTTCGGCTGACGAAAGCCGGCGCGCTCCAACGCAAGCTCGATTTCGAGCGCGATCATGTTCATGGCCGGGCAACCCGAATAGGTCGGCGTGATCGCAACCTCGACATGGTCGCCGTCGAGCACGACATCGCGCAGCACGCCGAGATCGGCGATGGTCAGCACCGGGATTTCCGGATCGACGACATTTGCAGCAGCGTCCCAGGCGCGCCGGCGCAACTCGCTATCGTGCTCCAGCACCGTCACCATGTCTGCCCCGGAAACGTGCGCTGCATCGATTGCAGCTCGGACAGGAGATGACCGAGATGCTCGCCGTGCCGACCCGAACGGCCGCCCTGCTGCATCCAATCATTCTGCGGCAGAGTAAGCGTTGCTTCACCAACGACATCAGACAGCGTCGTCATCCAGCGGCCGCGCAAGGTGCCGGGATCGACGGCGATACCGGCATGAATCATCGCGCGCTCGCCGTCATCGACGGCAAACATCTCGCCCGTGAAGGCCCAGAGGTGATCGATCGCCGACTGCGTCCGTTGACGGCTCTCGTCGGTGCCGTCGCCGAGCCGGATGATCCATTCCGAGGCGTGACGCAGATGATAGGCGCTCTCCTTCTCCGACTTCGCTGCAATCGCCGCAAGCGTCGTGTCGCGCGAGGTCATCATGGCGCGCCAGTAGAGATCGGCGAAGGCCGAATAGAAGAACTGCCGCACCAGGGTCTGGGCGAAGTCACCATTGGGTTGCTCGACCAGCAGCAGATTGCGGTATTGCCTGACGTCGCGCAGATAAGCGAGCTTGTCCTCGTCGTTATCCTTGCCTTCGGTCTTGGCGGCATAGGTGTAGAGCTCGCGCGCCTGGCCGATGAGGTCGAGCGCAATGTTGGAGAGCGCCATATCCTCTTCCATCATCGGCGCGTGCCCGCACCATTCCGACAGCCGGTGTCCGAGGATGAGCGCATCGTCGGCCCGGCGCAGCGCGTAGAGCACGAGCGGCGTTTCGGAGACCTGGATGTTGGCGGCGGGCATCACATGTGCCCCACTTCTTCCGGCACCTCGTAGAATGTCGGATGCCGGTAGATTTTGGACTCAGCCGGCTCGAACATCATGCCCTTCTCGGCGGGGTCGCTTGCGGTGATCGCGGTCGACGGCACCACCCAGATCGAAAGGCCCTCGCCGCGGCGGGTGTAGATATCGCGCGCAGCCTGCAGCGCCATCGTGGCATCGCTCGCATGCAGCGAGCCGACATGCTTGTGCGCGAGCCCGTTGCGGCTGCGAATGAAGACTTCCCACAGCGGCGTATTCGGCGTGGTCATTTTTGATCTCCCTATTCCGCAGCTTGCGCGGTCTGACGCTGCGCGCGCTTCGCCGCGTAGGCGGCAGCGGCCTCGCGCACCCAGGCGCCCTCGTCGTGCGACTTGCGGCGCGCGGCCATGCGGTCACGGTTGCAGGGGCCGTTGCCGGCGAGCACCTGCTTGAATTCGGTCCAGTCGATCTCGCTGTAGCGCCAGTGACCTTCCGCATCCTGAGTCATGCCGGGATCGGGGATGGTGAGGCCGAGATATTGCGCCTGCGGCACGGTGGCATCGACGAATTTCTGGCGCAGCTCGTCATTGGAGAAACGCTTGATCTTCCACTTCGTCGACGTGTCGCTGTGCTGGCTGGTGGCATCGGGCGGGCCAAACATCATCAGCACCGGCCACCACCAGCGGTTCAGCGCGTCCTGCGCCATCGCCTTCTGCTCGTCCGAGCCGCGGCACAGCGTCAGCATGATCTCGTAACCCTGGCGCTGATGGAACGACTCCTCCTTGCAGACGCGGATCATCGCGCGCGCATAGGGGCCATAGGAGCAGCGGCACAGCGGGATCTGGTTCATGATCGCGGCGCCATCGACCAGCCAGCCGATGGTGCCGATGTCGGCCCAGGACAGCGTCGGATAGTTGAAGATCGAGGAATATTTGGCCTTGCCCGAGAGCATCGCGTCGACCAGCTCTTCGCGCGAGGTTCCGAGCGTCTCGGCGGCGGCGTAGAGATAGAGCCCGTGGCCGCATTCGTCCTGCACTTTGGCAAGTAACGCCGCCTTGCGCCGCAGCGTCGGCGCGCGCGTGATCCAGTTGCCTTCGGGCAGCATGCCGACGATTTCGGAATGGGCGTGCTGGGAGATCTGGCGGGTGAGCGTCTTGCGATAGGCCGCCGGCATCCAGTCATTCGGCTCGATGCGCTCTTCGGCATCGATGCGGGCCTGGAACTGCGCGGCCTTGGCCGCGTCCTCAAGACCGCGATCATCGGTGTCGGCCGTGTTCAGCGCCTGGGTATACATGCGCATCCTCCCGTTTGGTTGGGAGGAAATATATAACAAAAATTATCTCATGCAAGATATTTCTGTAACATATAGGTCAAGCCTCGAACCTCCGTTCCAGCAGCTTTCTCGCCGGCGGCAGCGCCCCCTTCTCGTTGGTTCCATGCCTATCAAGCCATTGTTCGGACGGCGCCAGCAGCGCGCGATAGATCTCGCCGCAAAGTTCGCGGGCAGTCCTGCCCGGCCAATCCGCCGGCAGCAGGCTCTCAGGCAGCAGCGGATCGCGCAGCACGACGCGGCGGTAGTAGTGGATCAGCAGGATGCGCGCGGTGAAGGCATCGGCCTCGGACAGGCCCGCGCCGCGCGCAAGCGCGGCGCGCAGCGGCTCGAACGTCTTCATGAATTTCAGATAGGCGTCGGCGGTGCGCTCCAGCGGCCAGCTCGCGCCGAGCAGGCGACGCCCGCTGTCATCCTCAGCCGAAACTTCGAGCCGGATGGCACCGGCAGCTTCCTCCGGCACCGGAACACCCGACGGAGCGACCCAGACGCCCGGCAGTGGGCTACCGAAGCCGGCATTGCGCAAGGCTTCGCGCGAGGCGTCGCGGTCCTCACCATTGCCGATCAGCAGCAGCTCGAAGCGGCCGGTCCAGTCCGACGGTAGCGGATCGTAGATGTGGCGCGTCGCGGCCTCGAACGTTTCTCGGCCCTTCTCGGCAAGACGATAAAAGCTGTTGCGGCCGACCTTTTCGCGCGTCAGCCAGCCATCGGCAGCGAGCCGCGACATCGCGGTGCGCACAACGCCGGCATCGATGTCCAAGGTCTCGAAGAACGCCAGCAGCGTGCCGAGCCACACCGAACCGCCGCGCGGCACGATGGCATCGCCGAACATGGTGATGACGATGGAGCCGGTGCGCGACGGCTCGCGCTTGAGCTGGTCGATGATGCGAGAGAGCGGATGCGCCATGCGCGAGGCATAGCGCGTTTGGTGCGGGCGCGACAATGGAGAGACGCGACGATCTTGCTGCTCGCTCTTCCCGTTCTTACCGGGAGAGGCGAAGAAACTACCTGTGCGGATCGGGATAAACCAGGCTGCGCCAGCCGCTGCGATCAAAAGGCTGCCACTGGCCTTCCTTCTGCGCGAGACGGTCGGCGACCGCATAGACAACGGCTGGATGGTGGCCCATGCCGCAATGGCTGCTTTCGACCTCGATGCTCTCGGTCTGCGCGCCCGACTTCTCCATGCAGCCTTGCCAGGCGCAGACGCCGTCGGTACGGCTGAAGATCGCGGTGGTCGGCACCGGCGGCGGGACGGCGAGTTCGCCACCGAACTCTGGATCGACATCATCGGCCTTGCGGCCGCTCGCCCATTCGTAGACACGCCAGGCATTGGTCGAACGGTGATCGCCGGCAAAGGGGCTGCCGAGCGTGATCACCTGGCGCACGCGCTCGGGCATCATCTTGGCGAGCTGGCGCGCATAGAGGCCGCCGAGGCTCCAGCCGACCAGGCTGATCTTTCGGACGTGCTTGTCGCTGAGCTCCTCGACCAGATCGACCATCGCGTGCTGCACGCCCTCGCGCAGGCCGTAGTTGCGGCCCTGGCGCCAACCGCTCACCGCGTAGCCCTTGCTGGTCAGAAAGGTGCGCAGCGCCCGCGTTGATGCGTCGGAGGCCACGAGGCCCGGCAACACCAGCACCGGATGCCCATCACCGTGCGGCGCGAGGCTCAGCAGCGGCAGCGCCCCGAGGAATGCGCCGAACTCGTGGATCGCGCGCCCTTCCAGAAACATCAGGGTACGGGATGGCGGACGCAGCGTCTGGGCAGTAGCGGTCATCAATGGATCCCCTGGGCAAGAATTCCTGGAAAGCTTGCCGGACGCGATGCCGGCAATGGGCATGAATTCCTATACGCCGGCTTCTTGAACGTTCCGCAGCGCAACATGAATCAGCTAGGCGGCCGGTTCCCGACATTCAAGCCGGTGCAGCACTGCGCCACAATAGGCTCAGGCGTTAATGCTAAGGGCCGTGACGCAAAAGTCACAACCATCGGAGCAGGAATTCTACGGAGTAGAGGACGAGACCTGCGAGCCCGCCGATCAGCGAGCCGTTAAAGCGGATGTATTGCAGGTCGCGGCCGATGTTGATCTCGATCAGCGAAATCAGCTGCGCCATATTCCATGATTTCACCTGATCTGAGATGAAGGTCGAGACGCCGCTCTTCTGGTCAGCGACGAAGCTGCGCAGCACCGTCACCAGCCCCTTGTTGATCTCGCCACGCAACTCGGCGTCGCCGGCGAGCGCATCGCCCGCCGAAACGAACATTCCGGCGAGATGATGCTGCAGCACCTGCGTCTCGCCGGACGCACTGCGCTCGATGAAGGATCGCGTGTTAGCCCAGACGGTGCGGGCGAGATCGGCAAGCTCGGGCCGCGCCAACAGATCGCGCTTCAAGCCGTCGATACGATCGATATAGGCCTGATCGGTGCCGAGCCGGTCAACGAAGCTCAGCACCATGCGGTCGAACTCGCCGCGGAACGGATGCTTGGGATCGCTGCGCACCTCATTGAAGAAGGCAGTGGCGGACGCCACGATCTTGTTCACCAGAAACTTGTCGGCGCGATAGAGCCTGAGCAAGGTCGGCAATTCCGCGCGCACCTTCTCGCGGATCATCGCCATCGTCTCTTTCTGGTTCAGCGTCTCGTGCATCACGCGGAGGAGATCGTCGAACAGGATCTGGTGCCGCCCCTCCGCGACGAAGCCGCGCAGCGTTCCGGCAGCGAGCGGCGCAAGGTCGATCGCCTGGAGCTGGGAGGACATGCGGCGGATGATGAAGGTCATCAGGCCCGAGCTTTCGGTTGTTGAGACCGCCTCCGGCAGCAGCCGCAGCGCGAAGCGCGCAAGGTCATTGCTGCGCTTGCGGTCGCGCAGCCAGTCAGCGACGAAGGAGCCGAAATCGATCTCCTGCAGCTTGGCCTCGACGGGACCTGCCTCGAGGAAATGCACCTGGATGAATTCGCCGAGCTTGTCGGCGATGCGGGCCTGGTTGCTCTGGATGATCGCGGTGTGCGGGATCGGCAGGCCGAGCGGCCGCTTGAACAGCGCGACCACAGCGTACCAATCGGCGAGCCCGCCGATGGTCGCAGCTTCCGCGAAGGCCGCGATGAAGCCGAACACGGGATGCACGGGCAGCAGCCATTTCGCGACAACGAACAGCAGAAGCGTCGAGGCCAGCACCAGGGTCGCCAGCGCCTTGACGCGGCGCAGCTCGGCCGCGCGTTCGGCATCGCCCGGAGTGTCGAAGGAAAAGGTGGCGGGTGAAGTCATCACTGCATCACCCTACCCGTCATTGCGAGCGAAGCGAAGCAATCCAGTCTGCCTCCGCGGAAAGACTCCGGATTGCTTCGCTCGCAATGACGGCAGCGCAAAAAACAAAGGCCCGCCGAAGCGGGCCTCAAATTCAGTTTCTCGTCTCAGGCGCCAATCAGGCGGTCTTGGTGTAGACCTTGGCAAAGTTGTCCTGAGCGGACTTCGCACCGTTGGCGGCGAGGTTGCCGAGATAGTCGGTGGTCGCCTTGGCGCGCGAGACGAAGGCTTCGCCGCGAGCGCGGAGCAGGCTCGACTGGATCTCGACGGCTTCGCTGAACGACTTGGCGGACGCGAGCTTGTCGATGCCCGAGAAGAACGCCTCGGCGTCCTCATAGATCGCCTGCTGGATGTTGCGGCTGATCTTGCCGGCCTCAGTGACGGACTCGGTCACCGCGTTCTCGACGGCGGCGGTCACGCGCTCGGAGCCAGCGAACACTTCGGCAGCACGATCCTTGGCGGTGTTGGCAGTCTTCTTGACGAACTCGCGGGCGGCCTCGGGAACTTCCAGGTTCTGGATGTTCTTGAACGCGTCCTTGAAGCCTTCGAAAGCAGTGTTGGTCTCGGTCGTCATTGGGGTCTCTCCATCCTCATTGAGTTGAGCTATGGGCTCACCCCGTCCGGTTGTGGCCCGGGGCACGGCTTATATGGCAGAGTTAATGGTGCGATGCAACATTCGTATTGCACTGCGATATCACGAAACCGTGAACCGCCGAAAGAGCAGGCAATCTGCCGCCTTCCTGGCCCGCCGCCTACTGTGCATGGGGTTGATTTCCAGCTTTTGGGTTGCCCAATGGCGTCTCAGTGCTGGACGGCGCTCCTAGTGCTGGACGGCGCCCGTCAGCCCGTAGGCTTCCATCTGGGCCTGGACCTGCGCAATGTTGTGGCCAAGCACGACGATGTCGTGGGTCTTGCCGCCGACATCCCGGACATGGTCGCGGAGCAGCGCCTCGGCCTTGAAGCCGAGGCTCTCGAACAGCGCGATCGCCGCCTGCTGGTCGACCGTCATCTGGACCGAGAGCTTTTCCAGCCCGGCCCCTAGCGCGAGCGCAAAGGTCTCCTGCGACAGCGCCTTCCCCACCCCCTTCCCGCGGACCTCGGGCGAAACCACCATGCGGATCTCGCCGACATGGGGCGACCAGGAGTGCGGATCGCGCACCAGCGTGCCGCAACCTATGACCTTGCCGTCTTTCACCGCGAGAAGGCTCTGAATCGCGCCACGCTCGATCTCCTTGACCCAGGCGGACAGCACCTTCGGTTCGCTGATGTTGCGCGGCAGGAACAGCAGGTCATGCGTCGGCAAGCCCTTGCCGAAAGCGAGCACAGCGCCTTCGTCCGTAGGCGACATCAGGCGGACCTCAATATCGCCCGCGTCGGTCTTGACATGACGCGGATAGGCACGCTGCTCACTCATGTCGATCTCTTTCCCAGCCAGGAATCCAGTTTCGGCCACAGCCGCTTGACCGCATTGGCGCCGGCGACCAGCGAGACGTGACCGCCCTTCAGCATCACCTCTTCCTTGTCGTCGGATCCGATCTTGGCGATCAGATGTTTTGCGGCCTCATACGGCACGATGTGATCGTGCTCGGCGACTGCGTGCAGGAATGGCACCTTGATATTCTCGAGCTTCGCTGGCCGCCCGCCGACCGACATGGTGTCGTTGTAGAGCTTGTTGTCCCACATCAGGTCCTTGGTGATGGTGCGGAAATACTCGCCCGCCAGCGGCAGCGTGTCGGTCGCCCAGCGATCGAACATCCGGTAGGACTTGACGAACTCGTCGTTCCAGATGTTCTCCCAGAGCTGGATCTGGCTCACCGTGCGCGAGGCCGGACGCAGCATCTCGAACGACGACAGGATCATCTCGGGTGGCACATTGCCGACGCTGTCGACCAGGCGGTCGACGTCGAAATAACGTCGGTCGGAGAAATTGGAGAACAGCTTCATCTCGCGGAAGTCGATCGGCGTGGTGAAGCAGATCAGATTCTTCATCGGCCCGTCCGGGAAGATCGAGCCATAAAGCAGCGACAAGACCCCGCCGAAGCAATAGCCGATGACGGAGACATCCTGCTCGCCGGAATCGGCCTGCACGCGACGGACGCAATCCGGGATGAAATCGAGGACATAGTCCTCCATCCTCAGGCTCTTTTCCTCCGGCCGCGGCGCGCTCCAGTCGAGCATGTAGACGTCGTAGCCGCGCTTGAGCAGGAACTCGATAAAACTCTGGCCCGGCACGAGATCGAGGATGTAGCCGCGATTGGTCGTCGCCATGACGACCAGCACCGGCACGCGGTAGATCTCGTCCGACATCGGCCGGTAGTGGTAGAGGCTCATCGTACCGCGCGAGTGCAGCACGTCCTTCGGAGTCGATCCGAGCGTGGGACCGGAGCTCGAGAAATATTCGACGCCCTTGATGCTGCGCTGGATCGCGCGCTGCACTTCGGACTGGATGCGCTCCGGGATCGCAGCGAAATCAAGTCCCGTCGGCGCGTTCATCTTTGCTCTCCGCCTTCGGAGGGCGGGCGTTTGGTGCGTGGCGGCCGCGGCGCGACGCACATCTGCGCATCGCTCGAATTGGCCGACATCTGGCTCAGCATCGACTTGATCTCGCCAATCTGGCCTTCGATGGCTTGCAGCCGTTCGGCGATGCCGGTCATCTGCTCGCGGCTCGGCAGGTTCATGGAGAGCAGGTACTTCTCCATGAGATCGCCGAACTGCTTCTGAGCACCCGCAGCAGCGCCGCCGGCGCGATTCATGGCTTGCGAGAATTCAGGCGTCTCCATCGCCTTGGTGGCGAAGGAGTTGAACCCCTTCTCCATGTCGCCGACCATCTTCTGCCACAAGGCGACTGGGTCGGTGATCTTGTCGGTCATCAGCGTCCTCCCAATTTGGAGGGCTTGTGCCCTTCTTTTCCCGCCATACCACACCGTTGCGCGGGGCCGGTCAACCGGCAAGCGGCGGGTGCCGCGCACACGGCTTCTTTGCCGCGGGAAACCGTGCGATACAGCATTGATCAAAAGCCAAGGGAACACGCCTGTGAACGCCCATCAGCCGCCTCAGACCCTCCGCGCCAACGGCATCGACATCTGCTACGAGATTTTCGGCAACGACAATGCCGAGCCGCTGCTGCTGATCATGGGGCTCGGGGCGCAGATGATCCATTGGGACGATGTGTTCTGCGAGCAGCTCGCCGCGCGCGGCTTTCGCGTGATCCGCTTCGACAACCGCGACATCGGCAAGTCGAGCCATCTCGCCGGCGGCAAGCGGCTAACGCCGCTTGAGCTGCTAAAGCTTCGCTTCCTCAGGATTCCCGTGGCCGCAACCTACAAGCTGATCGACATGGCCAAAGACACGGTCGGCCTGATGGACACGCTCGGCATCAAGTCGGCGCATCTGGTCGGGGCGTCCATGGGCGGCATGATCGCGCAGGAGGTGACGCTGTCGTTTCCGCAGCGCGTGCGCTCACTGACCTCGATCATGTCGACGACAGGCAATCCGCGCGTTCCGCCGCCGACGCGGGAGGCCGCTGCCATGCTGATGGCACCGCCGCCGCGCAGTAAGGAGGAGTTCATCACCCGCTACGGCCAGACCTGGAAGGTCTTGCGCGCCGGTTCCTTTCCGGAAGAAGAAGCGCTCGACCCCGGCCGCGCCGAACGCGTCTTCTCCCGCGGGCTCAATCCGGCCGGCGTCGGCCGGCAACTCCGCGCCGTGCTCGCCTCCGGCAGCCGCAAGGAGCGGCTGAATGGCGTCAAGACGCCGACGCTCGTGATTCACGGCACGGTCGATCCGCTGGTCCGTCCCGAAGGCGGCAAGGACACGGCAGAGTCAATTCCGGGTGCAAAGCTGCTGATGATCGAAGGCATGGGCCACGCTCTTCCGATGAGGTTCTGGCCTGAGATCATCGGCGCCATCGACATGCACGCCCATGGCGCAGCAGTGCAGGCGGCGTAGACCGACGCCCTCGGTCTCCTGGCGGTGACCATGTGAGCTGCCGGTTACTCTCTTAACGAGTGCCGGCGCGAAAGCTATAGAGGCCTTCCTCAATCGCAAGACCGGGGCTGCGGCCTCTCGGAGCTCACATGCATCTCATCGTCCGGCCGGTCGCAATGCTCGCCGCTTCAATTCTCGTGCTGTCCCTCGCCAACGGCGCCGCGATGGCTGGCAGCGCACAAGAAGAAGCCAATCGCAAAGCGGTGCTGGCCTTCTACGAGAAAGGTCTCAATCAGAAGGATGTCGACGCGGCCCTAACCTATGTCGGCGACCGATACACCCAACACAATCCGAACGCTGCCGATGGTCCGGAGGGCTTCCGAAAGTTCATCGGCTTCCTGCGTGAGAAGTTCCCGAACTCGCACAGCGAGATCAAGCGTTCTTTCGTTGATGGTGACTACGTCATTCTCCACGTTCACGCGGTTCGCGAACCCGGCACCAAAGGCAACGCGATCGTCGACATCTTCAAGCTCGATAACGGCAAGATCGTCGAGCATTGGGACGTGGTGCAGCCGATCCCGGAGAATCCGGCGAACAACAACACGATGTTCTAGCTCTTCTTCGCGATCCAGATCACGTGGCGCGCGCCGCCACCCCTGCCGGTGGCGCGCACACTGACCTCATTGACGTCGAAACCGGCGCTGCCGAGACGCTTGGTGAATGCAGGATTGGGTCCCGACGACCAGACACCGAGCACGCCGCCCGGCCGCAATGCCGCCTTCGCCGCCTTCAGCCCGCTTGCGCTGTAGAGCGCGTCATTGCCCTTTCTCGTCAGCCCTTCCGGCCCGTTGTCGACATCGAGGAGAATGGCGTCGAAAGCCGAGCTCTTCGCCCGGATGATTTCGCCAACATCGGTCTCCCGGATGCTCACCCTGGCATCATCGAGACTGTCGCCGAAGACCTCTGACATTGGGCCTCGCGCCCAGGCGACGACCGCAGGCACCAGCTCGGAGACCACGATCTTCGCCTTAGCTCCGAGCACGGTGAGCGCCGCGCGCAACGTAAAGCCCATGCCGAGGCCACCGATGAGGACGACGGGCTTTGCGACGGTCTCGATTCTCTTCGCCGCGAGCGTCGCGAGCGCGACCTCGGAGCCCGACAGGCGGTTGTTCATCAGCTCGTTGATGCCGAGCTTAATGGAGAACTCTTTGCCGCGCCGCATCAGGCGAAGCTCCTCGTCGGAGCCGGGGATTTTGGCGGTATCGATCTTTTCCCAGGGAATCATGCGAGAGCTTTAGCACGATCGGACGAACAATCACCCTCCCGCCCAGACGTCCAGCACATAGCGGCTCTTCGCACCCATCTCCTCGATCCAGCGCGCACCGGCGGCCGTATCGCTGCCGCTCTTCTCGCGATGGATCGCGACCAGCGCCGCCTTCACGTCGGGCTCCATCTTGCCGCCGTCGCCACAGACATAGATGATCGCGCCCTGCTCGATCAGCGGCCAGACCTTGTCCTTCTGCGCGGCAAGCATGTGCTGGACATAGGTCTTCGGTCCGTCCGCGCGCGAGAACGCGGTGAACAGTTCGGTGATGCCGCCGGCCGACAGCGTCTTCAATTCATCCGCATAGAGAAAATCCTGGTCGGGATGGCGGCAGCCGAACAACAGCATCGCTGAGCCAAGGACGGCCCCCTTGGCTTTACGCGCGGCGCGCTCCTGGAGGAAGCCGCGGAACGGAGCCAATCCCGTACCCGGACCGATCATGATGATCGGCACGGATGGATCATCCGGGAGCCGGAAGCCGGCCTTGGTCTCTCGCACCGTCGCGTAGACCGTATCGCCTGTGCGGCGGTTGGCGAGATAGTTCGAGCAAATCCCCTTGTAGGTGCCGCGCCCAGAGGCGGCCAGCCCTTCGACCACGCCGACCGTGACGCTACAGCGCGTCGGATCGACCGACGGCGAGGACGAGATCGAGTAATAGCGCGGCGCCAGCAGCGAGAGCATTTCCAGATAGACATGGAACGGCAATTCGCAGGCCGGATATTCGAGCAGCAGGTCGAACACGGATTTGCGCCTGGCCAAAATCTCGCTGCGATAACGCTCGAGCGGTTCGGCCTCCTCGCCGGCGAAGGCGAGCAATTTCGGCTTGGTGACGGGGCAACGGGTGTGCTCAGCCATGATCTGGATCTGCTTGCGGGTCGCCACCTGCTGCAACTCGACGAACTCGCTGAGCAGACGGCCGACCGACACGGCATCGCCAACAGGCAACTGCGCGCGACGGCCCTCGGCGACCTGAAGCCTGATCTGGTCGGCCGGCAGGAAACCGAACCGGCGGGCCACCGAATCAACCAACATCGGATCGTTGCGTGGAACTACGCTCAAATGGTCGCCGACCCGGTAGGTGACATTAGACGGAAGCTGCACCTCGATATGGCGCGTCGAGCGCTCGGACGGATTGGCGCCGGACTTGTTCTGGAGCTCGTCATTGACCAGCACCTTCATCGCCACCGCGCCGCCCTGGGCCACGATGGTGTTGACGGCGGTCACCGCGACCGGCTCGATCGCGTAGAGCGGATCGTCCTCCGCGGTGCGGGTGAAATTCCAGTCGATGCCGAATTCCTTGGTCGCAACCTGGGCGGCGGCCGGGAACCACTTCTGGAACTGACCGTCGAGATCGCTGCGCGCGTCGCCCTCGCCGCGCGGATAGACCGCGCGGGCGCCATGCTTCGACAATTGCTCGTCGATGAACCGTGGCACCGATTGATAGGTTGCGGCCCAGTCGCTGTTGCCACAGCCGAACACGGCGTACCGCACGTTGGCGAAGGCGTCTCTTGGCAAGTCGTCGCCGAGCCATTTGACGAACTGCGTCGCATTGTCAGGCGGCGCCCCGTTATAGGAGGCGCAGATAATCAGCACGCCGCCGGCTTGCGGCAGCTTGCCGACGTAGTCGTCGAGCGGCCCGAGGCGCACGGCAAAGCCGTTGATCTCGGCGAGATCGGCCATGCGGGTCGCAAGCTCCTCGGCCGTGCCGAGGTTGGAGCCGTAAAGAACCAGCATCGGCGTGTTGTGGCCGAGCCGGGTGGTCGGCTGACGTGGTGCTCTCGGCGCAGAAGCCGCCGCTGCGACCGGGCCGCCATAAGCACCGCGCTCACGATCCGCACGCGGCCGGACCTTGATCTTGAAGCCTTCCGGCTTCATCGTCAGCGTTTCCTTCAAGTGCATCTGATAACGCTGATGATCGATCAATCTGAAGCGCTGGAGGATCATGCCGAGCGCGAGCGCAGCCTCGTGCATGGCGAAGCCACGGCCGATGCAGGCGCGCTGGCCGTTGCCGAACGGTTTCCAGGCATTGATCGGCCGCCTGGCCTCGGCTTCCTTGCTGAAATTTTCGGGATCGAAGGCGTCGGGACTGGGTCCCCAGACGCTGGGGTCGCGATGCAGCGCCGTCACCAGGATCGTGGTGAATGTGCCTTTCCTGAGCTTGTACTTTCCGCCGCCGATGGTCTCGTCGTTCAGAGGCGAGATCCCATAGGCCGGCGCCGGCGGCCACAGCCGCAGCGCTTCTTTCAGGATCTGCGTGATGTAGGAGAGCTGCGTCACCTGCTGGTAGGTCGGCTTGGCATTGACGTCCGGACCGAAGACGCGGTCGACCTCGTCATAGGTCTTCTTGAGAATGTCCGGATGCTTGAGCAACGCATAAAGCGTGTAGGACAGCAGGCCGCTGGTGGTCTCGTGCCCCGCGATCAGGAAAGTGTTGATCTGGTAGCGGATGTTGACGTCATCGAGCTGCTCGCCGGTCGAGCGATCGACGCCGGTCATCATCGCGGCCAACATGTCCTTCTTGTCATCAATTCCTTCGGCACTCTTGCGGCGCTCGGCGATGATCTCGTCGACCATCTTGTTCATGAAGGCAACGTCTTCGCCCAACGTCTTCCGCCGCTTCTGCATCCAGAGCTGCTCGAACGGCAGGCCGCGCGTCATCATGATGGTTTCAAGTGAGCGCACCAGCGATTCGACGAAGGGATGGTAGTCGCGCCGGTAGAACGAGTTGAAACGGTACTCGAAACCGCACAGGCCGATCGTGTCGAGCGTCAGCGCCGTCATGTCGTGGACGACGTCGATCTCGTCGTCGGCGTTCAGACGCTCCCATTTGTGGACGAGCTGCTCGGCGATATCGACCATGCTCGGGTGGTAGGACTGCATGGCGCGGTTGCCGAAGGGTTGGAGCAGGATGTTGTGCGCCTTGCTCCAGTTCGGCTCCTTGGTATCGGCGGTGAACAGGCCGTCGCCGCCGACCGCGCGCACGCGCCGCAGCGCACCGCGCACCGTCTTGTCGAATCGTTTTTCATCGGAGAGCTCGTCGACGAGATCGTGTCCGGAGACGACGACGATCGGCGACCCCATCATGTCGAGCCAGAAGATCGGGCCGAGCTCCTTGGCAAGCCGCGTCAGGTGCTGCACGGGTGCGGCCGAATCCAGCGACAGCATGTTGCCAACCACCGGCTTGGGCGGCGGCTGCGGAATCGGGTCCAGACGGTTCTTCGATGACATCGCTACGCTTCCCCCGCTCGCAATGACGAGCTAGCCAAACCGCCTTCGACGCCATTCGATCAGCTTGGCGCTGACCTCTTGCGGCTTCTCCTGCTGTGTCCAATGGCCGCTGTCGCGGACCAGATATTTTTCCAGATCGGGAATCAGCTTGTCCATGCCATCAGCGGAAGACGGCGGCAACACCGCGTCGTTCTCGGCCATGATCATCAGCGACGGCACGCGCACCGTGTGATCCAGCGCTTCGGAGCGTATCCAGTTGCGCGACATGTTGCGGTACCAATTGATGCCGCCGGTAAAGCCGGTCCTGGTAAAGTTGTCGACGAACATTTGCTTCTCTTCCGGCGACAGGATCGGTGTGCGCGGATCATGCCTGGCGTCATAGCCGGCAATCATCTGCGGAAACGCCAGATTGACCCGCGGCGAAGCGCCGACGCCGGCAACCACCTCCTCTGCCGGTGCGTCGGGCGGACGCGGCGCCGGCTTGCGCATGAACGCATCGAAGGTCTGCTCGACGCGGCTACCAAAGATTCTGTCGGGTTCACGCGCTGGATCCTGGAACTGCACGATGTACATCTTGTCGCCGAAGCACGCGCGCAGCAGCTCGATCGGATCGGCCCAGGCACGATTGGTATGAGGCGTGTTGACGCCGACCACCCCAGCAACCCGGTCGATGTGCCGCAACGGCATCTGCCAGACGACGAAGCCGCCCCAGTCGTGGCCGACAAAGATTGCCTTGTCGATATTGAGGTGGTCGAGCAGCCCGACGAGGTCACCGGTCAGGTGCTCGATGTCGTAGTCCTCGACCGGCTCGGGCCGGTCGGTCGCGCCATAGCCGCGCTGGTCCGGCGCGATCACGCGGATGCCGGCCTCGCTCAGCGCCTTGATCTGATGGCGCCAGGAGAAGGCGAGCTCTGGCCAGCCGTGGCATAGCACCATCGGGGGCTTATCGGTGACCGGGCCCGCCTCGTAATAACCCATGCGGATTCCGTTCGTATGCACGAACTTGAGTGGTGGCATCTCAATCATCTCAGCATTCCTACTCAGCCGCGCCCTTGATGTCGGCCGCGGGCGGCGCATACGCCGCTTCGAGCGCGGCAAACTCCTCCGGCAGCATGTCGCACATCACCTGCACATGTGGAATGATGTTGGCGCCGACGATGAAGCCGAAATCGAGCTGGTCGCGGTAGCTCTGCACGGTGATGTTCAGCGCCTGCCCATGTGTCGAGATCGACACCGGGAAGATGTGCAACAGCTCGGCACCAGCGGCATAGAGCGTCTGCCGCGGCCCCGGCACGTTGGACACGGTGATGTTCGCAGCCGGCGGCAGCACATCCGACAGGTCGGAGCGGCTGTAGAGCAATGCCATGATCTGGACGATGATCGGTGCGCCCAGCATCGAGATGTTGGAGACCTGCGGCATCAGGGCGCGCAGCGGATGCGACATCTCCTTGGACTTGATCGACTGCGCGATGATGGCGTCAAGCCGCGCCTTGGGATCATCGATGTTGGTCGCGATCGAGCAGATCATGCCGAACACCTGGTTGTTGGCCTCGGTGTTGCCCTCCTCACGCAGCGAGATCGGCACGGCGGCGGTCAGCGATTTCGCCGGCAATGTGGCGTATTGCAGGAGGTAGCGGCGGACCACGCCGGAGGCGAGCGCCAGCACCACGTCGTTGAGCTTGCCGCCGGCCTGCTTGGCCAGCGCCTTGGATCGCGACAACGAGATCGACACGCCGGCAAAGCTGCGCTCGGACGATATCGACTTGTTGAGCATGGTCGGCGGCGACACCATGCTGGCGAGGCTCTCGCGCGACTTCGGATCGGAAATCTTGCCGAGCACGTCGGAAACGCTCTTGACCATGGTCGGGATATTGCCGGCAAAGCGTACCGCGCTCTCGATCTGGTACATCGCATTGTCGAACAGGATCGAACCGATGTCGCTCTTGCCGGTGCGCGGCAGTTGAAGATTCTTCGCGGCCGCCGAGGCATCAAGCGGCTGGGTGAAGAGCTGCTGATAGGAATCGAGCAGGTTCGCCGCGATATCGCGCGGCTCCTGTCCCGGCTTCGATCCGCCCGTCGGCGGCTCGACCTTTCGCGGGATCGGCGAGATGTCGTAGATCATGTTGGTCAGGGCCGCACCGGCACCGCCGTCGATGGCGGCATGGTGCATCTTGGAATAAAGCCCAACCTCGTTGTCCTTCATGCCCTCAAACACGTAGAACTCCCAGAGCGGGCGAGCACGGTTCAGGAGCTTGGCATGCATCCAGCCGACGATGCGCTCGAGCGTGGCGCGATCGCGCGGCGCCGGCAGGCTGGCACGGAAGATGTGACGGTCGATGTCGAATTGATCGTCTTCGACCCAGGTCGGATGATCGATGTCGAGCGGTGCCTTCTCCAGGCGCGCTTTCAGAATCGGCGCGATATGCAACCGCGAGACGATCATCGCCTTGAAGTCTTCGAAGAAGTCGCCCTTGTAATCGTCAGGCAGGCGAAAGATCGCCATGCTGCCGACATGCATCGGCATTTCCGGCGTTTCCAGATAAAGAAACGACGCGTCCAGCGACGACAGCTTCTTACCGTCAGCCATAGTTCCCTCCGCTCGTATTCGACGGGCGCCTTTGCCGGCGCTTCTCGTCAGGCCGATACTGCCTGCTCCGGCGGGGCATATGCAATGGCAAACGGACCAGCCCGGTCAAATGGCCAGAACTCCCCCTCCGGTTGCGCCAGGCGATCCGCCACGGCCCACAAGGCAGCCGGGTTCACCCCGAGCCCGATGTGGCTTGCGAAATGCACCTCGATATTCTCGGCCCGGTCGGAGGGATGTAGCAGGCAAGTCCGCCAATTCACGACGCCGTCCGCGCGCGAATAGATCGACGTCGCCGGTACCGGAAGATCGCCGGCGATCGCTTCACGCGCTTCCGCAAAATCCTCGACCCGCTCGCCGGACAACGCCTCATAGAGCGCCGTCGCATTGGTGGCCCGTACATCATTGGCAAAGGGGCTGCCGAGCGTAATGACATTGCGGACCATCTCGGGCGCCTGGAGCGCGAGATCACGGGCATAGACGCCGCCGAGGCTCCATCCGACCAGACTGACCTTCCGTCCGCTCGCGGCGTGGATTTCGGTGATGCGAGTGTGCAGGGCTTCCCGCATCCGCGCCAGTCCGCCGAGATTGCGGCCCATCCGCCAGGCGTGCGCGTCATAGCCGAGCTCGCCGAGATAGCGCCGCATCGGCGCCATCGAGAGATCACTGGCGAGAAAGCCCGGCAGCGCCAGCACCGGATGGCCGTCGCCCCGGGGCGCGCGCATCAGCAACGGCGACAGCAGGACGCTGGCGTTGAATTCGAGCAAGCTGCGCGCCTCCGCGAGCAGCAGGCCGAGGCCCGGCGGACGAAGCCGGCCTGAGCCTGGCGCCCCGTCGCGCGCCGTCGGCATTATTTCTTCTTGTCGCTGCTGCGCGGGCTGCCGAGACCGGCCATGGTGACGAACATGTCCTGAAACCGCTCGGCGATTTTGGGATCGAAGGTGAACCAGCTCTGGATCAGCGATTCCGGCGAGACCTTGTCGATATTACTCAGGACCTGCTGCTGCAGCTTTTCCATGACGGCAACCTGCATCGGCGACACATCCGGCAATCCGAAGAACTGGCGGGCCTCAAGGGGGGTGCAGTCGATTTCGATATTAACTTTCATATCCCCTCCGGATGAGATTCGAGCGGCGTCACACAGTATCGCCGCGACATGGTGTGCGACGCAAGCGACCTGAGACGTCGGGTCGGAAACCGGCTTCCGCAATCGGCGGATATGGTCAATCAGATTGTCGGCGCGAATGGGCGCCGGCGGGCCGCCCCCGCCCTCAATCTCGGGACCCGGCTGGCCGAAAGTCCAATGTCGCCAACTCGCTTCTCGCCGCTAAATTGTTGGTCAGCATTGCTGCAAAGCGGTGCAACTTGGCGCATTCCTTGCTGGAATGGCGCTTGCACGGGTCGAGAACTCTGGGCAACATGGATCGATCAACCCCGCCGAACATCAAAAATGACGGCGCGGGCGAGTGGAGAGGGTCAAGAATGTCAGTTGGACGAAGTCTGTTTGCGGCGACGCTCGCCGGTGTGCTTGCGTTGGCGGCCTCGCCGGCGTCGAGCCAGACGCTGCGTTACGCCAACCAGGGTGAGCTGAAGTCGCTCGACCCCTACACGCTGAATGAGTCGACCACCAGTGCGCATCTCGGCCACGTCTATGAGGGCCTGGTCGCCCGCGGCAAGGACCTGAAAGTCGTCCCGGCGCTGGCCGAAAGCTGGGAGACCCCGGAGCCGACACGCTGGCGCTTTCATCTGCGCAAGGGCGTGAAATTCCACAATGGCGACCCCTTCACCGCCGATGACGTGATATTCTCGGCCGAGCGCGTGCGGGCGAAGGGCTCGAATTTCCAGAGCCGCGTTCCCGCCGATGCCAAGGCGGTCAAGATTGACGATTATACCGTCGATTTCGTCCTGACCTCGCCCAATCCGATCCTGACGGCGCTTTGGGCGACCTGGTACATCATGGACAAGAAATGGGCAGAGGCGAACGATGCGGTGGCACCGACGCCGGCCGCCGCCACGACCCCGAGCTATGCCTCGCTTCATGAAAACGGCACTGGCCCTTTCACGATCGAGAGCCATCAGCCGGGCGTGAAGACCGTCTTCAAGGCAAATCCGAACTGGTGGCGCAAGCCGGAGCATAATCTGAAGGAGATCATCTTCACGCCGATCGCAAACCCGGCCACGCGTGTCGCGGCGCTGCTGTCGGGCGAGGTCGACGTGATCGAACCGGTTCCGGTCCAGGACATCGAGCGCGTCAAAGCGAGCCCCAACGCCACTGTGCTGACAGGACCTGAACTCCGCACCATCTTCGTCGGCATGGATCAGCAGCGCGATGAGCTATTGTACTCCAACGTCAAGGGCAAGAACCCGTTCAAGGACGTTCGCGTCCGCGAAGCCGTGTACCGGGCGATCGATGTCGACCTGATCAAGAATCGCGTCATGCGCGGGCTCTCAACGCCTTCCGCGTTGATGGTCGCACCGGAGATCTTTACGCTCTCGAAGGACTTCACCCGGCCGAAGTTCGATCCCGACGCCTCCAAGAAGCTCCTGGCGGACGCCGGCTATCCCGAGGGTTTCGAAGTCACGATGGACTGCCCCAACGATCGCTACGTCAATGACGCCGCGATCTGTCAGGCCGTCGTCGGAATGCTCGCCCGTATCGGCATCAAGGTGGAGCTGCTGGCGCAACCCAAGGCGCTGTATTTCGCCAAGGTGCTGAAGCCCGGCGGCTACAAGACTTCGCTGTTCATGCTGGGCTGGACCCCGGATACGCTCGACGCCCATAACGTGCTGCACGACATCATGGGCTGCCGGGACGATCCCAAGGATCCCAACCGCGGCGAGGCCAATCTCGCCGGCTATTGCAACAAGCAGTTCGACGAGCTCGCAGACCAGATCCTCGTGGAACCCGATGTGGGCAAGCGCGATCTCCTGATCAAGCAGGCCTTCGAGGTCTCGATGAAGGACTGGGCCTACGTCCCGCTGCACCAGCAGGCGCTCGCCTGGGGCGTCTCGAAGAAAGTGAAGCTGACCCAGCGCGCGGACAACATGGTCATGCTCTACTGGGCGACCAAGCAGGACGAGTAGGTGTCGACAAGTTGTGAAGTCCCGGAAGCCCTGGCTTCCGGGACTTGCTGTTTCGGGCTAACGCAATGATGCGTGCTGCTGAAGAGATGTGAAAGGAACAGATGCTCGCTTTCACACTGCGCCGGGCCATCCAGGCCATCGGTGTCATGATCGCCGTCGGGATCATCTCGTTCTCGATGTTCCGCTTTGCCGGCGATCCCGTGAACCAGATGGTCGGGATGGATACGTCGGGCGCCGAACGCGCCGCGATCCGCAAGTCGCTCGGCCTCGACGATCCCGTCATCGTGCAGTTCGGCCGCTATGTCGGTAATGCCGCGCAATTCAAGTTCGGCGTGTCCTACCAGTTCCGGCTGCCCGTCACCGACCTGCTGATGGAACGGATGCCGGCGACGCTGGAGCTGGCCATCGTTGCAACCATCTTCGCAATGGTCAGCGGCATTCTGATGGGCGTTTATTCCGCGCTGCGTCGTGACAGCTGGCTCACGCATGTATTCCAGGCCGTCTCGCTGATCGGCATCTCGCTGCCGACCTTCCTGATCGGCATTCTCATGATCTACCTGTTTTCGGTGACACTCGGCTGGCTACCCTCGTTCGGGCGGGGCGATGTCGTGCATATCGGCTGGTGGACGACGGGGCTCCTGACGTTGTCAGGCCTGAAAGCGCTGATCATGCCCTCGATCACCCTCGGCCTGTTCCAGATGACGCTGATCATGCGGCTCGTCCGCGCAGAGATGCTCGAGGTCCTGCGGACCGACTACATCCGCTTCGCCCGCGCCCGTGGGCTCACCACGCGGGCGATCCATTTCGGCCACGCGCTGCGCAACACGCTGGTTCCGGTGATCACCGTGGCGGGCCTGCAATTTGGCTCGGTCATTGCGTTCGCAATCATCACCGAGACCGTGTTCCAATGGCCGGGCATGGGACTCCTGTTCGTGCAGGCGGTTCAGAACGTCGATATCCCGATCATGGCAGCCTATCTGATGATGGTGTCCCTGATCTTCGTCACCATCAATCTCGTGGTTGATATTCTCTACACCATCGTCGATCCGCGGCTGCGCTCGACGGTCAGCCGGGCGCACTGACATGAGCGAGGCCGTCGTTCCACACAGCACCGAGAAGCGCGCCGCCGCCGCACCAGGCTGGTTCAAGCGCGCGCTCGACAGCGACCTGTTCTATTCCTTCCGCCGCTCCAGGATCACCATGATCGCGGCCGCAGTGACGCTGCTGTTCTTCCTGCTCGCGATCTTCGCCTCGGTGCTGTCGGTGCAGAATCCGTTCGACCCGGCGCAGCTCCAGCTGATGAATTCGCGCATCTCGCCGCTCTGGACCGCCGACGGCCAGAGCCCATTCCTGCTCGGCACCGACGAGCAGGGCCGCGACGTGCTGTCTGCGATCCTCTACGGCCTGCGCATCTCGCTTCTCGTCGGCGTACTCGGCGTGGTCTTGTCCGGCGTGCTCGGCATCATGCTCGGGCTGACGGCCGGCTATTTCGGTGGCGCCGTCGACGGGCTGATCATGCGCATCGCCGACGTGCAGCTTTCTTTTCCGGCCATCCTGATCGCGCTCTTGATCAACGGCATCGCCAAATCGGTCTTTGGCAACAAGCTCGACGAGATGAGCATGTTGGCGGTCCTGGTTTTCGCGATCGGGCTGAGTTTTTGGGTGCAGTACGCGCGCACGGTGCGTGGCTCGGTGCTGGTCGAGAAGAACAAGGATTATGTCGCAGCCGCGCAACTGATCGGCCTGCCCGCCCCCGTGATCATGCTGCGCCACGTGCTGCCAAACACGATGGGCCCGATCCTCGTGATCGCCACCATCAACCTCGCGCTCGCCATCATCACCGAGGCAACGCTGTCGTTCCTCGGCTCGGGCATGCCCGAGACCATGCCGTCGCTCGGCACGCTGATCCGTATCGGCAACGGCTATCTGTTCGCAGGCGAATGGTGGATCGTCGCATTCCCCGGAATCGCACTCGCGGCCCTGATCCTGTCGATCAACCTGCTCGGCGACTGGCTGCGCGACGCGCTCAACCCGAAACTCCGATGAGTATGCACCGTTCATGACCGCACCTGTTCTCTCCGTCCGCAATCTTCAGGTCGAGTTCGCCTCCCGCCGCGGCACGCTGCGTGCGATCGACGGCGTATCCTTCGACATCGCCAAGGGCGAAGTGCTCGGCGTGGTCGGCGAATCCGGCGCCGGCAAATCCGTCACCGGGCTCTCGGTGATCGGCCTGATCGATCCGCCCGGCCGCATCGCCGGTGGCGAGATCCATCTCGCGGGCCTGCGCATCGACAATCTGCCGCCGGAAGAGATGCGCCGTATCAGGGGAAAGCGCATCGGCATGATCTTCCAGGATCCGCTCACTTCCCTCAATCCGCTGTACAAGGTCGGCGACCAGATCGTGGAAACGATCCGGACCCACCTCAATCTCTCCGAACAGGCCGCCCGCCGCCGTGCCATCGACCTCCTCGCCGAGGTCGGCATTCCCGCGCCGGACAAGCGCATCGACGGCTACCCTCATGAATTCTCCGGCGGCATGCGCCAGCGCGTGGTGATTGCGCTGGCGATCTGCGCCGAGCCGGAATTGATTATCGCGGACGAGCCGACCACCGCGCTCGATGTCTCCGTGCAGGCCCAGATCATCTCGCTGATCAAGCGTCTCGGCCGCGACCACGGCACCGCCGTGATGCTGGTGACGCACGACATGGGCGTGATCGCCGAGACCTCGGACCGCGTCGCGGTGATGTATGCCGGCCGCGTCGCCGAGATCGGCCCGGTGCAGGACGTGGTCAGGAACCCGCTGCACCCCTACGCCAAAGGATTGATGGGCGCGATCCCGACGCTTGCCGGCGACGACAAGCGCCTGGTGCAGATTCCGGGCTCCATGCCGCGCCTGTCGGCGATCCCCCGCGGCTGCTCGTTCAACCCGCGCTGCGCCTCCGCCTTCGACCGCTGCCGCGTCGACCGGCCAGAGCCGCTGTCGCGTGGCACACAATCGGTAGCCTGCCATCTCTATGACAGCGTGCCGGCGGAGACCGCGGCATGAGCGCCCCCTTCGTCCAGGCCACAAATCTCCGCCGCGTCTTCGACGTCTCAAAGCCCTGGCTCAACCGCTTGCTGGAAGGCGGACATCTCGAATATCTCAAGGCTGTCGATCACGTCACTTTCGACATCAAGAAAGGCGAGACCTTTGCCCTGGTCGGTGAGTCCGGCTCAGGCAAGACCACGGTGGCGCGGATGGTGGTCGGCCTGTTGCCGCCGAGCTCCGGCAACGTCCTGATCGACGGCGTCTCGATGACCGATCCGCGGCAGACGTCAGCGCGCCGAAAGCTGCGCCGCCGCATCCAGATGATTTTTCAGGATCCTTATGCGAGCCTGAACCCGCACTTCCGCGTCGATGCCATCATCTCCGAGCCAATCCGCGCCTTCGACCTGATCCAGGGCGAACGCGACATCCAGGCGCGCGTCGGCGAGCTGCTCAGCCTCGTCGGCCTGCACCCCGACGACCGCCTGAAATTCCCGCACGAATTCTCTGGCGGCCAGCGCCAGCGCATCGCAATCGCGCGGGCGCTCGCCTCCGACGCCGAATTCATCGTCTGTGACGAGCCGACCTCGGCGCTCGACGTCTCCGTGCAGGCGCAGATCCTGAACCTGATGCGCGACCTGCAGGACAAGTTCGGCCTGACCTATCTGTTCATCAGCCATAACCTCGCCGTGGTCCGCCACATGGCGAGCCGGGTCGGCGTGATGTATCTCGGCCGGATCGTGGAGATCGCGGAGGGGCGCGAGCTGTTTGCCCGTCCACGCATGCCTTACACCAAGATGCTGCTGGGCGCCGTACCTGATCTCGCGATGTCCGGTCGCCAGCGCATTCCGGTGAAGGGCGAGATCCCGAACCCGATCGATCCGCCGCCCGGCTGTGCCTTCAATCCGCGCTGTCCGCTGGCGTTCGACCTCTGTCGCAAGCAAGCTCCGGAATTGATCGACGGCGTCGCCTGCCATGCGGTTAACACCGCGCCGGTCCCGGCGTGACGCGCGCGTGCCATGCGGCCTGTGCATTGGCCGCGCGGCATTGCCTGTGATCAATTGCGCGCGCCGCAAATGAGGTAGCCCATGGCCAGCAACGTCAATCCCGATCCCTTCACGACGCGCCCCGAGATCGAGGGCACGTTCGGTGTCGTCGCAACCACGCACTGGATCGCAACCGCCGTCGGCATGGCTATTCTGGAAAAGGGCGGCAATGCCTTCGACGCCGGTGTCGCCACCGCCTTCACGCTTCAGGTCGTCGAGCCGCATCTGAACGGACCCGGCGGCGACGTGCCTGTTATCGTCCATGACGTGAAGCGCGGCCGCACCGAGGTGATCTGCGGCCAGGGCCCGGCACCGGCACGCGCCACCATCGCGCATTACAAGAGCGAGGGCCTCGACATGGTGCCGGGCACCGGCCTGCTCGCGGCCTGCGTTCCCGGCACCTTCGAATCCTGGATGATGCTGCTCCGCGACTACGGCACGATGCGCGTGCGCGACGTGCTGGAGCCCGCGATCTCTTATGCCCGCGACGGCTATCCGCTGGTCGAGCGCGCCTGCGCCACGATCCAGACCGTCGAGCAATTGTTCCGCAAGCACTGGCCGACCTCGGCCGCTGTCTACCTGCCGAACGGCGAGGTCCCGAAACCCGGTACGCTCTTCACCAACAAGACGCTGGCGGCGACCTACGCGCGCATCCTCAGCGAAGCCGAAAGCGGTGGCGGAGGCCGCGACGCCGAGATCGAGCGTGCGCGAAATGCCTGGTCCCAGGGTTTTGTCGCGGAGGCCATCGACAAGTTCTGCCGGACCCAGGACGTGATGGACGTCAGTGGCTCGCCGCATCGCGGCGTGCTTTCCGCCGATGACATGGCACGCTGGCAGCCGACGATCGAGGCGCCCCTCACCTACGATTATGGCCGCTACACCGTCTGCAAGGCCGGCGTCTGGAGCCAGGGTCCGGTGACGCTGCAACAGCTCGCGCTGTTGAAAGGCTTCGCGCTTGACGGGCTCGATCCGACCGGGCCGGAGTTCATCCATCTCCAGATCGAATGCGCAAAACTCGCCTTCGCCGACCGCGAAAAGTTCTACGGCGATCCCAAGTTCAGCGAAATCCCGATCGCAACGCTGCTGTCGGACGCCTACAACGACGAGCGCCGCAAGCTCGTCACCGACAAGGCGTCGCTCGATTTTATCCCGGGATCGATCGAAGGTTTTGGCGGTGTGGTCAAGCTGCGCCGTGCAGAGGGCCAACGCGAGGCCGTCGGCGCACTCGGCGCCGGCGAGCCCACCGTGGGGCGCTTCGGCGAGGTCCGCGGCGACACCGTGCATTTCGACATCATCGACAAGGCAGGCAATATGGTGTCCTCGACGCCGTCGGGTGGCTGGCTGCAATCTTCACCGGTGATCCCGGAGATCGGATTCTGCCTCGGCAGCCGCGCGCAAATGTTCTGGCTCGAGGAAGATCACCCGGCAGCACTCGCACCGGGCAAGCGGCCGCGCACCACGCTGTCGCCGACCATGGCGCTGCGTGACGGCGAGCCCTACCTCGCCTGGGGCTCGCCCGGCGGCGATCAGCAGGACCAATGGATCACGCAGTTCTTCCTGCGCCACGTCCATTGCAACCTCAACCTCCAGGAGGCGATCGACGCACCGGCCTGGCACTCCGAGCATTTCCCGATCTCGTTCTGGCCGCGCACCGCGCGTCCCGGCGTGCTCGTGGTCGAAAACCGCGTGCCGAAGGCAACCATCGAGAGCCTTCGCGAGCGCGGGCATATCGTCGAGGTCGGCCCCGACTGGTCCGAGGGCCGCCTCACCGCCGCCTCGCGTGTCGGCGTGCGCCGCCGCGCCGCCGCCAATCCGCGCGGCATGCAGGGCTACGCCGCGGGACGCTGAAGGCAGCACATGACCTGGTCGATCATCGCGCGCGATCCTGCCACCGGCCAGTTCGGCATTGCGGTAGCGACCCGCTTCTTCGCGGTCGGCGCACGTGTGCCCTACATCGCGGCAGGCCTCGGGGCCATCGCAACGCAAGCTTTCGTCAATCCCTATTACGGCATCGACGGCATCAAGCTGCTACGCGAAGGCCTGAACGCGCACGACGTGCTCGCCGCCCTGGTCGCGACCGACGACGGCCGTGAGAGCCGGCAGATCCACATCATGGATGCAAGCGGCGCGATCGCCGGGCATACGGGGCGCGATTGCGTCGACTGGTGCGGGCACATCGCCGGCAGCGGCTTCTCGATCGCGGGCAACATGCTCGCCGGCGCCGATGTGCTCGCCGAAACGGCAAAGACCTACATCGCCAATGACAGCCTGCCTTTCCCGCAGCGGCTACTGGCCGCCATGCGCGCAGGGGAAGCCGCCGGCGGCGACAAGCGCGGCAAGCAGTCTGCGGCACTACTGATCCACGGCGAGGAGGAATGGCCGGCGCTGGACATTCGCGCCGACGATCACCCCGAACCGCTCGGCGAGCTTGAGCGGCTCGAACGGGTCAGCCACGAGCTCTGGATCCACTTCCGCGCTTCCATGCCGACCCGGCAGAACCCGGCCGGCAACACCGATCGCAGCGTCATCGACGCCAGCATCGCCGCGGCACGGGCGAGGCAAGCATGAACGCAAGCCCTCTCATCGAGATCAGGGACCTGCGCATCCGCTTCCACGGCGACGACGGCCGCATCACCCATGCGGTCGACAGCGTCGATCTCAGCGTCGCCAATGGCGCAACGCTCGGCCTCGTCGGCGAATCCGGCTGCGGCAAGAGCGTGACCTCGCTGGCGATCATGGGCCTGCTGCCGAAGCAGACGACGGAGATATCGGGCACGATCCGCTTCGACGGCTTCGACCTGCTGAAGACCTCGGACCAGACGCTGCGCGACTTGCGCGGCAACCGGCTCGCGATGATTTTCCAGGAGCCGATGACCTCACTCAACCCGAGCTTCACCATCGGCGACCAGATCATTGAGACCATTTTGCGCCATCGCGGCGGCTCGCGCCGCAGCGCACGGGATCGGGCGATCGAGCTGCTGCGTCGCGTCCACATCCCTTCGCCCGAGCGTCGGATCGACGAATATCCGCACAAGCTCTCCGGCGGCATGCGCCAGCGCGTCATGATCGCGATGGCGCTTGCCTGCGATCCACAGCTCTTGATCGCCGACGAGCCGACCACTGCACTCGACGTCACCCTGCAGGCCCAGATCCTGGAGCTGATGCGCGAGCTGAAGGCCGCGAGCGGCGCCGCGATCATTCTGATCACCCACGACCTCGGCGTCGTCGCCGAAGTCTGCGACGAAGTCGCGGTGATGTATGCCGGCGAGATCGTCGAGCGCGCGCCGGTCGACGAATTGTTCTCCGCGCCGCAGCACCCCTACACGGTCGGACTGCTCGGCTCGATCCCGCGTCTGGACCATCGCGCCGAACAGCTTGCGACGATCGAGGGCATGGTGCCGAACATGGCACAGCCGCCCGCAGGCTGCCGTTTCGCGGCGCGCTGCCCGTTCGTGCTGGACGCCTGCACCATTGCGCCGCCGCCGCTGTTGGAACTCAGTCCCGGCCACCTCTCGCGCTGCATCCGCGCGCCGCTCGAACGTCTGGTGTCGTGATGGCGCTGCCTTCTTCCATCTTGCCCCGGGCGCAGCGCAGCACAAGCGAAGCGCAGTGCTGCGCTGCTGAACCGGGGCCCATGCGGCAACAACCTGGGTCCCGGTTCAGCGTCGCACCACTTCGTGCTGCGCCGCGCCCGGGACACGAGACCGGATTTCGCGGGGAGCGCCGAGGATGACCGCTCTCCTCGAGGTCAAAGGCCTGGTCAAGCATTTCGTCGCCCGGCGCTCGTTGTTCGGCCGGGCGCTGGCCCATGTCAAAGCGGTCGATGGTGTCAGCTTCACACTCGAACCCGGCAAGACCCTCGCTTTGGTCGGTGAATCCGGCTGCGGCAAGTCCACTGTCAGCCGCCTCGTGCTGCGGCTGATCGAGCCAGACGCGGGCACGGTGCGATTCGACGGCCGCGATCTGCTCTCACTCGATCCGGATGCGCTCCGCAAATTCCGCCGCGAGGCGCAGATCATCTTTCAGGACCCCTACGCCTCGCTCAATCCTCGCATGACGGTCGGCCAGATTCTGACCGAGCCGCTGGCGCTGCACGATCTCGTGCCGACGGCGCACCGGCGCGAGCGCGTCGCGGAGCTTCTGCGGCTGGTGGGGCTCGAACCGCGGCTGGCGCGGCGCTATCCGCACGAGTTCTCCGGCGGCCAGCGCCAGCGCATCGCCATCGCGCGCGCGCTTGCGGTCGAGCCGAAGCTGATCATTTGCGACGAGCCGGTCTCGGCGCTCGACGTCTCGATCCGCTCGCAGATATTGAACCTGCTGCGCGAGCTCCAGGACCGGCTTGGTCTGGCCTACATCTTCGTTTCGCATGATCTCGCAGTGGTCAAGCACATCGCCGACCGCGTCGCGGTGATGAATCTCGGCCAGATTGTCGAAGAAGCCGATGCGGGCGAGTTGTTCGCCGAGCCACGCCATCCCTACAGCCGGGCCCTGTTGTCCGCGATTCCGCTGCCGCAGCCTCACGCCAGGCGGGCGAAGATCGTACTGCAGGGCGAGACCCCGAGCGCGCTCAATCCGCCGGCCGGCTGTCGCTTCCACACCCGCTGCCCCTTCGTGATCGACCGTTGCCGCGCCGAGGCGCCGGCGCTGGTGGCAGACGAGGCAGGCCACGCCACCGCCTGCCATCGCGTCAGCGAGCTGCCCCCGGCCGACACCATCCTGCCCACAGCCCTAGGATTCACGCCGGAACTGGCAAAATTAGTCGCCGCCTTCAGCCGAAAGACGGAAGGCGCGAGCCTGGCCGGGGTTGGTATACAGAGTGCAAGGCCTACAACGACGTAGCCGGAGCAATGGGGACTGTCCGATGAAGATGTTTCGCCTGGCCGCAACCGCGGCTGCGTTCCTGCTGTCGCTTGGAGCCGCCCAGGCGCAGACCACGCTGCGCATCGGCCTTGCCGAGGACCCCGATATCCTCGATCCCTCGATGGCGCGCACCTATGTCGGCCGCATCGTGTTCGCCGCATTTTGCGACAAGCTGTTCGACATCGACGAGAAGCTCAACATCGTGCCCCAGCTCGCGCTGTCGAGCGAGACGGTCGATGACGGCAGGGGCCTCGTCATCAAGCTCAGGCCCGGCGTGAAATTCCACGACGGCGAGCCGTTCGACGCGGAGGCCGCCAAATTCTCGCTTGAGCGCCATCTGACCCTCCCCGGCTCGTTCCGCAAGCCGGAGCTCGCCTCGGTCGACCACATCGATGTCGTCGATCCCCTCACCATCAAGCTGGTGCTGAAATCGCCGTTCTCGCCCCTGCTTGCCCAGCTCACAGATCGCGCCGGCATGATGATGTCGCCGAAAGCGGCAAAGGCAGCCGGCGACAAGTTCGGTCTGCACCCGGTCTGCGCCGGCCCCTACAAATTCGTCGAGCGCGTGCAGCAGGACCGCATCGTGTTCGAGAAGTTCGCGGACTACTGGAACAGGGACAACATCTTCATCGATCGCATCGTGTTCCAGCCCATCGTCGACGCCACCGTGCGGCTGGCGAACCTGAAATCCGGCGGCCTCGATCTGATCGAGCGCGTGCTCGCCACCGATCTCAAGGAGGTGCGCGCCGATTCACGGCTGAAGGTCGCCACCGCGATCGAGCTCGGCTATCAGGGCATCACGCTCAACATCGGCAAGGACAAGGCCAAGGGACCGCTGAGCCAATCAGCCAAGGTGCGGCAGGCCCTCGACCTTGCCATCGACCGAGAGGCGATCAACCAGGTCGTGTTCAACGGCGAGTTCCAGGTTGGCAATCAATGGGTCAATCCTGATCATCCCTACTATCAAAAGAGCTTGCCGGTCCGTCCCCGCAACGTGGAGAAGGCCAAGGCGCTGCTGAAGGAAGCCGGCGTGACGCCGCCGGTCAGCGTCGACTTCCTGGTACCCAAGGGCGCAGAAACGGAGACGCCGGCGCAAGTGATCCAGTCGATGGCGGCGGAGGCCGGCTTCGACATGAAGATCCGCGTCACCGAATTTGCAACCGGGCTCAAGCAGGCCGAGGCCGGCGACTACCAGGCCTTCATGCTCGCCTGGAGTGGCCGCGTCGATCCTGATGGCAACACCTTCATCTTCCTGCACAGTGGCGCTCCTCAGAATTACGGCGACTGGAACAATGCGCAGGCCGACAAGGCACTGGAGGACGCGCGGCTGGTGACCGACCTTGCCAAGCGCAAGGCCAGCTACGAAGTTTTGGCGAAGCTAGTCCAGGATGAGGAGCCGCTGCTTTATCTCTATCACCGCCGCATCATCATCGCGCATACGACCAAGCTCGATGGCTACAAGCAGATGCCAGACGGCCTCGTGCGCGTCGTCGGCCTCAAGCTGAAGTGACGCCGCGGCGATGCTGAACTTTCTCACCCGCCGGCTTGCGCAGATCGTGCCGACACTGTTCTTCGTGTCGGTGCTGATCTTCTCGCTGCAACAATTGCTGCCGGGCGATCCCGCCCTGGTGATGGCGGGCGAAGAGCGCGATCCGGCCGTGATCGAGCAGATCCGCCACCAATACCGGCTCGATCAACCGGTCCCCGTGCAGTATGCCTACTGGATGAAGGGCGTGTTATCTGGCGATTTCGGCGAGTCCCTGCGCAACAAGATGCCGGTGCGCGAGCTGATTGCGCAAAAGCTGCCGGTCACGCTGCAGCTCGGCTCGATGGCGATCATCATCGCCTTTCTGATCGGCATTCCCGCCGGGATCGTCGCCGCCGTGAAGAAGGGAACGGCCTGGGACTACGGCGCCAACTTCTTCGCGCTGTGGGGCATCTCGACGCCGAACTTCTGGCTCGGGATCATGCTGATCTTCCTGTTCTCGATCGAGCTCGGCTGGCTGCCGGCCTCCGGCTACGTGCCGCTCACCGAGAACTGGCGCGCGAGCCTTGCCGCCACGATCATGCCGGCCTTCGTGCTCGGCAACGCCATTTCCGCGGTCCTGATGCGGCATACGCGCAGCGCCATGCTCCAGGTGCTGGAAAGCGATTACGTCCGCACCGCACGCGCCAAGGGCCTCTCCGAGCGTTCCGTGATCCTCAAGCATGCCATGCGCAACGCGCTGACGCCGATCATCACACTCGGCGCGCTCGAGCTCGGCACGCTGCTCTCCGGCGCCGTGCTGACCGAGCAGATCTTCTCCATTCCCGGCTTCGGCAAGCTGATCGTGGACGCCGTGTTCAACCGCGACTATGCCGTCGTGCAGGGCGTGGTGCTGGTGACCGCGACCGTCTACATCACGCTCAATCTGGTCGCCGACGTCGCCTATATCCTCGTCAATCCGCGGCTGAGGGGCTAGGCCATGACCGACGCCGCCCTGTCGGGCCCCCTTGCGCAAGCCGACGAGCTGGACAGCCCGGCGCGCCGCGCACGGCGCCGCCTGTTCAAGCGCAAGGCGGCGGTTGCGGGCCTCGCGGTCCTCACCATCTTCATCCTGCTCGCGCTGCTGGCGCCTCTGATCGTGCCCTACGACCCCATCGCGACGAGCTGGAGCTTGGTGCGCAAGCCGCCCACAATGGCGCACTGGTTCGGCACTGACGAGCTCGGCCGCGATATCCTGAGCCGCGTCGTCTACGGTGCGCGGGCCTCGCTGCTGGCAGGCCTTATCTCGGTCGCGATCGCGCTCGGCATCGGCGTGCCGCTTGGCCTCATCGCCGGCTATCGCGGTGGCTTCACCGATGCGCTGATCAGCCGGATCACCGACGCGATGCTGGCCTGCCCGTTCCTGATCCTGGCGATTGCGCTGGCGGCGTTCCTCGGCCCGAGTCTTGGCAACGCCATGATCGCGATCGGCATCTCGGCAACGCCCATCTTCATCCGCCTGACCCGCGGCCAGGTGCTGAGTGTCAAGGCCGAGGACTATGTCGAAGCGGCGCGCGCACTCGGCAATCCGCCCTGGCGCATCGCCGTCTCGCATATCCTGCCGAACATCCTGCCCGCACTGCTGGTTCAGGCCACGCTCTCTATCGCTGCAGCGATCATCGCCGAGGCGGCGCTGTCGTTCCTTGGCCTTGGCCAGCAGCCGCCGGCGCCGTCCTGGGGCAGCATGCTTAACGCAGCGCAACGCTTCCTGACCCAGGCGCCCTGGATGGCGATCTGGCCGGGGCTGGCGATCTTCCTCGTGGTGCTGTCGCTCAACTTACTTGGCGACGGCCTGCGCGACGCCCTCGACCCGCGCCAGCGCTAGATCACGCTCTCGCGCATCACGCGGCGGCAATCCATCTCGTATTCGAGGTCGACCACCGGCGGCCGCGCAAAGTGCCAGGTGAGACCTGAGCGTAGTGCACCACGCCGAACCAGTTCATCGACCAGCGCGTGATGGAAGTCGTGCACGGAGTAGGCCTGCACGCCCGTCGTGTCCTTCCAGCCAAATCCAAACGCCGTCATCCGGTTCTCCATCTGGGACGTGGTGGTGAACCGCACCTTCTCGCGCAAACCCTCCGGGCTGAGGTCGCGGTAGCGTACCGTGCGCTCGACATAGGTGCCGCTGCCCTCGCGTGCCTCGGCGCCGCCGGCGATGACGAAGGACGGCGCCTTGGAGCTGGTAGGGCGCGTGAAGGAGAACGCATAGAACGACGGCTCCGACGGCGGATCGAGTTCCGGACAGACATTGCTGCGCGCCACCGGATTGGTGGTGCCGTCGAAGATGCCCCATTCCGACAGCGTCTTGACGTAATGCAGGTTGAACGCGCGGAAGCCCTCCTCGCTGAAGGCGGCCGGCGAACGCAGCTCGCAGGCACAGAAAGCCGTCAACGGACGCCCTGCCTCCTGGATGAACTTTGCCGCAAGCGCAAACCCCTCGGCCAGAGGCACGAGGCGATCGAACCGGACGCGCTCGATCTCATAGCCGTCATCGGCGGCAGCCCCAGCCGAGTACTGAAACACGGAGGGAATGAACCGATAATTGCCAGCGGAGAATTCACGCGTCATGACGAGCTCCTAATCCAATTGAATGCGGATGCCCTTGCCGCCGTTGAGCAGGCGCCTCAAGTGAAATCCGGCGAGAGCATCGTCGGCGTGCGCGCCGACCAGCGCGGCAAAGGTCGGCATGGCCGCGGCGTCACCGGCTTGCATCTTGGCAAAGGCCTCGGAATACTGCGCCGTCTCGGGCGCCTCGAATCTTTCGCGCGGCAGCGGCTCGAACGCGCGCAGCGGCTCGCTGCGCCCGCGCAGCATCAGATCGCCGACGGGTCGCCCCTGGAAGTTCCTGGCTGCCTCGGCGACACTGGAGCTGACACAGATGCGGGTGCCCAGCTGCTTGTTCGCAGCTTCCAGCCGCGCGGCGATGTTGATCGTGTCCCCATACGCGGTGTAGTCGAAAAAGCGGTTCCCGCCGAAATTGCCGACCAGTGCTGACCCGGCGTGAATGCCGATGCGGGTGGCTCCGAAATCCACGCCTCGATCACTTTGGCGCGCACAAAACTCCTGTGCCCACGCATCCAGATCATGGGCGCATGCGACCGCACGCGTCGCATAGTCCGGCTGATCGCCGGGCGCGTTAAACAGCACCTGGATCGCATCACCGATGATCTTGGCGACGGTGCCGTCATGCGCGAACACCACTTCGGTCATCCCGCCGACATATTCGTTGAGGAGCGCGCCCAGCGTCTCGGGCGGCGCGCTCTCGACCAGCGAAGTGAAGCCGGTGATATCGGTGAAAATGGTCGCGATATCGCGCCACTGCACCTCGATCCCCTCGCCCTCGCCGCTTGCCGCCAGACGCTTGGCCAACTCCGGCGAGAAGTGGCGCGACAGCGCAGCATGGGCGCGCTCGGCCTCCGCCTGACGACGACGCACCTCGCGCAACATCTCGATGTGGCGAAGGGTCTTATCGATCGTGGTTTCCAGGTCGGTGAAGTCGATCGGCTTGGTCAGGAAATCGAACGCACCGCGGTTCATGGCGGTGCGGATATTGCTCATGTCGCCATAGGCCGAGACGATGATGGTCGACTTCTTGTCCTCGGCTTCCTGCAACTTCTGCAGCAGCGACAGCCCGTCCATCCTGGGCATGTTGATGTCCGAGACCACCATATCGACTTGCGGGTTCTGCTCGAGCGATTCCAGCGCCTCCAAGCCGTCGCGCGCGAACATGATGGAGACGAGCCCGTCGCGGATCTGCCTGCGGAATTTCTGCAGGATCAGCGCCTCGAGGTCGGGCTCGTCGTCGACGAAGAGGATGGTCGGGGTCATGCCGCTTGCTCGAGCCTTGTGTCGATCTGCTGGCGCAGCAGCGCAAAATCAATCGGCTTGGTGAGGAGCCCGATGGCGCCGCGCTCGATCGCCTTGCGACGCGTCTCGGCATCGCCGTACGCCGTGATCATGATAACCGGAACATGCGGATGCTCGGCGCGCACCCTGGGCAGCATGTCGAGCCCGCTCATGCCGGGCATGTTGATATCGGACAGGATCAGGATCAACGAGGGGTCGCGAACCTCGGCCGCGAGCCTCAGCGCATCGGGCGCCGAGGGTGCAAACTCCATCTGGAAACGGCCGGCGCGCAGATCGCGCCGGAATTGCTGCCGGAACAGCGCCTCGACATCGGGCTCGTCATCGACGACCAGGATGTAAACGTTCACGTCTTGCCTCCGGAAGGACCGCTTGCCGCCATGACGCGCGGCAGGGAGATGATGAATTCGGTGAAGACACCGGGCTCGGTGTTCACGTCGATCGTGCCGCCGTGCTGTTTCACGACGATGTCATGGCTCATGGACAGACCAAGCCCGGTGCCCTCGCCGGCCGGTTTGGTGGTGAAGAAGGGATTGAACATCTTCCCCTTCACGTCCTGCGGAATGCCTGTGCCGTTGTCGCGGATCCGGATCTCGACCCTGCCGCCGAGATTCTTCGTCGCAGCGCTCAAGCTCGGTTCGAATCCATCCGCGGCGCTTTCCTTGCGCTTGGCCGCAGCATAGAAGCCGTTCGAGATCAGATTGAGGAAGACGCGACTGATCTCCTGCGGATAGACGTCGGCCATCCCGGCGGCCGGATCGAGGTCGCGCTGGAGCGTCACGTTGAACGACGGCCGTTCGGCGCGCGCGCCGTGATAGGCGAGATTAAGGCTCTCCTCCACGATCGCGTTGATGTCGGTGGGGCGATGCTCACTGGAGCCTTCGCGCGAGTGCAATAGCATGTTCCTGACGATGGAATCGGCGCGCTTGCCGTGCTGCACCACCTTCTCGAGATTCCCCCGCAGCATGCCGGTCAGCTCGTCCACCTCGTCCTTCGTCTTGCCGTCGAGCGATGCCGTTTGCAGGACCTCGTTGAGCTCGTCGATCAGCTCCGCCGAGATCGACGAGAAATTATTGACGAAGTTGAGCGGGTTCTTGATCTCGTGGGCGATGCCAGCCGTGAGCTGGCCGAGCGAGGCCAGCTTCTCGGTCTGGATCAGGCGGCCCTGAGCCGCGCGCAACTCATCAAGGGACTGCGAGAGTTCCATCGTGCGTTTGCGCAACTCATTCAGCAGCCGCGCATTCTCGACGGCAATGACGGCTTGCTTCGTGAAATTCTCGACCACAGAAATCTGTTTATCGGTGAACGGACGGACCTCCTTGCGATAGACTGCGATCGTGCCGATCAGCTCGCTCTCCCTCAGCATCGGTACGACGACGATCGTGCGGGCACCGGCCACATCGGAGATTCCGCGAATGCTTGGGCCTCCCGCAATATAGGCCGGTGTGCTTTGCACATCGTGAACGTGAACGACCTGACGCGTCCTGACGACCGCAGCGAGCGCGCTCTCCGGATGAGGGCGTATCGCCACATCTCTTCGCGAAGCGGCGAACGCAGGCGGCACGTTGTAGTCAGCCGCGATGGTGAAGCCTTCGCCGTCCCACAGGTTCATGATCCCGAAACTCGCGCCACAGACGCGCGTGGCGTTCTCGAGCAATTTGTGGAAAACCGGCGTGAGTTCGCCCGGAGACGAACTGATCACCTGTAGCACCTCCGAAGTCGCTGTCTGCTGCTCCAGCGACTCGCTCAATTCGGCCGTTCGTACCTCGACCTTCTTTTCCAAATCCGCGTAGGATTCCTGCAAGCGCGCGCCCATGTCGTTGAACTGGTCGGCTAGCTCCTCGAGCTCGTCGCCGGTCTTGATGGAGATGCGCTGAGAGAAATCGCCGCCGCCGATGCGCTCGGCACCGCTGCGCAGCGCCTGGATCGGGCCAACCATGCGGCGCGCGAGGAATATTCCAGCGAGCACCGCGAAGATCGAGGCTGCGAGCAGCACGATCGCGAGCCGCTGCAGCGATGCGTAGAGCGAGGCATAGGCCTCCTCGACCGGCAATTCAACGAACATGGTCCAGCCGAGCGGCGCGATCGGCGCGGAGGCCGTCAGGACCTTCTGCCCCTGGATGTTGGTCGCTTCCTGCAATGCATCCGGCATTGCGCCGCCACCGGCCTGAGCACCGCGTACCTGCTCGAGCTTGGACATGTCGGTGTTGCGCAGCACGAGGCTGATGTCGGGATGCGCGATCAGGCGCCCCTCCGGGCCGACCACATAGGCGTGTCCGTGCTCGCCGACCTTGATCTGGGATACGACGTCCCAGATCAGCTTGAGATTGACCTCTGCGATGCTGACGCCCGCATCCTTACGGGCGCCGGCCTGCGCCAGCGTCATGTAGGGCTCGGAATCCCTGCGGAAATAGATCGGCCCGTAAAAAACCTTGTGCGCGACCGCCTGCGTGAATTTTGGATCGTCCGACAGATCGACGCCGCTGTCGATCGCGTCCATCGCCAGCCGCGAAACGCGCAGGCGCTCTCTGCCGGTCGCGTCGACCTGGGCGAGCTCGGTGATCGCCGGCACTTGACGCAGCAACCGCAGCGCATCGAACCGGCGCGGCTCGATCGAGCCCGCCGACCAGGGCAACTGCGTGGTCCAGCCGAGCTGGCTCTCGATCTCCTTGATGAACTGGCCAATCTTGGCGGCCGCCGCCTCGGCCTGCTCGTGCTGGACCCGGATCAGCGAGGCCTTGTGCTCCCGATAGTAGAAGAAGACCTCGAACAGGCCATTGGCCAGCAGGGCGACGGCGACCACGGCCACGAACAGCGCGACATATTTGGTGAACAGCCGGGTCCTGATCCCCCGCCCCGCCTCGCCGGACGCGACCCCGCCCTCGGCCGCGCGCGGCAGGGTCCTGGTTTGCGGAGTGTCGGGATGGACGGAAATGCTCATTCCCCCAAGCCTAGCAAGAAGGCCGAACCTTGTCTCCCGCCGCAGCGCACTGGGTTACTCAATGACCTCGTCGGCAAGTGCCAGCAAGGTGGGTGGAATTTCAAGTCCGGTCGCCTTCGCCGTCTTGAGATTGAGCACCAGGGGATAGCGGGTCGGGAGCTCGAACGGCAGGTCGCCGGGATTTGCCCCATTGAAAATGCGGGCGACCAGCGCGGCCGCTCGCTCGAACGATTCCGAAGAATCCGCACCGTAGGACATCAGGCCGCCGTCGCGGGCGAATTGGTCGAATTCGTAGATCGCCGGCAGCTTTCGGACCGCGGCGAACTCGAACACGCGCTCGCGATTAAGAATCGTCAGCGCGTCCGCGACCATCAGGATGCCGTCGGGCAAATCGTTGTTCATCGCGGAAAAGGCTTCGTCAAAATCGTCGGGCTCGCGCACGCCGAGCGCCTGCACGGTCAGTCCGAGCGCCTGGGCCGCCTTCGCGGATGCCTGATAGCGCATGGTCATGCCGAGGTCGTCCTTGTTCCAGAGCATCGCGACCTTGGTCAGTTTCGGCGAAACCTCCTTGAGCAGCGACAGCCGCTTGGCGCTGAGCGTCGCTGCGACGTCCGAAATGCCGGTGATCTTGCCGCCTGGATGCGCCAGGCTTTCGATCAGCTTGGTCTCGACGGGATCACCGACGCCGCTGGCCGCGACAGTGGCAATGCCGGCGGCCTTGGCGGCCATGGCCGTCGGGTAGCCAATGATCACGACGACGTCGACGTTCCCGGCCTTCAGCTCTGCGATGAGCGCGGGCAGCATCGCGACGTCGCCAAGTGCGCCCCGCGCTTCGAAGGTCAGGTTGCGGCCGAGCTTGAAACCGCGCTCTTCGAGCACCTTGATCAGGATCTTGCCGCCCCGGCTCTCCGCCGTCACCGGCGCGATCGGGGCCACCGTACCCAGGCGATAGATACGACCCGGCGTATCGGCCGACGCCATGCCCGGGCGCGCCAATGCCGCCCCGCCAAGCACTGCCAGAAATTCGCGCCTCTTCATCTGACAACCCGCCTCAAGCGCACAATCACGGCGCAGCTGCGATCATAGCACGAGATACCGCGCGACAAGAAAAAGCGGCAACAGCCGTGGCTATTGCCGCTTCGCACGCAAATCGAGCTTAGGTCAGGTCAGGTCGGCCGCAGCGCCTTGGCGCCGACGTCGAGTTCATTGACCTGCTTGTTACGCTCGGAATCGGCCGCCGCGCGATGGTCGGTCGCCAGCACGACATAGACGGCCGGCAGCACGAACAGCGTGAACAGCGTGCCGATCGACATGCCGGCCACGACCACGAGACCGATCGAGAAGCGGCTGGCCGCACCGGCGCCGCTTGCAGTCAGCAGCGGGATCAGGCCCGTGACCATCGCAGCCGTCGTCATCAGGATCGGCCGCAAGCGGATGCGGGCAGACATTTCGATCGCCGATCGACGGTCGAGCCGCTCATTGACCTGGAGCTCGTTGGCGAACTCCACCATCAGGATGCCGTGCTTGGTGATCAGGCCGACCAGGGTGAGCAGACCGACCTGAGTGTAGATGTTCATGGTGGCCGCGCCGAAGAACAGCGGGATCAGCGCTCCCACGATCGCCATCGGCACCGAGATCATGATCACCAGCGGGTCACGCAAGCTCTCGAACTGCGCGGCCAGCACCAGGAAGATGATGATCAGCGCGAAACCGAAGGTGATCGCGAGCTGGTTACCTTCCTGAACATACTGCCGGCTATCCGCGAGAAAGTCGTGGCTGAAGCCCTGCGGCAGCTTCTTGGCCTCACTCTCAAGGAACTCCACCGCAGCGCCGACGGTCACGCCGGGCATCGGCACGGCCGAGAACGTCGCCGAGTTGAGCTGATTGTAATGCGTCAGCGAGTTCGGGTCGGTCTTGGTCTTGATCGAGACCACGGTCGACAGCGGGAGCTGCTGTCCGGTGTTGGTCGTCACATAGTAGCCACCGAGCGATTCCGGCGAGAGACGATCGCTGCGCGGCACCTGCGGGATCACCTGGTAGGACCGGCCCTCGAGATTGAAGCGATTGATGTAGTTGCCGCCGAGCAGAACCGCGAGCGTGCTGCCGAGGTTCTGCATGTTGACGCCGAGATCCTGCGCCTTGGTGCGGTCGATCGTGACCTGCACGTTCGGCTGGTTATAGGCGAGGTCGCTGTCGGAGACGATGAACATGCCGCTCTTGCGGGCAGCGTCCTTCAGCTTCTCCATCTGCTCAAAAACGGTCTGGTAGCCCGCGGTGGAGTTGATGACCATCTGCACCGGCAGACCGCCCGGACCACCCGGCAGCGGCGGCAGGTTGAATGCGAAGGCCTGCACGCCCTCGATCTTGGAGAGCTCGGCCTGGACCAGCGGCTTCAGCGCGATCGACGACCGCTTGCGCTCTTCCCACGGCTTGAGCAGCATGCCGGCGATGCCGCCTTGCGGACCGTTGATGCCGTTCAGCACGAAGCGCAAATCGGTCTCGGGGAATTTCTGGAATTCCTTGTCGAGCTTCTCGCCGTAGAAATCGACATAGTCGATGTTGGCGTATTTCGGCGCCTTGGTCACCGCGAACACGATACCCTGGTCTTCCTCAGGCGCCAGCTCCTTCGAGGTGTGCATATAGAGGAAGCCGACGAGTCCGAGGATCGTCACGGCGAACAGGCCGGTGATCGTCTTGTAGTCGAGCGAGCGGTCAAGCCTGCGGCCGTACCAGCGCGTCAGCGCGCCAAACACCCTGTTGACGAGCTTGGCGAAGCGGCCCTCCTCGGTGTTCTTGAGGAGCACCGAGCACATCATCGGCGACAGCGTCAGCGCGATCACGCCTGATACGATCACCGAGCCGGCGAGCGTGAACGCGAATTCGCGGAACAGCGAACCGGTGAGACCGCCGAGGAAACCGATCGGGGCATACACCGCCGCGAGCGTGATGGTCATCGAGACGACGGGGCCGACGATCTCGCGCGCGCCTTCGAGCGCCGCCTGCACCGGTGTCTTCCCTTCTTCGAGATGGCGGTGGATGTTCTCCACCACCACGATGGCGTCGTCGACCACGAGCCCGATCGCGAGCACCATCGCGAGCAAGGTCAGCAAGTTGAAGCTGAAGCCCAGCGCCAGCATCAGGGTACAGACGCCGATCATCGACAACGGGATGGTGACGACCGGAATGATGACCGAACGGAGCGAGGCCAGGAACAGGAAGATCACCACGATCACGATGATGACGGCTTCGCCCAGCGTCTTCTCCACCTCGTCAATCGAGGATTGGATGAACTTGGTCGAGTCATAGGCGACCTTCATCTTCATCGAGGGCGGCAGATTGCGCTCGAGCTCCGGGAACAGCGCCCGCACGCCCTTGACCAGCGTCAGCGGATTGCCTTGCGGCGTCGCGTTCACACCAATGAAGATCGCATGCTCGCCGTTGAAGGCGACGCTCGCGTCGGTACTCTGCGCCGCAAGTTCGACCGTGGCGATATCCTCCATCCGGACGAAGCCACCGTCCTTGGCCTTGACGATCATCTTCCGGAACTGGTTGACGTCGGTCAGGCTGGTGTTCGTCGAGATGTTGGAAACGATGAGATAGCCCTTGGTCTGTCCCGCCGCAGACTGGAAGTTGTTGGCCGCAATCGCGGACGCGACGTCGGCCGGCGATACGCTGCGGCCTGCCATCTTCACGGGATCAAGCCACAGCCGCATCGCAAAGGTCTGGCCGCCCAAAATATCGGCCGAGGCCACGCCGTCGACGGTCGACAGCACCGGCTGCACCACGCGCGTCAGATAATCGGAGATCGCCGAGCCCGACAGCTCCTCGGAGGAGAAGCCGAGATACATCACGGCCGTTGTCTGGCCCGTGGTCTTGGTGACGACCGGATCGTTCGATTCCTTCGGAATCAGATATTTGACCGAATTCGTCTTGGCCAGCACCTCGGTGAGCGCCTGGTTCGGATCGAAGTTCAGCTTGATGTAGACCTGAATCGTCGAGGTGCCGAGCACCGAGGACGAGGTCATGTAGTCCACGCCTTCGGCGGAGGCGACCGCCTGCTCGATCGGCGTCGTGATGAAGCCCTGGATCAGGTCTGCGGACGCGCCGGGATAAACGGTCGTGATGTTGATGACCGTATTCGACAGCTTCGGGTACTGCCGGATCGGCAGCACCATCGCCGCGCGCAGTCCGATCAGCAGGATCAGCAGGCTGACGACGACCGACAGAACCGGGCGCTTGATGAAAATATCAGTAAAGGCCATCGCGGCGATCTCGATTTCTATGTCTCAAGAAACGTGATCCGGCCAGGCCGGATCACGCGAGTGTAGTGTCAGTAGCGCGGCGGTTGCGCCGGGATCTGCGGAGCAGGGTCGGTCGAAATCGCCACGGCGGCGCCCGACTGCAGCTTGAGCTGGCCCACGGCGACGACCTTGTCGCCCGGCTTCACGCCCTTGATGATTTCGGTGCGACCATTGACCCGGCTGCCGGTCTGCACGAACGTGCGCACCGCACTCAGGCTGGTCTTGCCGTCCTCTCCCTTCTTCTCGGTGATCACGAACACCGAGTCGCCGTACAGGGTGTAATCGACTGCCGTCTCCGGAACGGTGATCACGGCCGGCTTGTCCGGCAGCACCACCGTGGTGGTCACGAACATGCCGGGCTTCAGGATCTTCTCCGGATTGGAGACAGTCGCCTGCACGCGGATGTTGCGCGTATCGGCGGCGATCTGCGGCTCGATCGTGGTGATCTTGCCGTCGAAGGTGCGGCCCGGATAGGCGTCGACCTTCAGCCGGACAGACTGTCCGACCTTGAGATTCGCGGAGTCCTTTTCCGTCACCGTGAAGTTGGCCCACAGCTCCGACAGATCAGTCAGCGAGACGATCGCCGTGCCCGCGGTCAGATACTGACCGACCTCGACCTTGCGGACGCCGAGATCGCCTGAGAACGGCGCGCGGACGAGCTTCTGCGAGATCAGCGCTTCGGTCTTGGCGATGCCGGCCAGCGCCTGGTCATAGGCGGCCTGCGCGGAATCGACGGTCGCCTGCGGACCGAACTGGCGCGACGCCAGCTGTTTTGCGCGGTCGAGCGAGAGCTGTGCGACCGTTGCCTGGGCCTTGTAGTTGGCGAGGTCGCCCTGGTCGGGCGCGTCGAACAGCTGCACCAGCGGCGTGCCGGCCTCGACATGGGCGCCGGGCTCGAACTTGATCTCGGTGACGCGGCCGTTTACGTCGGCGCTGACGTCGACCTGGTGCACGGCGGTGAGGCCGCCGACCGCGGTGAGCAGGTTCGGGATCACCTCGGACTTCGCTTCCGCCGCGCTGACGGCAGTCGGCGGCGGCTTGTTGTTGGCGAAGAACTGCTTGATCATCTGGCCACGGAAATAGTTGAACCAGACGAGACCACCAACCAGCGCGCCCAGGAGCGTGCCGACGATGATGAACCAGAGCACCGGCCGAACCGGACGCTTGGGAGCCTTGCTGTCGATCGGTTCGCCCGAAATCTTGTGTTCGGTTACGATGTTCATGTCATGCGCTTTCTGCAATCGCCGTTTTGCCGGCACAAGCGGCCTGATCGCGGCCCAGATGCGAAGCAATTGCGGCGTCGTTAAGTCCGATGCCTCTCAAGAGAAACTCACAGAGCTGCCGCTCCAGATCGTTCGCCCTGCCATAAGCGAGACAGGGCACGGACGGCAGCCTGGTCAGCGCAGCGGTCATCACCGTATGATGCGCAAACCAGAACAGGTTGAGCGGTTCACTGCCACTCGCCCGCGCATCGCCGGCGGCGACCGCACGTTCGAGCGAGGCGACGAAGACCGCCCCGATCAGCGTCTCGATCTTGGCATATAGCAAACGAGCGAATTCGCCGTCATCCAGATGACTGGTGGCCGTCAGTCGCAGGCGCTGGGCCTCCTCCTGGTCGGGTCCGTCGGCGATCATCAGGAAATGCTGGACCATGCCGCGGATCAATTCCACCAGGGTGGCCGTCGACGACTCGCGCTCGAGCAGATCCATGAGCGCCGGGTCCGCCTCGCACTCGTCGCTGAGGATTTCAGCATAGAGCGCCGCCTTGGACGGGAAATGCTTGAACAGCAGCGCCTCGGAAATGGCAGCAGCGGCCGCCACGCTCTTGGTCGTGGTGCCGGTATAGCCGTGTCGGGCAAAGCAACGCTTTGCGGCTCCGAGGATCAATTGACGCCTCAGGTCGCTCGTCATACGCAATGAGCTCATGCTAGTGAGTAAGCACTCACCCACGCCAAAGTCAAGCCAAATGGTGCGACGCAACCTAGGTGGGTGCCGACTTGTTGGAAATTGGTCACACTTTCCCGACCACCGAGGGCCGGCCGTCGGCGAGGGCGAGAGCAACCGGGCGATGTCAGATCGGCTGGAAGCCGAGATCGCCGCGGATCCGGTTGACGATGTAGGTCCCGTCCCGACTTGGCAAAATCCGCTCGACGCTGGCGCTGTCGATCTTCACATTGGCAAAGCGCGGCCCCGTCGAGAGATCATGGACGGTCTTGGCGAAGGTTTCGACCTCGGCCATGGTCGAGATCGCCCGGCTGTCGGTGATGCCACAGGCCCTGGCGACGCCCACCAAATCGGCCGCAGCCGAAGTGTGGCTGGTCTGGCCACCGGTCTCGCCATAGGCCTCGTTGTCGAGCACTGCGATCGAGAGGTTGGAGGGCTTCTGCAGGCCGATGGTGGCAAGGCTGCCCATCCCCATCAGCATCTCGCCGTCGCCGGTGATGACCAGCACCGGCAACTTTGGCTGCGCCAGCGCGAGACCCAGCCCGATCATCGCAGCGCCGCCCATGCCCCCCCAGAGATAGAAGTTGCGGGCATGATCGCCCGCGGCGGTGATGTCGTTGGTGGAGGCACCGAGGCCACCGATCGCGACGACGTCCTTGCGGTTGGCCAGCAGCGCGGACACCACCTGGCGGCGGTCGAGGAGATTGGCCTTGCTCATCTGGTGAAAACCTTGGCGCCGATCAGGCGCTGCGATAGCAGGACGGCGGTGGGCGTCAGCGCGTTGTAGGCTTGCGCCGCGGCCGCCTCCAACACCGCCGGCACCTCGGCTGCGTTCGAGGCGCGCAGCACCTTGATGCCGGAGAGCTCGAGCACGCCCTGCGTGGTCGAACCCATCGGCACCTGCCACGGATTGAACTCGCCCCACTCGCCGCGCATGGTCACGAGGGTGAGGAACGGAAAACGCAGGATCGGGATCAGCGACAGCATGTTGATGCAATTGCCGACGCCGCTCGACTGCATCAGCAGCACACCGCGCTGACCGCCGGTCCAGGCGCCGGCGAGCAGCGCCACGCCTTCCTCCTCCGTCGTCAGCGGAATGCCGCGCATCGTGGAGGAGCCGAGCACGCGCTGGATCAGCTTCGAGTGACCGGCGTCGGGCACATAAGGCACCTGCCGCACGTCGAAGCGTTGCAAGGTCGCGAAAATATCGTCCGGCCAGCTCGGGGCGGTGTCGGAAGCATCAGCGCGGGCGTGCATTTTCCTGTCCGGTCGGCTAGCAAATCACGGCGAGACTGTAGACGGTGATCAGCACGGCTCGAAAGAGCGAAAACGGCATATCGGTCTCAACCGGTGAGTATGGCGCATGAACGCAGATGCGAAAGAACTGGCGGCCAATTTCGATCTGGCGAAGCTGACGAGCGAATTCTACGACGATCCCTACCCGACCTATCGTGCACTGCGGGAGAACGAGCCGGTCAAGCGCCTGCCAAGCGGCACCGTGTTCCTGACCCGCTACGACGACCTTGTCGCCGCCTACAAGAACACAAGGTCGTTCAGCTCGGACAAGAAGCGCGAGTTCGCGCCGAAATATGGCGACACCCCGCTCTACGAGCACCACACCACAAGCCTCGTCTTCAACGATCCGCCGGCGCACACAAGGGTGCGGCGCCTGATCATGGGCGCGCTGTCGCCGCGCGCGATCGCGGGGATGGAGCCTGACATCGTCAGGCTGGTCGACAGCCTGCTCGACACCATCGCTGCCAAGGGCGATTGCGAGCTGATCGAGGATTTTGCCGCCTCCATCCCCATCGAGGTGATCGGCAATTTGCTCGACGTCCCCCATGAGGAGCGCACGCCGTTGCGCGACTGGTCGCTGGCGATCCTTGGCGCGCTCGAGCCCGTCGTATCGCCTGCGGTTGCCGCGCGCGGCAACAAGGCGGTGACGGATTTCCTTGCCTATCTCGAGACGCTGGTCGCGCGCCGGCGCCAGAAGCCCGGCAATCCCGAGCGCGACGTGCTGACGCGCCTGATCCAGGGCGAAGACAACGGTGAGCGGCTGACCGAGAAGGAGCTGCTGCACAATTGCATCTTCCTGCTCAACGCCGGCCACGAGACGACCACCAATCTGATCGGCAACGGCCTCGTCGCGCTCGACAGGAATCCGGACCAGAAGCAGCGGCTGATCGACAATCCCGATATGATCAAGACCGCGGTGGAGGAGATGCTGCGCTACGAAAGCTCGAACCAGCTCGGCAACCGCATGACGACGGAGCGGGTCGAGCTCGGCGGCGTCGTGCTCGAAGCGGGCACGTCGGTGACGTTGTGCATCGGTGCTGCCAACCGCGATCCCGCGCAGTTTCCGGACCCTGAACGCTTCGACGTCGCACGCACGCCGAACCGGCACCTTGCGTTCGCCACCGGTGCGCACCAATGCGCCGGCATGGCCCTGGCCCGGCTCGAAGGCGCGATTGCGATCTCGCGGTTCCTGGCGCGCTTCCCGGATTATGCCGTAAGCAGTCAGCCCGTACGCGGTGGCCGCGTCCGGTTCCGCGGCTTCCTGAGCGTACCCTGCTCGATCGGCTGAGGCGTCATGAACATCGATCGATTGCGCGAACGCTGGGCCGATCCGGCCCTGACGGTGCTGACAGTGCTGCTGGTGATCATGATGTTCGTGATCGCGCCGCTGCAGGCGCTGGGGCTTTTTGCATTCCAGGTCTCCGAGCTGGTGCTGGCGCTGCTGCTGGTCTGCGGCATCTTCGTGATATCAGGCAGCCCGGTCGCGGTCATCGGCATGCTGATCGCGCTCGGCATGATCGTGACCGGCGCGATCCTGCGGATCAAATCGCCGTCCATTCTCGATCTCAATCTGTTCGCGGGCTCGTGGTTCATCGTGGGCGCGACGATGGCCTGGGCGGTCGCGCGCCAGACTTTTGCGCCGGGGCGCGTGACCTATCATCGCGTGATCGGCGCGGTGCTGTTGTATCTGACTGTCGCGATCATTTTCGCAGCCCTCTACACCTTTATCGGCTCGCTGGATCAGGACGCCTTCGTCAGCATGAAGGTGGAAGACAGTCCCAGCCTCGCAAGCGAGGTCATCTATTTCAGCTTCGCGACGATGACCACGACCGGATATGGCGACGTCGCCCCGCTCCATCCGGTTGCGCGCAGCCTGTGCAACATGGAAGCCATCTTCGGCCAGCTCTATCCGGCGACGCTGCTGGCGCGGCTGGTCACGCTGGAGATCGCGCATCGCGATCAGGACTCCTGAGGCCCAAACAAAAATGTCGAAAACAACCCCATGCACAGTAGGGGACAGGTTGGTCGAAAATGCCCGGTGGATGCCCAGAACCATTTGACACGCCGGAGCAAATCGGCAGCATCGCGCACGTCCCAGGCTGCCCAATGGGAGTGACGAAAAATGAGCCCGTCGGTCGTTGATCTCCTCGCAACCGAAGCACGCTTTGGCGCCCATAATTACCAGCCGATCGGCGTCGTCCTGACACGCGGCGAAGGTGTCTGGGTCTGGGATACCGAAGGCAACCGTTATCTCGATTGCCTCTCCGCCTATTCCGCGGTCAGCCAGGGCCACTGCCACCCCAAGATCCTGGCGGCGATGGTGGAACAGGCACAGCGGCTGACGCTCACCTCGCGCGCTTTCCACAACGACCAGCTCGCCTTGTTCTACGAGGAGATCGCGGCGCTGACCGGCTCCCACAAGGTGCTGCCGATGAACAGCGGCGCCGAGGCGGTCGAAAGCGCGATCAAGTCGGTGCGCAAATGGGGCTATGAGGTGAAAGGCGTGCCGGACGGCCAGGCCGAGATCATCGTCTGCGCCGACAATTTCCACGGACGCACGCTGGGCGTTGTCGGCTTCTCGACGGACGCCGAGACCCGCGGACACTTTGGGCCGTTCGCGCCGGGCTTCAGGATAATCCCGTTCGGCGATGCCGCGGCGCTGGAACAAGCGATCACGCCGAACACGGTCGCCTTTCTGGTCGAGCCGATCCAGGGCGAAGCCGGTGTCATCATTCCTCCAGCCGGCTATTTCGCCAGCGTGCGGGAGCTCTGCACCGCCCACAACGTCATGCTGGTGCTCGACGAGATCCAGACCGGGCTCGGCCGCACCGGCAAGCTGCTCGCCGAACAGCACGAGGGCATTGAGGCGGACGTGACGCTGCTCGGCAAGGCCTTGTCCGGCGGCTTCTATCCGGTGTCGGCTGTGCTCTCGAACAACGACGTGCTCGGAACACTCCGACCCGGACAGCATGGCTCGACCTTCGGCGGCAACCCGCTGGCCTGCGCGGTGGCGCGCGCGGCGATGCGCGTGCTGGTCGAGGAAGGCATGATCGAGAACGCGGCCACGCAGGGCGCGCGCTTTCTGCAAGGCTTGAAGGACATCCGCGCCAACACGATCCGCGAGGTGCGCGGGCGCGGCCTGATGCTGGCGGTCGAGCTGCATCCCGAGGCCGGCCGCGCCCGCCGCTACTGCGAGGCGCTCCAGGGCAAGGGCATCCTGGCCAAGGACACCCATGAGCACACGATCCGCATCGCCCCGCCGCTGGTGATCACCAGCGACCAGGTGGACTGGGCGCTGGAGCAGTTCACCACGATACTCACGCAGGATTTGTCTTGAGGCTGCCTGCGTCGGAAGATCGCAAGGCCGGCCGCGGCCGACAACGAACCATTCCGGCACTTCTGCGTTGAACGTTGCGGGCAGTTAGGAGCTGGGAGCTACGATCATGCTTCCGCGTGGCGTCTGCTTGACGGCTTTTTTGATCAGTATCTCGATGCTGGCGGCGAGCATCAGTGCATCCGCCCAGCCGCATGGAAGGGGTGGACCACCAGGGCCGGCCGCAGCGCCGGCTGCACGGCCGGCAGCCCCACCCGCGATGGCCCGCCCTGCCGCGCCACCAGCCATGGCGCGTCCCGCCGCGCCGGCATTCCATCCGCCGGCCATGGCGCCGCATCCCGCGCCGCACTTCGCCGCACCGGCGCCACGTCCGATGCCGCACTTTGCCGCGCCGCCGCGGGCTGCCCCGCACCTGGCTACGCCGCGGCCTGAATTCCATCGGCCGCCGCCTGCACCGCAACGTCCGGCCATGGCGCCGCGGCCGACGCCGCATATCGCCGCGCCGTCGCGCCCAAGCGCGCCGCCGGCCGTGAGCGAGCGGCTGTCGCGACAGGGGCAGATCGATCAGCGCGCGCAACAGCATCAGCAGCAGATCCAGCAGCGCCAGCAGATGGTGCAGCAGCGGCAGCGCGACGTGCTATCGCGCCAGACGACGGAGCGCCAGACCCGCATCGATCGGCTCCAGCAGCGCGTGCAGCAACTCCAGTCGCAAAAGCCGGAAGGTGCGCGCGCGCAGCGGACGCAAGAACGCATGCTGCAATCGCAGAACCGCCTGCTCCAGCGCGAGCAACGCGCGCAGCAGGGCGATCTGGCACGCCAGCAAAGGCTGGGACAGGCTCCCGCTGCAACAGCTGCAGCGGCTGCCGCCGCGCGGGCTGCCGAGCGCGGGCGGTTTGCCGCGCGCTTCCGCGAACAGACTACCCCACAAACCCAGGCGGCGCTTATCGCTCGCGAAAACGGCTGGGCGCCCCGGCAGGCCTGGCGGCACCGCCATCCCGCGGCGTTCGTAGCCTGGCTTGGACCGGTGTTCTGGCCTTACGCCTATTCCGACATTTTTGACTACACGTTCTGGCCCCAAGCCTATGAGCCCGGCTATTGGGCCTACGCGTATGACGACCTCGTCGACACCGTGTTCTGGGGCGGGGACAGCGGCCCCTACTCCGCCTATGCCAGCACCAACCCGTATGACTATCCCCAAGCCGGCGGCGGCTATCCCGCACGCCAGCGCGCCAGCGTGAGCCCGCAGACGCTTCGGCAATTGTGCGGCACACCGGACAAGGGCGTCACGGCGTGGCCGCTCGCCGATATCGCGCGGGCGGTGCGGCCGACGCCGGAGCAGCGCGCGCTGCTCGACGAATTGAAGACCGCGGCGGCCAACGCTGCCGGTGTGTTCAAGGACTCCTGCGCGGAGACTTATGCGTTGACGCCGCCCGGCCGCTTGCGGGCGATGATGAACCGCGTCAGTGCGACGCTGGAGGCGGTCAAGATCGTGCGGCCGGCACTGGAGAATTTTTACAACTCGCTCAGCGACGAGCAGCAGGCGCGCTTCAACGCGCTCGGCCCCAATGTTGGCGAGCGCTCACCGCCGCAGCAGCAAGCCAGTGCCCAAACCACTGCCGAGGGCTGCGGCGATCCGAAGTCCGGCCTGACCCAGTTGCCGATCCAAAGAATCGAGGCCGTGCTCCACCCCGCGGGCAAGCAAAAGGACGCGCTTGACCGCCTCAGCGAAGCGACGGCCAAAGGTGTCGAAGACCTGCAGGCGGCCTGCCCGAACGATGTACCGCTGACGCCGGTCGGGCGGCTGGAGGCGATGCAGCACCGGCTCGAGGCCATGCTGAGCGCCGCCAAGCTGGTCGAGCCGGCCCTTGACGAGTTCTATGCCACGCTGAGCAGCGAGCAGAAGGCGCGCTTCAACACGCTGCAACAGGTCGCTGGTCCCTAGGCACATAAGCGGAGCTATGCCGTAAGCTAGTTATGGACATATGTCAGCTATTAGCTTACATGCTTGAAGCTATGATCAGAGGCTTCAAGAGCAAGGCTCTCGCGGAGCTTTGGGGAAAGGGCCGAACAGCGAAAATCGACGCGAAAATGCACGCGCGGATTTTTCGTCGTCTTGATCGCCTGGATGCAGCTGCAGTGCCCGAGGAAGTGAATATCCCGGGCTTTGATTTCCATGCCTTGCGAGGCTTTAAGCCAACGCGCTATTCGGTCCACGTGAACGGGCCGTGGTGCATCACGTTCGAATTCGAGGCCGGCGACGCCTGTCGGATCGACTTCGAACAATATCGCTGAGAGAGACGATCATGGCTCATGTCACGAAACGTAATCCTGATCGCTGCCCGACCCACCCCGGCGCGTTGCTGAGGGAGGACGTGATTCCGGCGACCGGCAAGACCAAGGCCGAGATTGCGCAGCTTCTCGGCATTTCCCGCCAGCACCTCTACGACATTTTGCGCGAGCGCAAACCGGTCTCGCCGGGCGTTGCTGTTCGGCTCGGCAAGTTGTTCGGAGATGGCGCCGGAGTTTGGGTGCGCATGCAGGCAGCCTATGATACTTGGCACGCGGAACGGGAAGAGGACGTGAGCGGAATCCCCACGCTCCGCCCCAGAGCCGCATGAACACCGCCCAGATCAGTTTCGTCATGCGCCGGCGTTTGAAGGCGGCGTCGCATTCTCTCGTTGCAACGTGGCCAAACGCCGTGGATGACGTAGTCGCCCAGCCTCAAAGCTCGACGAGAGCATGCCTGTCCGGGCCGCGGCTCGCCGTGAGGCTGCGGTGGCACGGAATGCAAACGACAGCCTCGTTCCTCCTCACGCGCTGGAAATCGTCTCCTGCCGCGCGCCATTCGTGCTTGCGATCGCTTGAGGCCGCTCTATCTCATTTGCGCTAGCGGCGTTGCATTGCTGGAAGTATGAAGACAGCTCAAGATCGGCCAGGTGGTCCCAGTATTCTGCTTCTGCGAGCAGCTTCCATTTGTTCATGCTGTTGTAGGCGGCCTGTTGACGGCACAGCGAACCCATCGCACGCAAGCGTTGCACCTTCTCCACTGCGAACCTCCCTTCGCGCTTGTTTGTTTTACAAGCGCATTCGTGTTGTCACAGCTTTGCAGATTGAATTGACGAGCGATAGTCCGGTGTTTGACGGTCATCGATGATAGCGCAATCGTCTGACTTTTCACCGAATAGTCGAGCCGAACGACGCGGGCACTGACGGCAGCAAAAGGCGCTGCGCAGAATGACCGCTCTTTCGGCCTGCGCTCTACGAGGCGCATTCCATTTCAGGACTGAAATTTTAATTGTGAGCGGCCGTTCCTGGATGGTGGTTAGCTCGTGATCAGACCGGGCCGGACAAAGTTTGATCCCGAAACTATTTTGGCCCGGCCAATTGGACTGCAAGACCGCCTTCGGGCGGTCTTTCCTTATCGCCGCAAAAATCGCCAGCCTTGCCACGCCGATCACAACAATGGCCCCGACGATGACACGTCGGGGCCATTCAAGATCGTCAGGCAGGGTACATCCGCCGTGCCTGCCGATCGTTGATGCCACCGATTACCGCATCTGATCTTGCACAGACTGAGGCGCGGCTGCGGCATCGGGGTGATGATATTCTGCCTGAAAGCTGAAGGCTGTCCACCTCTCGCTGGTAGTACTCCAACCAGCTCGCTGAGCCGCGGCCTCATCGCTGGTCAACGCAGATTGCTTCGCCGCACGAGAACCGGCTCGACGCTCCTGTTAAACTCGATCTTCTAGCCCGGTACTGCTAGTCGCAACGGCGGACTCTGCGGACCGAACCGTCGTCACGCTCGATTGTGACGGTGCGGCATCCGCGATATCCGCGATCATATCCGTAGGCGCGATAAGCGGGTCGATCATACTCCCGGTAGTAACGCTGCTCCGGGCCCACTCTTACGCCGCCGAGCGGAGTATCAACGGCAACTTGAGCTGACGCGGGTGCAATGGATATCGGCGTGGCGACAGCGAAACCAGCAACCGCCAGCACACCAGCCAGTAACAGTGTTCTCATGAGAGTTTCCTCCTGAGTGATTGTGTCGTTTTCCAACATCCCAGACGGGGGCAAGGTTCCTGCGCGAACCTTATCCAAATGGCGGGCGGCTCAGATTTTGGTCGCCCGCCTCGGACGGATACGGACACCAGCCCCGCCGCGCATGTTCCTGAACCGTTGAGGGTCATTCGCGACCCGGTCGAGCCGGCAGCGCCGGCCGCCCGAAAGGCATATGCGATCGCCCTGCGGCGAGGCCGGACAGCCGATCGAACCTAATTTCATCGCGCTCTACACAAAAGTCCGATGCCGTTCGATGCAAGTCCGTAGCACCTCGTCCATCGGCTTGCCCCACCAATCGTTGGAGAAGATCTCGATTTCCGAATAGCCGGCAAAACCCTGCGCCTCGACGGCCGCGCGCGCCGACTTGATGTCGATGACGCCGTCGCCCATCATGCCGCGGTCGTTGAGGATGTCCCTGGTGGGCACCAGCCAGTCGCAGACGTGGAACGCGAGCAGGCGATCCTCGCCGGCCCGTGCGATCTGCCCCGACAGCTCCGGATCCCACCAGATGTGATAGACATCGAGCGCGACGCCGAGCATGCCGGTGCGGCCGGGGTCGAGCCGGTCGCAGATATCGAGCGCCTGCTTGGTCGTGTTGACGCAGGCGCGGTCGGCGGCATAGGCGGGATGCAGCGGCTCGATCGCCAACGGCAGCTTTGCCTGCTTGGCGTAATCGAGCATGTCGGCGAGAGCATCCTCGACCTGCCCGCGCGCCGCCGCGATATCTTTCGACGCTTCGCTGCCCGGACGCGAATATTGCGGCAGGCCGCCGACGACGAGCACGACGCAGGGCGCGCCAAGCGCCTTGGCCTCATCGACGCAGCGGCGGTTGTCGTCACGCACCTCGCCCCGGCGCGATGCGTCCGACGTGAACATGCCGCCGCGGCAATAGCCCGAAAGATCAAGCCCGGCATCGCGCACCGCGCGCGCCGCGCGATCGAGGCCGACGGTCGCGACCTGATCGCGCCAGGGATCGATGGCGCGGATGCCGTGCCTGGCGCAGGCCTCGATGATCTCTGCGAGGTCACCCTGCTTGCGGACTGTCGCCGTGTTCAGCGACAGCCAGCGATGGTCGGACGAGAAATCGCGCATCAGGCGTCGATCCCGTGCGAGGCCAGCACGGTCTTCATCCGCCGCGTCGCCAGCTCGGGTTTGGCGAGCAGGCCGGCCTGATCGGCGAGCCGGAACAGCTCGGCCAGATGCAGCATCGAGCGCGCGCTCTCCTGGCCGCCGACCATGGTGAAATGGTCCTGATGGCCGTTGAGATACGCCATGAACACGACGCCGGTCTTGTAGAAACGCGTCGGCGCCTTGAAGATGTGGCGCGACAACGGCACCGTCGGCCCAAGCACGTCGTGGAAGCCGGCCTCGTCGCCCGCAGCCAGCCGCGACAGCGCGTAGGATGCCGCGGGCGCAATGGCATCGAAGATGCCGAGCAGCGCGTGGGAAAAGCCTTGGCTATCGCCAGCGATCAGCTCCGCATAGTTGAAATCGTCGCCGGTGTACATCTTGATGCGCTTGTCGAGGCGCCGGCGCATGTCGATCTCGCGCTGCTTGTCGAGCAGCGAGACCTTGACGCCATCGACCTTGGCGGCGTTGCCGTTGACGATGGTCACTGCCATATCCATCGCCTTGTCGAGGTCTTTCGTGCCCCAATAGCCCGTCAGTGCCGGATCGAACATGTCGCCCAGCCAGTGGATGATCACGGGCTCCCGGACTTGCGTGAGCACACGGTCATAGACCTTCGCGTAGTCGTCGGCGTTGCGGCCGAGCTTGGCCAGCGCGCGCGACGCCATCAAAATGATGCGGCCGCCAACCTTCTCGACCGCCGAAATCTGCTCCTCATAGGCGCGGATCACGTCGTCGAGGCTCTTGGCGTCCTCCACGGCGAGATGGTCGGTGCCGGCGCCTGAGAACACCAGCGCATTGCGGCGCTTGGCGGCACCGATCGACCGCGTAATCAGCTCCAGCGAGGTCGGCCAGTCCAGCCCCATGCCGCGCTGCGCGGTGTCCATGGCTTCGGCAACGCCGAGGCCGAGATCCCAGACGTGCTCGCGGAACGCGATGGTCTTGTCCCAGTCGACGGCCACAGAAAGCCAGGGATCGTTGTCGGCAAAGGGATCGGCCACCGTATGCACGGCGGAGAAGGCGATCCGGTTGAGCGGTCCTTCGAGCTTTGCGGGGAACGTGCGCGAGGCCGTGAGCCGGTAGGTCTCGATCGAACGGTCGGCCTTCGGCAGCTTGAGCGACAATGATGACATCGGCGGGACGGGCTTGTTCATGATTTCGAACCTCTCCCCGTCATTGCGAGGAGCCACCCGGTCCGGCCTTTGGCCGGCCGGATGATAAACTCCGCGACGAAGCAATCCAGACCGTCGCCGCGGAGGGACACTGGATTGCTTCGCTTCGCTCGCAATGACGGCTTGGTAAACATCGCGACTTATCCAATAGACTTCAGGCCTTGATCGGGGCGACGTCGATCCAGCGCCGCTCCTTCCAGCTCTTCAGCGCGCATTCGGCGAGCTGCACGCCCTTGACGCCTTCGAGCAGCGTGAACTTGTAGGGCGCATCCTCGTAGACGTGGCGGATGAACATCTCCCACTGCTCCCTAAAGCCGTTGTCGTAGGTGACGTTGTCCGGCAGCTTCTGCCAGTCGCCGTAAAAATCATGCAGCCGCTTCTCGTCGGGATTCCACAGCGGCCGGGGCGTTGCCTGCCGAGCCTGGATCATGCAGTCGGTGAGACCCGCGACCGCCGAGCCGTGCGTGCCGTCGACCTGGAAGGTGACGAGATCATCGCGATAGACACGCGTGACCCAGGACATGTTGATGTGGGCGATGACGCCACCCTCGAGCTGGAAGGTCGCGTAGGCGGAATCATCCGCGGTCGCCTTGTAGTTCTTGCCCTGCTCGTCAAAGCGCTCGGGAATGTCGGTGTTGCCGATGCAGACCACGCTCTGGACGTTGCCGAACAGGTTGTCGAGCACGTAACGCCAGTGGCAGACCATGTCCAGAATGATGCCGCCGCCGTCCTCGTCGCGGTAATTCCAGGACGGCCGCTGCGCCTCCTGCCAGCCGCCTTCGAACACCCAATAGCCGAACTCGCCGCGCACCGAGAGGATGCGGCCGAAGAAGCCGGAGTCGCGCAGGAAGGCGATCTTCTTCAGGCCGGGCAGGAACAGCTTGTCCTGCACCGTTCCGTGCTTGACACCCTTGGCATTGGCGAGCTTGACGACCTCGAGCGCCTCCTCAAAATTCGTCGCGATCGGCTTCTCGCAATAGACGTGCTTGCCGGCGTTGATGGCCTGTGTCAGCAGGCCGGGCCGCGCCTGTGTCGTCGCAGCATCGAAGAACATGGTGTTGTTCTTGTCGGCGAGCGCGGCATCGAGGTCGGTGGTCCAGCGCGTGATGTTGAAGCGTTTTGCGAGCGCCTCGATCTTCTCGGCGCTGCGACCGACCAGGATCGGGTCGGGCATGATGCGATCGCCGTTCTTCAGGCGAACGCCACCCTGATCACGGATCGCCACGATCGAGCGGATCAGATGCTGGTTGAGCCCCATGCGGCCGGTGACGCCGTTCATGATGAGGCCGAGGCGTTGGGTGGTCATGCCAATTGCTCCCTAGGTGATTTTGGCTGTTCGAGCGGGCGGAGCGCCGACCAATCCGGATGGACCGACGTCGCAAAGCCCGCAACATGGAGCGATCCCGTCAGGAGATCGCCGTTGTGAATGGAAAGCCGGATGCCCTGCCCGGCATCGGCATAGAGATCGGGGTGCGCGGCGGCGAAGGCCTGCGCTTCGGCGGCTGGCGTGTCGCCAAAGCCGTCGACATAGTGATGGCCGTTGCGCTCGGCATGGGTAACTCCGATGAAGGCGCCGAGCGCGAGATCCTGCTGCACGGCAAGGCCGGCCTGGCAGGTCAGGTCCTCGCCCGTGACGAAGAACCTCTCTCGGCCCGCGCTCCATTTCGCTGCGCGCGTTGCGTTGACGATGGACTTGTAGAGCCCCTTGCAGGACTTTGACGAGATGCCGTGATAGCCGAGCGCGCGCGCCGCGGGGAACGCATCATAGGAATCGTCGGCCTCGTCGATGATGAAGCCGCGCGCGGCGAGCGAGCCGAGCGGCGATTGCCGGGTGATGTCGCGCGGCATCGGTTGCTCGACATAGAGCAGCCTCGATGAGATCGACCGCAGCGCGGGCTCGCGATCGAGCCGGTCGATCAGCGCCTGCAGTGCGGCGAGATCTGCATATTGCTCATTGGCATCGAGCGTCACCTTGTGATCGCGCCCGAGCGTGTCGAGCTCCTTGCCAATGCGCGTCAGCCGCGCCGTATCGGCCGCGGGATCGCCGGACATTTTCAGCTTGACGTAATTCGCACCAGCGTTCTCGTGGAGATCGGCAACACCGCCCTCGCCTTCGACGGTGTCGTCGAGGCCAACGGTATGCCTGATCGCTACACGCGGCAGCGGCTTGCGGCCGGCGAGAAACGTCGCGAGGTCCGCGTCCTTCAGGTCCGGCGACAAGCGGGCATCGATGCCGGCGATGTTGGCTGCCATGCCGTCGAAAAAATTGAGCTCGGTGGCGCGGAGCAGCGCATCGAGGATCGCCTTGTCGATTTCTGCCGGACCATAGGCCGCGGCAAGCGCCGGAATGTTCTGCTTCGCACAGGTCGCGACCTGGGCGCCGATGCAGGACGCGTGCAGATCGAACGCCGTCAGGAATCCGGTGCGCGCAAGATAGAGCCCGCGCGCGATCGCGAGCGATCGACGCAATTCGTCGACCGTCTGTGCCGGCGACAGCTCCGGCCGCTTGTCGAACCATTTGGGCACCAGCAGTTCGGCGCTGGCGCCGACAGCAACGCCCCTGCCCTCGAGCTCGATCTCGACTCGCACAAAGAGCTGCGGCGTCGCGTCGATGGCGATCGCACCGAATCGGAACGGCCGCGCGAAATGCACGGGACGTTCAAAGAAGGCGATATCTCGCAGCTTCAGGCGCGGTGGCATGGTTTTAGTCCAGCGACCCCTGTGAGAAAAAATGCTTGCGGATGCGTTGCACGAGCTCGGTGAAAACAGGATCGGCCATCACGTCGAGCGAGCGCGGGCGCGGCAGCGGCACGTCGTAGATCGCAGCGACCGCACCGGGCCGCTCGGTCATCACCAGCACGCGGTCGGCGAGGAACACGGCCTCCGGAATCGAATGCGTGATCAGCAGCACCGTCTTCCTGGTCTCGCGCTGGATTCGCATCAGCTCGACATTCATGCGCTCGCGCGTCAGCGCGTCGAGTGCGCCGAACGGCTCGTCCATCAGCATGATCTTGGGATCGTGCACCAGCGCGCGGCAGATCGAGGCCCGCTGCTGCATGCCGCCGGAGAGCTGCCAGGGCAGTTTCTTCTCGAACCCCTCAAGCCCGACCAGCTTGAGCAGCGCCTTGGCGCGGACGAGATATTCGTCCCGGGCGAGACGCTTCATGTCGATCGGCAGCATCACGTTGGAGAGGATATTGCGCCAGGGCAGCAGCAGCGCATTCTGGAAGACGATGCCGACATTACCATGCGGCTTCGTCACCTTCTCGCCTTCAACCAACACCTCGCCAGCGGTCGGCGGCAGCAACCCCGAGATCAGCTTGAGCAGCGTGGACTTGCCGCAGCCGCTTGGGCCGACCACGACGAAAAACTCGCCGTCGTTGATGTGGAAGTCGAGCGGCCGCAGCGATGGCACATCGCCGTCGCGCGTCCGGTAAGTCTTCGAGACGCCTGAGAGCTTGATGCCTGGCGTCCCGCCGGCAGCCCGGTCGCTCACCAGTCTCAGATGCGCGGCCGGCTGCACGGTTTCACTGGTTACTGCGGCTTGCTTCACGTGCCACTCTTCGGCAGGTAATCGTTCGTGTAGAACGCCTTCGGGTTCTCCTTGGCCTTGGCATCGAGCCCGCCATATTCGACCATCAGATTGACCGTATCCGTCATGTTCTGGTCGGTGACCTGGAACGGCCGCTTGCTCTTGGTCTCGGCCGTCCGGTAGAGCGGAATGGTCAGCTCAAAGCCCTGCGTCAGCGTGTCGATCTTGCCGCCCTTCGGGTTGGCATCGAGGATCGACTGCGCCGCTGCCTTCGGCTCCTTCTCGGCGGCTTCGACGGCCTTGGTCGTCGCCGACATGAAGCGGCGGACGAGGTCGGCATTGGCCTTCACATAGTCGGAATTGGCGATGAGGCCGGAGGAGACCATGTTGATGCCGTAGTCGGCAAACTTGATCGGATAGACGTCCTTGCCGGTGGCGTCCTTGATCTTCATCGACTGGTCCATGACGTATCCGAGCAGCAGATCAGCCTGGCCGTTGATGACGGCGTTGAGCTTGGTCTGGCCGTCACCGGCAACGGTGGTGAAGTCGCTTTCCTTCAGGCCGGTCTTCTTCAGGAACAGCGGCCAGATCTGGGTCATGGAGTCCGCCGGCGTGATCGCGACCGTCTTGCCCTTGATGTCTTCCGGCTTCCTGATGTTCTTGTCGACGAAGCCCATGGCGGACATCGGGCTGGTCTGCAGCAGCACGCCGGTCGCGATCACAGGCGCGCCCTTGATCGCGGCGCGCATCATGGTGGGAACGTCGACATAGCCGAAATCGGCGGTCTTGGCCGCGACAGCCTGCGTGGTCGCAGCCGAACCGCGGCCTTCCTGGATCTCGAGGTCGATGCCCTCGGCCGCGTAAATGCCCTTGGCCTTGCCGTAGTAGAACGGCGCGTGCTCGCCATAGACGTACCAGTTCAGCATCAGCACGACCTTGTCGGCCGCCTGCGCCGGCATGGCCGCAAACACCATCAGCGCTGTTGCTACAGCCCCAATCCATCGCTTCATCGTCATTCTCCCTTGTCGTTATGTTTCGGCCGTTGGTGGCCGTTGCTTAAGAGGCGAAAATCACGTCTTCGCGCTGGCTGACATGCCAGGGAATAACCAGCTTCTCGATCCGGTCGACGATCCAGAACAGGATGACGCCGAGCAGCGCAAGGATGACGAGGGCCGCGAACATCGTCGGCAGGTCGAAGGTGCCGATCGAGCGCTGCATCACATAGCCGATGCCGGAATTGGAGCCGACGAACTCGCCGACGACGGCGCCGACCACGGCGAGCGTCACCGACACTTTGAGGCCGGAGAAGATCGCCGGCAGCGCATGCGGCAGGTTCACCGCGCAAAACACCTGGAAGCGGCTGCCCTGCATGGCGCGGGCGAGATCGACCATGTCGGGGTCGACCGACTTGAAACCCTGCACCGCCGAGACCACGACGGGGAAGAAGCCGAGCAGGAACGCCGAAATCACTTTTGGAATGATGCCGAAGCCGAACCACACCACGAACAGCGGCGCGATCGCGATCTTCGGCACGGATTGGGAGAACACCAGGAGCGGATAGACGTAGCTCTCCACCGTCTTCGAGCCCGCGATCAGCATCGCGACGGGGATGCCGAACAATGCGGACAGCAGGAAGCCGCAGACGGTGGCATAGGTGGTCGGCCAGCACTGGCGCAGCAGTTCCGGCCAATCGGTGCGCAGCACCGCGACGACGTCGGCGGGCGACGGAATCTGATAGGCCGGGATCTTGAACAGCCGGATTGCGAGATCCCAGGCCACGACGATGAAAATCAGAAACAGAAACGGCCGCACCCAGGCCGCATTCAGCATCTTGGACACCGCACCTTGCGGCTTCAGTTCAGCCACGCCTCACTCCCGGCATTTTTTTCGTTCGGGGAGAAATTAACCCGTTGGATAAATACTGTCCAGAGCTTTCCCTGTGACGTTTTGCGCCGGGTTCCGCGCCACACCCTCGGCGTCATTCCCCGCGAAGGCGGGGAATCCAGTACGCCGCGGCATCTCCGTATCCCATCAGCGTCTCTGGAATACTGGATCGCCCGCCTTCGCGGACGATGACAGCGGTGATTGAGGAAACAACGGGCTAAACCGTCTGCGCCACCGCCGTGCGCGACTTCGGCGCCTTGGCGATCTCGAACAGCGCGGCGGTCTGCCCCGTCAGCGCCGCCAGCACGAGACCGACCATGTGCGCAAGCCGCTCGTCCTTGGCGTCCTTGGCGAGCAGGTCGCGACCGAAGATCACGCTGAGCGTCGCCGAGTTCGAGAGGTAGAAGAAGCAGAGGCCCGCGATCGAGATGTAGAGCTGCACCGGATCGACCGCGACCTGGAAATCCCCGCTCTCGACGCCGCGCCGCACCACGGTGCGGATCATCTCGACGAAGGGCGAGTGCATCGACTTGACCTTGGTCGAGCGCTTGAGGTGTTTTGCCCGGACGAGGTTCTCGGTCTGGAGCAGTGACAGGAATTCGGGGTTGCGCAGGAAGTAACCCCAGGTGAACTCGATCAGCCGCTTGATCGCCTCGGGCGGATCGAGATGTTCGAGATCGAGCTCCCGCTCCTCGCTGCGGATCTTGTCATAGGCGCCTTCCAGCACCGCGAGATAGAGGTCGTCCTTGTTGCCGACATGGTAGTACAGCATGCGCTTGTTGGCGCCGGCCTTGGCCGCGATCCGGTCGACGCGCGCGCCGGCGAGCCCGTGAGCGGAAAATTCCTGCTTGGCAGCCTCGAGAATGCGCAGCCGCATCCCCTCGGGATCGCGCTGCCATTTCAGAGTTCGCTTTGCCGTTGCCTTCGCCAAACCGGGTGCTCGCTGGGGTGATCTGAGGATGCATGTAGCACGGGAGCGCGCATTAGAGAAACGTCGTCATTCCGGGGCGCGCCCTCTTGGGCGCGAGCCCGGAATCCATCGTGCGGCAGAGCAAGTCGAGAAATGGATTCCGGGCTCGTCGCTTCGCGACGCCCCGGAATGACAATGATCAATCCACCGGCTTCCGCGAACGCTCCAGCAGCACGGTCTGGATCCCGCAGGTGCCGTTCCGCACGGTCATGATCCGCGTGCCCGGCTTGCGGCCGTTGCGCACCTCGGTGACGTCGAGGCCGGCAGCGAGCAGGCGGGCGCGGGTGGCGTCGATGTCGGCGACGCGCCAGCTCAGGCCCCAGAGACGGTCGTGCTGGGTGTCTCCGCCCGCCACGGGGCGGCGCACCACCTCGACGATGAGATCGCCGCAGCGGAAGAACATCAACTGCCCCCAGTCGTGGTGCGAGCGGTCGAGCGCCAGATCGAGCCCGAGCCGTGCGCCATAGAGTGCAGCGGCGCGATCGGAATCCTCGGTGGTGATCACGACATGGTCGAGCCCGTCGATCGGCGCGATTTCGGTCGCGGCCGACTTCGGACGCTCCTCGGCGAGCTCGAGGAAGAACATGCGCACGCCCCGCGTCAGCTCGGTCGCGGCCCGCGTGCGTTTCCAGTGCAAGGCTGCACCGCTCGCATCGTCGCTGCTCTCGACCTCGGCGATCGGCTCCGGCTTGAGCGCCACCCGCTCCAGCCGCCGGTGCATCTTTCCCATGTCTGCGACACGAAAGCACAGGCTGGCGAGCACGCCCTCCTGATCGTCGAGCAGCGCACGCATCCGGTCCGCCGTTGCGGTAAAGCCGCTCGGTGCCATCAATTCGATGGTCATGTTGTCGAGGGTGAACAGCACGCGGTCGGCGCCCTCGCCGGATTTCTGCCAGGCCGGCGCGCGCCCCAGCAGCGTCTGATAGGCGGCCTTGGCCGCACCGATATCCTTGACCAGAGCGACGACGTGATCGAGGCCGGTGATCATGTTTGTCCCTTTTGATCGACCTGGAACCAGGAGCGGGAAAACGGCATTTGTCCGGGCTTGGCATGGGCCTGACATGGTCGTATTCCGGCGTTATGCCGACCTCAAGCGCTCCGGGGCGATTTTGCGAATAATTTCAGCGTCCCCGAAGCGGAACCGGTGTTAGAGTAAGCCCGCCGGCCGGGACCACCAAGCGCATCACGGACAAGCAATGCAGGCTCTCTTTATCGGACAGACCTATATCGACGTCGTCTTCATTACCGACCACATGCCGACCGGCGACGAAAAGCACGTGGCAACCGACTACGCGGTTTCTTTCGGCGGCAACGCTGTCACGGCGGCGTTCTGCTGCGCCAAGCTCGGCATCGTTCCCGATCTGATCGCCACCGCGGCCAATGACTGGCTAGGGCGCATGTTCCAGGACATGTGCGCGAAATACGCGATCTCGCTGCACGGGCGGAAGGTGAACCAGTCCTCGCTCTCCTTCATCATGCCGAAGGACGGCAAGCGCGCCATCGTCCGCTGTCGCGACGACGAGCACATCCACCCTTTTCCGATGCTCAACCTCGGCGGCTGCCGTGCGCTGCATGTCGACGGCCATCAGCCGGACGCCGCGATTCACTACGCAAAGGTCTGCCGCGAGGCCGGCATTCTGACCTCGCTCGACGGCGGCGGCCTGCGCACCAACACCCATGAGCTGCTCGAATACATCGACGTCGCCATCGTCGCCGAGCGGCTGTGCGAGCAGATGGATCTGACGCCGGAGAAGATGCTCGACTACCTCAAGGGCCGCGGCTGCAAGATCGGCGGCATCACCATGGGTGAGAAGGGCCTGCTCTGGTACAACGAGACCGGCACCGTCGAGACCATGCCGGCGATGCCGATCCCGCGCGAGCGCGTGATCGACACCAATGGCGCCGGCGACGTTTTCCACGGCGCCTATATCTATTCCTACCTCGCCCATCCCGGCAAAAGCTGGCGCGAGCATTTCGACTTTGCCCGCGCCGCCTCGACCTTCAAGATCCAGCGCCTCGGCAACGAGGCCGGCCTGCCGACCCTTGTGGACATCGCCAAAGTCAGGCACGAGTTCGAAGCCAGGGTCTAGGGATTCTTTGTTTGAGCATGATCTCCGCGCAAACGCGCTCTGCGTTTGTCGGGAGGGAGAACCGCTTCACACTTTTCGGGATCATGCTTGAGAGGGCATATCATGGGGCGCGTCTTCGTAGCCGGCAGCATCAACATGGATGTGGTGGCGACCGCCGATCGCCACCCCAGGGTCGGCGAGACCGTCGCGGGTCGGCAGGTGCTGTATTTTCCGGGCGGCAAGGGTGCGAACCAGGCCGTGGCCGCGTCACGGCTCGGCGCGAAGACCACGCTGATCGGGCGGCTGGGCACGGATTCGTTCGGGGCTGAGCTCAGGACGTTTCTTAACGCTCAGGGCATCGATCCCGGCGCGATCAAGGAGACGCCCGGGACACACACCGGCACCGCGATCATCACGGTCGCAGCCTCCGACAACACCATCATCGTCATTCCCGGCAGCAATGGGCTGGTCAGCGCGGATGACGTTGCGGATACGCCGCTGGCGAAGGGCGATGTCGCCGTCAGCCAGTTCGAGATCCCGCTGCCCACCATTGCCGCCTTCTTCCAGCGCGCGCGCGCGGCGGGCGCCACCACATTGCTGAATCCTGCCCCGGCGCAAAAGATGTCGAGCGAGCTGCTCGCGCTAGTCGATATCCTGGTGCTGAACGAGACCGAGCTTGGTTTCCTTGCAGGCACCGAGCTCACCGACAGCGACGAGGCTGCAAGGATCATCGCGGTGGCACGAAAACTTCAGGCGCGCGCGGACCAGACAATCTGCATCACGCTCGGCAAGCGCGGCGTGCTCGCACTCGCTGCCGCCGAAGAATTCGCGGTGCCGGGACGCGTGGTGAAGGCGGTCGACACCACCGGCGCCGGCGATTGCTTCGTCGGCGCGCTCGCATCACAGCTCGCTGAGGGCGCCGCCTTGCGCGCAGCCCTCGCCTTCGCCAACGCCGCCGCATCGATCAGCGTGCAGCGCATGGGCGCCGGGCCGTCAATGCCGACAGCCGCGGAGGTGGCGATGATTCTGTAGGTCCCTCTTCACCTCGCCCCGCTTGCGGGGAGAGGTCGGATTGCATCGAAGATGCAATCCGGGTGAGGGGGAGCCTCCGCGAGTCCAACTGTCACAGTATGCGCGGATAGAGCCCCTCACCCCAACCCTCTCCCCGTAAGAACGGGGAGAGGGAGAGAGCCTCACGCCAGCGCGCTCTTCAGGTCAAAGCTCTCATCCGCCGCCTGTTCCGGCGTGATCGAGCGATTCATGGCCTGCAACCTTCGGCCGAACATGTGATCGCCGGCGCGGTTGATCGATTCGATGCCGAGCAGCCGGTCGCCGTGGTAGCAGAACGCGGAAAACGCCTTTTTGGCGGGATCGCCGCGCAGCACGACGCGGTCGTAGCCGGTGGTGAGACCTGCGATCTGGAGCTTGTCGTCGCCCTGGTCGCTCCAGAACCAGGGATGGCCGTCATAGGGCTTCTTGTCGCCGGTCAGCCGCGCGGCGAGGCAGCGGGCATGGTCGGTGGCGTTCTGCACCGATTCCAGCCGCAGCGAGCCGCCGAAGCGCGGGCTCGCGAACAGCGCGCAGTCGCCGACCGCGGAAATGTTAGGGTCGGATGTCGAGAGATATTCGTCGACGATAATGCCGGCGGCAACTGGCAGCCCCGCCTCGGCCGCCAGCTCGATATTCGGCAGCACGCCGACGCCGACCACGACGAGATCGGCGGGCAGATGCCGGCCGTCGCTCAAGGACACGCCGGTGACCTTGCCGGTATCCTTATCGCCTTGGGCCTCGATGGAAGTAGCCTGCACGCCGAGGTGAATGCGAATGCCGGCCTCGCGATGCCGCGCCTGAAAATACTCCGAGACCTCCGCCGTCACCGCGCGCGCCATCACGCGCGGCGCAAGCTCGAGCACGTCGACCTCGAGCCCCTTGATCCGCGCGGTCGCGGCGAATTCGAGGCCGATGAAGCCGGCGCCGATCACCACGACCCGCGTCTTTGACGGAATGATCTTTCGCAGCGCCTCGCTCTCGTCGAGGATGCGCAGATATTTCACGTCGGGCAGATTGGCATTGGGCAGATCGAGCAGGCGGTTGCGCGCGCCCGTCGCCAGCACGAGATGGCCGTAAGGCAGCATCTCGCCGGATGCGAGGAGCAGCTTGCGCCTCGCGCGGTCGATCGACACGGCGCGGCCCGCGATCAGCTCGATGGTCTGGTCCTGGTAAAATTTCTCCGGCCGGAACATCAGGCTCTCCGGCCCGGCGGAACCCTTGATGTAGGCCTTGGACAAAGGCGGCCGCTGATAGGGCAGATGCGCCTCGTCATTGATCAGGCAGATGCGATCCGAAAAACCCGCCTGCCGCAGGGATGCCGCGGCCTGATAGCCACCATGGCCGGCACCGACAATGATCACGGGACCGTCCGTCATTGGACAGCCCATTTCCGCAAGACACGAGCGTCACCCATGTCGTCTCCTCTCTCGCTAAGATTGGCTTGGCTAGCCTTACGAGGAGCCGGCGCTCGTGTCCGTCCCTAAACGAAGGCGGCCCCATTTGAGCCGATCATTCCGCACGACGCAAGGCCCCTACGCGGGGCACTGGCGGCCAGGGATTGTCACCCCTCGCCTTCTGCGATTTAGTTGCGGCAACGAACCTCATGCCGGGGATTTCCGATGCCAGCTCCCGTCTCCCAACCCGATGATCCCGCCCTGCTGCGGATCGAAGGCCCGATCGCAACCATCACGCTCAATCGCCCCGCCGCCTTCAACTCGATCAACCTGGCGATCGCGCAGAAGCTCGAGCAGCTCGCGGCCACCATCGAGGGCGACGACGCGATCAAGGTCGTGATCCTTGAGGGCGCGGGCCGCGCCTTCTCCGCCGGCGGCGATCTGCAGACGATTGGCGCGGCAGCCGAGGCCAACACGGTGACGCCGGTGGTCGGCGAGCTGCTCAAGCACTATCATTCCTTCATCGAGATCATCCGGCGCATGCCCAAGATCTCGCTGTCGAGCGTGCACGGCTCGGCGGCCGGCGCCGGCATGGGCCTCGCCTTCGTCACCGATCTCTGCATCGCCGCCGAGGACGCGAAGTTCACGCCGGCCTATGCCAAGATCGGCGTCTCGCCGGATGGCGGCTCGACAGTCGGGATCGTCGGCACGGTCGGCGCGCGCCGCGCGCTGCAGATCTTTCTGACCGAGGATAATTTCACCGCGAAGCAAGCCCTTGAATGGGGCCTCGTCGCCAAGATCGTTCCCGCGACCGAGCTGAAGGCCGCGACGCGGCAGCTTGCCGAGCGGCTGGCGCAGAACGCGCCGGCAGCGATCGCCGGCACCAAGTCGCTGGTCTACGCGGCTGCCACCACACCCGTAAAACGGCAGCTCGATGCCGAGGAGCACAAGATCATCATGGCGATGAATACGGAGCAGTTTCGTGTTGCCGTGAAGAAGTTCACGAGCAAGAGCAAGTGAGCGCGCCCACGCCATCGCGTTCGTTCTGCGGCCTGCGCCACGGCGCGACGGATTGGAACCGGCAGGGACTGTTTCAAGGCCGGGCCGACAATCCGCTGAACGAGGATGGCCTCAAACAAGCGCACGAGGCTGCGGACTTGCTGCGCGCTGCCGGCATCAGCCGCATCGTCGCGAGCCCGCTGCTGCGTGCAGCGAAAACCGCCGAGATCATCGCGGAAGCAATCTCGGTACCGCTTACGATCGATGCCGGCATCATCGAGTTCGATTTCGGTAGTTTTGAGGGCCTCCCCGTCCGCGACCTCATGATCAAGCACGGCGTCAACTCGGCGACAGGCCTCGTCTCGATCCTGCCCGCCGACGGCGAGAACTGGGACGCCATGGCCGAACGCTCACTGCGCTGCGTGGCCGGTTGGCTCGACCGCTATCCCGGCGACCATCTGCTGTTCGTCTGCCATGACGCGGTGATGCAGGGCATGGCAAAATCGCTCTCCGGCACCTACTTCAAGAACAGCCACGGCAGACCGTTCCGCTACGTCCGCGAGGACGCGCAGTGGCGCGTCGAGCAGATCGTCACTTAGGGCAAATGTAGCCCGTTCCCTCCGGCGACTTGAAGCAGCCGACCGATTCCGGCAGCACGTGCTGCGGCAGCCACAGCACGACGTTCGGGAAGTAGATCGCGAACGCAATGGTGGCGAAGAACACGACATAGATCGGCAGCGCCGCGCGTAGCGCTTTTGCAAAGCTGACGCCGACGAATTTGGACGCCATCAGCAGCACTAGGCCATAAGGCGGCGTGATCAGGCCGAAGGCGAGCGTCGCGATCAGCACCACGCCCATGTGGACGCCGTTGATGTCGCCGGCTTCGGTCAGCGTGTTGACCAGCGGCATGAAGATGATGATGGTCGGTACCGGCTCGATGAAATCGCCGACCACGGTGAATAGCAGCACCATCAGCAGCATGATCAGATGCGGATCGTTGCCCGCGATCGAAGTGATCATGTCGGCGATGTAGCTCGCGCCGCGCAGGTAGGCGAGCATCCAGCCGAAGGCATTGGCGGCGCCGATCGTGATCAGCGGCAGCGAGAAGATCAGCCCGGCGAGGCAGAAATCGTAGGGAATCTTCCTGAAATGCCCGCGGTTGAGTGCGGGGATCACGACCAGGACGATCCAGGCCACGGCGACGACGCCCGCTTCCGTCGGCGTGAACCAGCCGGTCAGAATGCCGCCGAGCAGGATCACCGGGATCATCAGCGGCAGCGCCGCATCACCGGCGGCGAACACGATTTGCCGCAGCGGCGCGCGCGGCTTGCGCAAGCCCGAGGGGCCGAAGAAATAGCAGTAGATCATCAGGCCGAAGCCGATCATCAGGCCCGGCACCACGCCCGCCATGAACAGGCCGGCGATCGAGACGTTGCCGACCGCACCATAGACCACCGCGGTGATGCTCGGGGGCACGAGCGCCGCAATGGTCGAGGCCGACGCGATGATCGCGGCGATGAAGGCGGGCTCGTAGCCCTCGCGCTTCATCGGCCCACCCAGCGCGCGGCTCATCACGGCGACATCGGCCGTAGTCGACCCCGACATTTCCGAGAAGAACATGCTGAAGACGACCACGACCTGCGACAGGCCGCCTCTGATGTGCCCGACCAGCGACACTGAGAGGTTGGCTATTCGCACCACCACATTGGCCGAGCTCATGAGCTCGCCGACCAGCAGGAAGAAGGGAATCGCCAGCAGCGCCTCGGAGTCGACGCCGTCGAAGATTTTCTGGATGATCGCGGCGAGCGAGACGTCGGACAGGATCGCACCGATGAATACGCCGGCCATCAGCGAGAACGGCACGGGCACGCCGAGGTAGCCGAACGACAGGAAGCAGATCGACATCAACGCCAGGACAATGGGTGCGCTCACGGCTGCGCCCTCATTTGCGCTTCGGTGACGACGGGCGCAGCGTCCTCGTCCAGCGGCTCCGGATGGTCAAAACCGTTGCGCAGACCGTTGACGAGCTGCTCGATGGTGAACAGGCCGACCAGGACGCCGGACAGCGGAATTATCGCGTAAAGCGAGGCAATCGGCGTGCCCGACGGCAGGCGGAAGCTGCCGAAGCCGCGCAAATAATTCTGGTAGCCGTACCAGATCAGGCAGAAGGCGACGCCGAGCACGATGAGGCGGATGATGATTTCGACGATCATCCTGGGCACGCCATGCATCGCCTCGGAAATCGCGGTGAGATAGAGGTGATCGTTGCGGCGGGTCGCAACCGCGGTCCCGATGAAGATCGCATAGATGAACAGCGTCGAGGTGACTTCCTGCAGCCACAGCCAGGGATGGCCGATGGTGCGGGTGACGATGTCGGCGGTGACCGACAGCGAGAAGCCGAAGCACAGCACGCCGCAAAGGATCATCAGCGCGAGCTCGAGCCAGTCGAGCCAGCGCCATTTCAGGTGGCGCTGGCGTTGCAATACGAGCTTGTCGGCGATGGCCATTGCTGCTCCCGTCGTCCCGGCGAAGGCCGGGACCCATAGCCCCAGCTGCTCATTGTGTTAGCGAGTTGACAGCTATCCCCCCAAAGCGCCGCCGCGGAGTAGAGGTCCCGGCCTTCGCCGGGACGACGCGGAGAAGCGCCTGCGCGCGGGGTCTACTTGATCGACCGGATCAGGTCCTTGACCTTCACCGCGTGCGGGCCGAGCTCCTTGGCGAGCTTGTCGAGATAGGGATCGGCGATCGCAATGAAGCCGGACTTGTCAACATCGGGAACGATCTTGACGCCGATCGATTTCAGCTTGACTTGCGATTGATGCTCAAGCTCGATCGCCTTGGCGGGCTGGGTCTTGTTGACCTCGTCGGCGGCGGCCTGCACCCAACCCTGCTGCTCTGGCGTGAGGTTGTTCCAGAGCTTGTCGCTGACCCAGACCAGACTGTTGTTGGCCTCATGCTCGGTCATCGAGAGCACCGGCGCCACTTCATAGTGCTTGTTGGCGAGGTAGACGTTGACGCCATTCTCGGCGACATCGACCACGCCGGTTTGCAGAGAAGTATAGACGCTGCCGAACGGCATGTGCACGATCTGGGCGCCATAGGCCGGGAACATGGTGTCCTCGGTCGGCGTCGCCTGCACCCGCACCTTGAGGCCCTTCATGTCCTCGACCTTCTTGATCTCCCGCTTTGAATACATGTTGCGCAAGCCAAGCGTCGCCAGCGCGATGACATGAGTGCCCTGAACTGTCTCTGCAATCATCGCTTTGACCGCATTTGCCACCTCGGGATTCGCTATCGCCTTGATGAGATGGTCTTCCGAGCGGAACAGGTAGTGCATTGACATAACGCCTGCCTGGGGCGAGAGCGTCGCGGCGTTCGCGGACGATGAAATACAGAACTCGATATCCCCCGCCTTGACGAGCTGCAACACCTGCGGCTCCTGCCCGAGCTGCGCGCCGGGATATTGGTCGATCAACATCGTTCCTTTGCTCAGCGCCTTGAGCTTCTCGCTGAAGATGTCGCCGAGGATTCCATAGCCGGTGATCTTGGGCTGGTCATAGGCGAAGCGATAATGCTTCACCTCCTGCGCCCCGGCGCCCGTGACGAAGAGAACAGCGGCCGTTGCCGCCAGCCGATGTAAGAATCTTGGCATCGATCGTTCAATCATCGTTTCCCCCTGTTTATCGCTCGCCGCTTTAGCGGTCTGAGCGTTCGTTTGGGTGGTTATCACCCCTTCTCGGTCTTCTTCCCAGCCCTCTGCATGAAATCGAAGTCGCAGCCCTCGTCGGCCTGCATGATGGTCTCGTTGAACAGCCAGGCATAGCCGCGCCGCGCTTCATCCGGCGCTGCGGCCGGCTTCAGCGCGGCGCGCCGACGCTCCAGCTCGGCGGCATCGACCAAAAGCTCAATGCTGCGCTTGGCCACATCGAGTTGAATTTTGTCGCCGTTCTTCACCAGCGCCAGCGGGCCGCCGACCGCGGATTCCGGCGTGATGTGCAGAACGATGGTGCCGAACGCGGTGCCGCTCATGCGCGCATCCGAAATGCGCACCATGTCCTTGGTACCATTCCGTGCGAGCTTCTTCGGGATCGGCAGATAGCCCGCCTCGGGCATGCCGGGCGCGCCCTTCGGGCCGGCATTGCGCAGCACCAGCACGTCGTCGGCGGTGACGTCGAGATCGGAATCGTCGACCCGCAAGGTCATGTCCTCGACGGATTCGAACACCACCGCGCGGCCCGTATGCTGCAGGAGCTTGGGGCTCGCAGCAGATTGCTTGATGACCGCGCCGCGCGGCGCGAGATTGCCGTGCAGGACGGCAAGGCCACCCTCCTCCTTGATCGGATTGTGGCGCGGACGGATCGCGTCCTGACCCGGCACGTCCTCTGCATTCGCGACGACGTCGCGCAGGCTCGCGCCCGAGATCGTCTTCGCATCGAGATCGACGAGATCGCCGAGCTGCGCCAGCAGTTTCGGCACGCCGCCGGCGTAATGGAAATGCTCCATATAGTGCTCGCCGGACGGCTTGAGATCGACCAGCACCGGCACCTCGCGGCCGATCTGGTCGAACACTTCGAGATCGAGCCGGTGCGGCGAGCGGTGCGCCATCGCGGTCAGATGGATCAGGCCGTTGGTCGAGCCGCCGATCGCCTGCAGCGCGACCTGCGCGTTCTTGAAGGAGGCCGGCGTCAAGAGCTCGCTCGGCTTCGGGCCCTTGGTCTTGGCCATCTCGGCCGCAACCCGGCCGCTCGCCTCGGCCAGACGAAAACGCTCGGCATGCGGCGCCGGAATTGTCGCGCTCATCGGCAGCGACAGGCCCATGGCTTCGATCATGCAGGCCATGGTCGAGGCCGTGCCCATCACCATGCAGGTGCCGACCGACGGCGCCAGGCGGCCATTGACGGCTTCGATCTCGGCATCGTCGATCTCGCCGGCGCGATACTTGCCCCAGAGACGGCGGCAATCGGTGCAGGCCCCTAACACCTCGCCCTTGTGATGACCGACCACCATCGGACCGACGGGAATGACCACGGTCGGCAGGTCGGCGCTGATCGCCGCCATCACCTGCGCCGGTAGCGTCTTGTCGCAGCCGCCGATCACGATCACAGAATCCATCGGCTGAGCCCGGATCATCTCCTCGGTGTCCATCGCCATCAGATTGCGCAGATACATCGAGGTCGGATGCGCAAAGCTCTCGGCGATCGAAATGGTCGGGAACACGAACGGCATCGCGCCCGACAGCATCACGCCGCGCTTGGCGGCTTCGATGATCTGCGGAACGTTGCCGTGGCAGGGATTGTAGTCGCTATAGGTGTTCGTGATGCCGACGATCGGGCGCTCCAGCGCGTCGTCGGAATAGCCCATGGCCTTGATGAACGCCTTGCGCAGGAACAGCGAGAAGCCGGCATCGCCATAGCTCGTCAGACCCTTGCGCAAACCACTCGTCATCATGCCGCTCCTTAGCTTGCCATTGTGCTACAGCCTGCCCCCTGATTGTCAATAAGACAGGGCCGGATCGCAACGCTTTCTGCTCCTGATGGTGCTCCTGGGCACAAATTATTGACAATCGGGGTTCGCCCTGCTCCACAAGGCGGACCGGCGAGGCGCCGGAGGCTGAGGGCATGTCCGACATTCGCACCGCAGACGCCATGACTATCCGACGCGACGATCCCGATGACGTCGTCGCGCGGCTGGAGGAGGACATCATCTTCGGCCGCCTCGCTCCCGGCGCGCGTCTCACCGAGGATGCGCTGATGTCGCGCTACGGCACCTCCAGGCATTTCGTGCGCCAGGCGCTGGTGGACGCCGAGCGCCGCGGCATCGTCCGCCGCGAGAAGAACGTCGGCGCCACCGTGCGGTTCTATTCCGCCGAGGAGGTCCGGCAGATCTACGAGGTCAGGGAGATGCTGACGCGGCAGGCCGCGCTGATGATCCCGCTGCCCGCGCCGCAAGTCCTGATCGACGAGCTGACCGCCTTGCAACGACAATATTGTGCCAGGGCGGACGTGCAGGATCTGCGCGGCATCCACGAGGCCAACGACGCCTTCCACGTCGCGCTGTTTTCGGCTTGCGGCAATCCCTACCTGGTGCGCTCGCTGCAGGACTATATGAGCCTGACGCTGCCGATGCGCGCGAAGAACCTCGCCGACCGCGAAGGGCTGGCGCAGTCACGGCGCCAGCACGAGTTGATGATCGAGCTGCTCAGGGGCCGCGACAGCTGGGCGCTGGCGCAGCTCTGCGTGGATCACATGCAGTTCAGCAAAGCGGATTATCTGGCAAGGATTGCGAGGGAGAGCTAGCGCCGCCGTTCAAGACTACCGCTTATTCCAATCAATGATCCGGCTTGTGTCGCCATCGAACTCGTTGCTGCAGAACGCGCCGCCCTGATAGTGGTCGCCGACCGGATCCGGCTTCAGCTTGGCCTGCTCGGCCATGGCGTGCGCGACATGATCCTCGGAGCGGCCGGTGGGACGATAACCGAATTCGTAGGCGCGGTGGTTGTCCCACCAGGCGCGCTCGTTCAGCGACACGCCGTAAAAAACCTCGAAATGGATGTCGGGATGCTCGAGCCCGATTTGGCAGAGCTGCACCAGGTCTTCCGGCTTCAGCCAGATCGAGATCCGGCGAAGGTCCAGCGGCACGTCACCGAAATTGCCGATGCGGAGGCAAGTCACCTTCAGGCCGTGCTTATCGGCGTAGAGCGCGCCGAGTGCTTCGCCGAACACCTTGCTGACGCCATAGCGGCCGTCCGGGCGCGCGGTGACGTCGGTATCGATCCTGCGGTGGCGCGGATAGAATCCAACGGCATGGTTCGAGGACGCGAACACCACGCGCTTGACGCCCTTGCGATACGCGGCCTCGAACAGATTATAGCCGCCGATGATGTTGGCCTGGAGGATGTCGTCCCACGGGCCCTCGACCGAATAGCCGCCGAAATGGATGATGCCGTCGACGCCCTCGCAGATCGCCTCGACTTGCGCGAGATCGGACAGGTCCGCCGCCTTGAACTGCTCGTTCGCCCCGAGATCGGCGGGCGGGCGGATGTCGGAGAGCAGGAGGTCCGGATAGATCGGGGGCAGAAGTTTCCGCAGGCGCGTTCCGATCCCGCCCGAAGCTCCCGTCATCAAGATGCGCATGTCATTCCTCGTCTTTGGCGACAGATTTGCCGTCACGTGTCTCTAATGATAGCTGGATTGTCCAGAGGGAACGAAACGAGAGAACCGACATGAATGAGGCATCGTCCCACACCGAGGAGCGGTCAGGCTGGCAGCCGGCGACCTATTACCCCGATCCAGCGATAAAAGCACTGGACCCCCGCTTCGAAAAATACTGGTTGAAACTTTCTGCGGTGGAGCGGCTGGCGACCGGCCTGCGCTGGGCCGAGGGCCCGGTCTGGTTCGGCGACGGGCGCTATCTGCTCTGCAGCGACATCCCGAACCAGCGCATCATCAAATGGGAGGAAGAGACCGGCGCGGTGTCGGTATTCCGAAAGCCCTCCAATTTCGCCAACGGCAACACGCGCGACCGCCAGGGACGGCTTGTCACCTGCGAGCACGGCGGCCGCCGCGTGACCCGCACCGAATATGACGGCGAGATCACGGTGCTGATGGAATCGTTCAACGGCAAGCGGCTGAACTCGCCGAACGACGTCGTGGTCAAGTCCGACGGTTCGATCTGGTTCACCGATCCGACCTTCGGCCTGCTCGGCAATTACGAGGGCTACAAGGCGGACTCCGAGATCGACCCGAACGTCTACCGGCTCGATCCCGCGACGCGCAAGGCGAGTGTCGTCGCCGAGGGCGTGCTGGGACCGAACGGGCTGTGTTTCTCGCCGGACGAGAAGGTACTGTACGTGGTGGAATCGCGCGGGCAACCGAACCGAAAAATCCTCGCCTATGACGTCTCGGCGGATGGCACCACGATCTCCAACAAGCGCGTGCACATCGATGCGGGTCCGGGCACGCCGGACGGCATGCGCTGCGACATCGACGGCAATCTGTGGTGCGGCTGGGGCATGGGCGATCCCGAGCTCGACGGCGTCGTGGTGTTCGCGCCCGACGGCGTCATGATCGGCCGTATCGCGCTGCCCGAGCGCTGCGCCAATCTCTGCTTCGGCGGCCTCAAGCGCAACCGCCTGTTCATGGCCGCGAGCCAGTCGATCTACGCGCTGTATGTGAACACGCAGGGGGCGGTGGGGGGATAGGCTTTCGAACTCTCTCCTCGTCATTGCGAGGAGCCCTTGCGACGAAGCAATCCAGACTGCCTCCGCGGAAGGATTCCTGGATTGCTTCGCTTCGCTCGCAATGACGGAGAGAAACGAAACGAAAAACGCCGGAGCGGTTTCCCGCTCCGGCGTCATTCTGTTCAGGCGCTAAAACTTACGCGGCGTTGAAGCCGGCGACGGCCTTCACTTCGAGGAAGTCCTCGAGGCCGTACTTGCCCCACTCGCGGCCGTTGCCCGACTGCTTGTAGCCGCCGAACGGCGCGCTGCGGTCGTTGGGCACGCCCTGGAGGTTGACGTTGCCGGCGCGGATCTGGCGACCGACGCGCTTGGCATCCTCGACTGAAGCGCCCGTGACGTAACCAGCGAGGCCATACGGCGTGTCGTTGGCGATGTGCACGGCGTCGGCTTCGTTCTTGGCGCCGATGATGGTCAGCACCGGTCCGAAGATTTCTTCACGTGCGATCGTCATCTCGGGGGTGACGTCGGCGAAGATGGTCGGGCGGACGTAGAACCCCTTGTTGACGCCTTCGGGCAGGCCCGGGCCGCCGGCCACGAGCGTTGCGCCCTCGTCGATGCCTTTCTTGATGAGGCCCTGGATCTTGTCCCACTGGCCGCGGTTGACGACCGGACCAATGGTGGTGCCTTCGGCGCGGGGATCACCGGCCTTGGTCTTGTCGGCGACAGCCTTCGCGATCGCGGCGACTTCCTTCATCTTCGACAGCGGCACGATCATGCGCGAGGGCGCGTTGCAGGACTGGCCGGAGTTGTTGAACATGTGCATCACGCCGCCGGTCACCGCCTTCTGCAGGTCGGCGCCTTCGAGGATGACGTTCGGCGACTTGCCGCCCAGCTCCTGGCTGACGCGCTTCACGGTCGGCGCCGCGCGCTTGGCGACGTCGATGCCGGCGCGGGTCGAGCCGGTGAAGGAGATCATGTCGATGTCGGGATGCTCGCTCATGGCGGCGCCGACCTCGGGGCCGAGGCCGTTGACGAGGTTGAACACGCCCTTCGGCACGCCGGCTTCATGGAGGATTTCCGCGAAGATCAGCGCCGAGGTGGGCGTGAACTCCGACGGCTTCAGGATCATGGTGCAGCCGGCGGCGAGCGCGGGCGCGACCTTGCAGGCGATCTGGTTGAGCGGCCAGTTCCAGGGCGTGATCATGCCGACCACCCCGACCGGCTCGCGCAGCACCATGGCGGTGCCGACCGGCTCCTCGAAATGATAGTTCTTGAGCACGTCGAGCGTGGTCATGAGATGGCCGAGGCCGGCGCCGGCCTGGAGTTTTTCAGCCATCGGCAGCGGCGCGCCCATCTCGTCGGAGACGGCGGCCCCGATCTCCTTGAGACGGCCCTTGTAAACCTCGATCACCTTCGTGAGCAGCGCGACGCGCTCATCGCGGCTGGTCTGGGAGAACGTTGCAAAGGCGCGCTTGGCGGCGGCAACCGCCTTGTCCACGTCAGCCTTGGAGCCCAGCGCAACCTCGTACATCGCCTCTTCCGTCGCCGGATTGACGACCGGGGTGGACTTCTTGACGGCGGGATCGACCCAGGCGCCGTCGATGTAGAATTGCATGCGATTGACCATCGTTAACCTCTTCTTGGGGCTTGGAGGGGGCGTTTCGGCAGGCATCCTTGCACGAAAGCGCCGGCAATTGAACCCGCCATATGCGGGGCCAGCGTTGCGGCGGACGGAGGTTATATGAGCCGATGGCGGGAACGTGGCAAGGCTCCCTCAGATGTCATTCCGGGGCGCGACAAAGTCGTGAGCCCGGAATCCATTGCACCACCTGAACTGAGGCGCAATGGATTCCGGGCTCGACGCTACGCGTCGCCCCGGAATGACAACCCGGTCACCCCGACTACACCGCCATCTTACGATGGAGCACCGGCGCGCCGGTGGTGAGGCTTTCCGCCGCATCGATGATCGCATTCGCATCGATGCCATAGTGCCGATAAAGGTCCGCGATGGTGCCGGTCTGCCCGAACTGCTCGACGCCGAGCGCCTCGACGCGGTGGCCGCGGACGCTGCCGAGCCAGCCGAGCGCCGACGGATGGCCGTCGATCACAGTCACGATGCCGCAATCGCGCGGCAGTGGCGCCAGCAGTTTTTCGATATGGCTGAGGTGCTGCACGCCGCGCCGGTCGCGCCGCAATTTTCGCGCGGCAGTCCACCCGGAATGCAGGCGGTCCGCCGAGGTAATCGCAAGCAGGCCGATGTCGCGCCGGCTCTCGCCGATGAAGCCGGTCGCCTCGATCGCCTCCGGCGCGACCGCGCCGGTATAGGCGATCACGAGTTCGGCATTGGGGCCCGGCTTGCGCAGCCAGTAGGCGCCATCGGTAATGCCCTGCTGCAGCTCCGGCGTCATGATCCGCTGCGCCTGCTCGATCGAGCGCGTCGAGAGCCGCAGGTACACGGAACCGCCCTCACCGGGATCGCGCTGCATGTGCTCAAAGCCCCACCCCATGATCACGGCGAGCTCGTCGACAAAGGCCGGCTCGAACGAGGCGAGCCCGTCCTGCGCCATGCCGATCAGCGGCGTCGCGATCGACTGGTGCGCACCGCCCTCCGGCGCGAGCGTGATGCCTGACGGCGTCGCCGCAACCATGAAGCGTGCATCCTGGTAGCAGGCGTAATTCAGCGCATCGAGACCGCGCTCGATGAAGGGATCGTAGAGCGTGCCGACCGGCAGCAGCCGCGCGCCGTTGATCTGGTGCGACAGGCCGAGCGCCGAGAGCATGATGAACAGGTTCATCTCGGCGATGCCGAGCTCGAGATGCTGTCCCTTGGGCGAGAAGTCCCAATTGAAGGTGGACGGAATTTTTTCGCTGCGGAATAAATCCGCCTTCTCACCGCGCGCGAACAGGCCACGCCGGTTCACCCACGGACCGAGATTGGTCGAGACCGTGACATCGGGCGAGGTCGTGACGATCCGTTGTGCCAGCTCGCTGTCGCCGCGCGCGATCTCGTTCAGCACGAGGCCAAAGCCCTGCTGCGTCGACATCTGCGGCGAGGGCTTGAACGCCAGCTGCTGCGGCACCTCGACGACGGGCGCCGTCAGCCGGCGGCCGTCCTTGTTGAACTGCACGCGCGCGAGGAAGGCGTCGAGCTCGGCGGCACTTTGCGTGAGGCCTTCGTACTTGTCCCATTCGTGGCCGGGGCGGATGTTCTGGCTCTCGCGATATTTCTCCATCTGCGCGACCGTCATCAGGCCGGCGTGATTGTCCTTGTGGCCCTGGAACGGCAGGCCGACACCCTTGATGGTGTAGGCGATGAAGCAGACCGGGCGATCGTGATCGATGGACTCGAACGCCTCCAGCATGCTCGCCATGTCGTGGCCGCCGAGATTCGACATCAGCGCCAAGAGCTCGTCGTCGCTGCGCTTGTCGATCAGCTTCGTGATCGGCCCCTGGTCGCCGATCTCGTCATGCAAATGCTTGCGAAAGGACGCGCCGCCCTGGAAGCACAGCGCCGCATAGAGCGCGTTCGGGCAATTGTCGATCCAGCGCTTCAACGCCTCGCCGCCGGGCTCGGCAAAGGCCTCGCGCATCAGGCGACCGTATTTCACGATGACGACGTCCCAGCCGAAATTGCGGAACATGGTCTCGAACTTTTCCCAGAGACCTTCGCGCACCACGGCATCGAGCGACTGGCGGTTGTAGTCGACCACCCACCAGGTGTTGCGCAGGCCGTGCTTCCAGCCTTCGGCCAGCGCTTCGAAGATGTTGCCCTCGTCCATCTCGGCGTCGCCGACCAGCGCGATCATCCGCCCCTCGCGGCGATCCTTCATCCAGCCATGCGCCTTGACATAGTCCTGCACCAGCGAGGCGAACAGCGTCTGCGCGACGCCGAGGCCGACCGAGCCGGTCGAGAAATCGACGTCGTCGACGTCCTTGGTGCGCGAGGGATAGGACTGCGCGCCCTTGAAGCCGCGAAAGTTCTCCAGCTTCTCGCGGCTCTGCCGGCCGAACAGATACTGGATGGCGTGGAACACCGGGCTCGCATGCGGCTTCACCGCGACGCGGTCCTCAGGCCGCAACACGCTAAAATACAGCGCCGACATGATGGTGGCGAGCGAGGCCGAGGAGGCCTGATGTCCGCCGACCTTCAGTCCATCCGTGTTCGACCGGACGTGGTTGGCATGGTGGATGGTCCATGACGACAGCCACAGCGCCTTGCGGGCCAGCGCGGTCAATGTGTCGAGACGGGCGGAATCAACGGGCATGGCAATGCTCCCGGAAAACAGGTCGGAAGATGATACGCCTGCGGGCTGCGCCAAACTTCTCAATTTTTCGCGCCGTACGCTCAAATATTGGGATAATTTACCAATGACATCCAGCCACACATAGGTTCCATCCCAATGCCCGAGCTCGACGCCATCGACCGCAAAATCCTCAGCTCTCTCCAGACCGACAGCCGACTGACCATGCAGCAGCTTGCCGACAAGGTCGGGCTCTCGGTCTCGCCCTGCCATCGCCGGGTCAAGCTCCTGGAGGAGCGCGGGGTCATCTCGCGCTACATCGCAACCGTCGACCAGAAAGCGCTGGGGCTGCATGTCAGCGTCTTCATCTCGATCAAGCTCGCGCGGCAGAAGGAGGAGGACCTCAACCGCTTTGCCCGCGCAATATCGAAATGGGACGAGGTGCTGGAATGCTATCTGATGACCGGCAACCGCGACTACCTCCTGCGCGTGGTGGCGGCCGACCTTGCCTCCTACGAGATCTTCCTCAAGACCAAGCTGACCCGGCTCGACGGCATCGCCTCGATCGAGTCGAGCTTTGCGCTCAGCCAGGTCAAATATTCGATCGCGCTGCCGGTCTGACGGCCCCTGCCGGCCACCGGTGTCACATGGACGCAATAAACCCCGTCGATGGTCGCGGGCGACAGGCATCCTTGGCCCGAGAGAGAGACCCATGACTGCATCCGACCGCACCTCCCAGACCGCCAAGCGCGAGCGCATCATCCAGGAGATGGCCGACGATCTCGACGAGGAGCTGGAGATGGAGCTGGACGACTCCAGGCTCGACGAGTTGCTGGACGAGACCGACGTTCTCAACCCGACGGTCGATCGCCGGCTCTATTTCCGGGAGCTGCTCCGGCTTCAAGCCGAGCTGGTCAAGCTCCAGGACTGGGTGCAGAGCGAGAAGAAGAAGGTCGTCGTGCTGTTCGAAGGCCGCGACTCCGCCGGCAAGGGCGGCGTCATCAAGCGCATCACCCAGCGCCTCAATCCCCGCATCTGCCGCGTCGCGGCGCTTCCGGCGCCGAGCGAGCGCGAGCGCACGCAATGGTATTTCCAGCGCTATGTGTCGCACCTGCCGGCCGGCGGCGAGATGGTGCTGTTCGACCGCAGCTGGTACAACCGCGCCGGCGTCGAACGCGTGATGGGCTTCTGCACCGACGAGCAGTACCAGGAGTTCTTCCAGACGGTGCCGGAGTTCGAACGGATGCTGATCCGCTCCGGCATCATCCTGGTCAAATACTGGTTCTCCATCACTGACGACGAGCAGCAGTTCCGCTTCACCATGCGCATCAAGGATCCCTTGAAGCAGTGGAAGCTGAGCCCGATGGACGTCGAGGCCCGCAGCCGCTGGGAGGCGTACACCAAGGCCAAGGAGACGATGCTGGAGCACACGCATCTGCCGGACTCGCCATGGTGGATCGTCGACGCCGTCGACAAGAAGCGCGCGCGCCTCAACTGCATTGCGCATCTCTTGAGCCAGATCCCCTATCAGGAAGTTGGTCGCGCTCCGGTGGTGCTGCCGCCGCGCGTGCGCAATCCCGACTATCACCGCGGTCCGATCCCGCCGGAGATGTACGTGCCTTCGAAATACTGACGAAGGTCTCGTAGGGTGGGCAATGCGTAGCGTGTCCACCATTCTTACCACGGACGTGGACGCATGGTGGGCACGGCGCTTTGCGCTCTTGCCCACCCTACGACACCGTTATCGCCACGGCTGCACGATGATCTTGGTGTGCGCCTCGGGATTGGCGAGATCGGCGAACGCCTTGGCGACGCCGTCGATGGCTACCTCCGCCGTCACCATCGCCGCGGCATCCACCTGCCCTTCGGCGATCAGGCGCAGCGACCCCGAAAACTCCTCCGGCGTGTAGCCGAGCACGTACTGGACGTTGAGCTCCTTCATGATGCCGAGCATAGGCTCGCATCTGTCGCTCTCCATGCAGACGCCGACCACGACGATCCTGGCATCGCGCGGCGCGCCTTCGAACACCTGCTGCAGCAGGCCGGGCACACCGACGCATTCGAAGATGACCGCGGGCTTCAGCGCCGGCAGCATGGCCTGGAGCGGCGGCCGCGCCGCCTTCTCCGCCTCCGACATCTGCGCGTGCTCGGCCCAGGTCGCATAGGGCTGCGACATCTGGGGATCGACGATGATATCGGCGCCGAGCTGAGCTGCGAGCGCGCGCCGCGCGGGTGAATAATCGGCCGCGACGATCGGATGCAGCCCCTTGATCTTCAGAGCTGCGATCACCGCGAGCCCGACCGGGCCGCAGCCGATCACGAGCGGCACTTCGCCGCCATTGATATTGGCCTTTGCGACGGCGTGAACGCCGACCGCGAGCGGCTCGGTCAACGCGGCGTGTTCCGGCGCAAGGCCGTTCGGCACCTCCAGCAGCAACGGCTCGCTGAGCAGCATCGCTTCCGCATAGCCGCCGACAAAGTCGTTGGAATAGCCGATGCCCTTGATGCCTTCCGGCGTCAGCAGGGCGGGCAGCGAGCACACATGCGTGCCGGGCTTGAGCTTGCGCGCGGTGCCGGGGCCATAGTCGACGATCTCGCAGCAGAACTCGTGGCCAAAGACGACATCGCGCGACAGATCCATCGGCGTTCGCCCGGTCTTCTTCGCCATCTCCACCATCCGCGGCGCGTGCTGGCGCGCGTGCAGGTCGGAGCCGCAGATGCCGCAGGCAAGCGTCTTGACCAGCACCTGGCCGGGGCCGGGCTTCGGTTCGGCCATCCGGTCGACGACAATCTCACCATTCCTGAAAATCGCAGCGCGCATCCGGCTCCTCCCTGTTCGTTGGAGCCGTTGATAGCACGAAGCAGGACGTGTGAACTTGCGTCAGGGGTTCGGGGAACGCTCTTCCAGCACCAGCAGCTGGGCGCGGCGGATGCGTTCGCGATGGGCGATGTAGAGACCGCTGGCGACGATGAAGGCCGCGCCGGTGACGGTCCAGACATCAGGCAGCTCGCCGAACAGGAAGAAGCCCAGAATGCTGACCCACAGCAGCTGCGTGTAGGAGAACGGCGCCAGCACCGAGGCATCGCCATAACGATAGGCGAGCACGACGATCCACTGGCCGATCGTTGAGGCAAGACCGATCACGATGCCGAGCCCGATGCCCGTCCAGGTCGGCGTGACCCAGACGAACGGCACCATGATGCTCAGGATCGCAACGCCGGTGAGAGCCGAGTACGCCATCGTGGTGAGCACCGCCTCCCGCCCGCTCATCAAGCGCGTCATGATCAGCGCGGCAGCCCAGCAGAACGCCGAGACGATCGGGAAGAACGCAGCGATGTGGAACGCGCTCGAGCCCGGCCGCAGGATGATCATCACACCGATCAGCCCGATCGCGGTCGCGATCCAGCGGCGCATGCCGACCTTCTCGCTGAGGAAGATGATCGACAGCGCGGTGACGAACAGCGGCGAGACGAAGCCGGTGGCCGAGGCTTCCGCGATGGGGAGGAAACGCAAGCCGGTGATGAAGAACAGCGAGGAGCCGAGCAGCGCGACGCCGCGCATCAATTGCAGCCCGAGACGTTCGGTGCGCATCGCATGCAGCGGCGAGCCCGGCAGCATCACCGGCGTGAACATCAGCGCGAAGGTGATGAAGCGAATCCAGGTGATCTCGATCGACGGCAGGCTCGTCGAGAGATATTTCGCGGTGACGTCGGAGCAGCCGAGAAACACCGTCGACAGCAACACCAGCGCGATGCCCTTGAAGGGATGATCGACGCGCGCAGGCGCGCGGCGCGTCTGCTGCTTCTTCTCCGGCACGGGCATGGAAATACTGTCGAGCCTTGCGGCTGCGGCGGGCGGCGGTGTCACGGCTGGAACCTGGGAAAACGACGATTCGGGAACGGTCGTAAAAAACGACAAATGCGCCGCTTTCACAACTTCCGAAAACAGGATGCCGATATGCGCTCACGTCCGCGCGTGTCAATACTCCATTAATAATAGGCTTTTGTGCACTACAGCATAGGCAGGCCATGTGGCTTCGGACCGCGCGGAAACGCCGCATCCAGCGCTGAAATCTCCTCTTTCGTCAGCACGAGATCGCCAGCGGCCGCATTTTCGCTGGCGTGTTCCGCGGACGATGCCTTCGGAATCGCGAACACCGTAGTCGCACGGGTGAGGAAGCTCAGCGCGACCTGACGCGGCGTCGCGCGACGCGCCTCCGCGATGCGCGCCAGCACGGCGCCGGCCTTGCTGCGCTCGTCGGGAAAATCATCGTGTCCGAACGGCGAATAGGCGACGACCGCGACGCCATGCCGCTCGCACCACGGGATCACCGCGTGCTCGATCGCGCGCTCCTTGAGATGATAGAGCACCTGATTGCAGGCGATCTTGCCTTCGCCGGAAACGTCGAGGATCTCGTCGAGATCGGCGGCGTCGAAATTGGAGACGCCCCAGGACTTGATCTTGCCGGCCTTCACCAGTTCCTCAAACGCGGCGACGGTGTCTTCAAGGTCATACGAGCCACGCCAGTGCAGCAGATAGCAATCGAGACGGTCCGTCTTCAGCCGCTTCAGCGAGCGCTCGCAAGCGGTGATGGTGCCGCGACGCGAGGCGTTGCTCGGCAGCACCTTCGACACGAGGAACACGTCATCCCGGCGGCCCGCGATCGCATCGGCAATGACGAGCTCGGCATCGCCATACATCTCCGCGGTGTCGATATGGGTCATGCCGAGATCGAGCCCGCGTTGCAGCGCCGCGACCGCACGTTTGCGATCGCCATGGTCGAGATACCAGGTACCCTGCCCGATCACGGAGACATCGGCGCCGGTCCTGCCGAAGGGTTTTGCGTTCATGTTCGTCTCCGATGCCGATCTCTCGTCCAAGCAACTACCACGGAGCTCAAGAGTTCAGTTCACTGACGACAGCAAGGTGTTGGACGGCAGGCACGATAGGGCACAACGGCGCGGCCGTCGATTGCTGCGGGTGTCATCGCAAAAATTCGTGTACAGCTGCATCAACACCGTCATTGCGAGCGTAGCGAAGCAATCCAGACTGTCTCCGCGGAGGAAATCTGGATTGCTTCGCTGTGCTCGCAATGACGATGGAAAGAGCGCCGTCTAACCTGCCGCGCCCGCGACCTTTACCTGCTTCGCCGGGGCCACTTCGGTCGTCGCAATCAGCCGCTTCAGCTCGGGGATGCAGGAGCCGCAATTGGTGCCGGCCTTAAGCTTGGCTCCGATCTCGGCGGCGGTGCGGGCACCGCTCGCGATGGTATCGCAGATGGTGCCGCGGCCGACGCCGAAGCAGGCGCAGACGATCGGGCCGGTCGCCGCGGCGCCTTCGCTGGACTTGCCTGATAGCAGCATGCGGCGCTGATCGTCGGTGACATGATCGGCCGCGAAAACGCTCTTCACCACCTCCCAGTCGCCGGCATCATGCGCGGGGCCGACGAACAGGCAGGCCTCGATGCGATCGCCCGCGAACGAGGCCGCGCGGTAGACGCCGCCGCCGAAATCGCGGTACTCGGCCACGTCGTCGCCGGCGAGGCCATCGAGCCAGGCCGGCCAGCGCGACAGATCCGCATTGTCGGCGAAGAGATAGCCGAAGCCGCCGGCGACGGTCGCGCGGGTCCACAACAGATTCGGCGGCAGATCGAGCTGCTTGCGCGACAGCACAAAGCCGCGGAAGACGTATTCATACGGCGCGATCGCAGCCGGCGTCGCCTTCGACTCCGGCTGTCCGGAGAACGGATCCGTGAACGGCGCGACCAGCGCACCGACGCGGCCGTGCGAGGCATTCATCGCGCTCCAGTGGATCGGCGCGAACAGCGTGCCGCGCTGCTGCCGCTCGCTGACGACGGCCTTCAAGATGCACTGGCCGTAATCGGTGGCGATGCGGGTATAGCCGTCATGGACGATACCGTATTTATTGGCGTCGTCGGGATGGATCTCGACGAACGGCTCAGGCAGATGCGCGCCGAGCCGCTTGCTCAGCCCCGTACGCGTCATGGTGTGCCACTGGTCGCGGATGCGTCCCGTGTTGAGCCGCAGGGGACGCGACGGTCCTGTCTCGCTGCGCAGTGCCGGCACCTCCGGCGCGACGAAGCGGCCCTTGCCGTCATTGGTGAAGAAGCCGCCAGTCGCGAAGAAGCGCTCGCCCGGCGCCTCGCCCTCGCGCGCCGGCCATTGCACGGGCTTCAAGGCGTCGAAGTCCTCGTCGGACAGCGACGTCAGCGCGCCGATGTCGAAATCGCGGCTGCCGTTGTTCTCGAACGCCGAGAGCGCGGCATGCTCGCGGAAAATCTCGGCGGCGGATTTGTAATTGAATCCGTCGCCGAAGCCGAGGCGTTTTGCGGTCTCGCTGAGGATCCACCAATCGGGGCGCGCCTCGCCGGGTGCGGGGAGGAACGAGCGCTGGCGGGAGATGCGGCGCTCGGAATTGGTCACCGTGCCCGACTTCTCGCCCCAGGCCAGTGCCGGCAGCAGCACGTGCGGGCCGGCCTCGACCGTGTCGTTGGAGAGCACGTTCTCGGACACCACGAACAGCTCGAGCTTCTTCAGCGCCTCGCGCACGAAATCCGCATCGGGCAGCGACACCGCGGGATTGGTGCCCATCACCCAGAGCGCCTTGACCTCGCCGCGGTTGATCGCCTCGAACAGCTGCACCGCCTTCAGCCCTTCATGGGTGGCGATGCGCGGCGCTTTCCAGAACCGCCTGACACGGTCGATGTCGGGCGGCGTGAAGTTCATGTGCGCCGCGAGCTGGTTGGCGAGGCCGCCGACCTCGCGGCCGCCCATCGCGTTGGGCTGGCCGGTGAGCGAGAACGGCGAAGCACCGAGCTTGCCGATGCGCCCCGTCGCGAGATGGCAGTTCAGGATCGCGTTGACCTTGTCGGTACCCTGCGCCGACTGGTTGACGCCCTGCGAATAGAGCGTGACGACACGCTCGGTGTCGCGGAACATCCTGAAGAAGGCTGCGACGTCCTGCTCCGAGAGGCCGGTCGCCAGCGCGGTCGCGGTGACGCTGCCGGCGATGCTGCGCGCGCGCGCCAGCGCATCATCAAGGCCCGACGTGTTCCGAGCGATATACTCCTGATCCAGTGCGCCGCTGTCGGCGAGATGGACGAACAGGCCCGAGAACAGCGCGGTGTCGGTGCCGGGCTTGAGGCCGAGGAACAGATCGACCTCGCTCGCGGTATCGGTGCGGCGCGGATCAATCACGATCATGCGCGCGCCGCGCTCCTGCCGGTTCTTGACCATGCGCTGGAACAGCACCGGGTGGCACCAGGCGGCATTCGAGCCGACGAAAACGAGCAGATCGGCCTGGTCGAGATCCTCGTAGCAGCCCGGCACGGTGTCGGCGCCGAAGGCACGGCGGTGGCCGGCGACCGAGGACGACATGCAGAGCCGCGAATTGGTGTCGACATTGGCGGTGCCGACAAAGCCCTTCATCAGCTTGTTGGCGACGTAATAATCCTCGGTGAGGAGCTGGCCCGAAAGATAGAACGCGACCGCATCGGCACCGTCGCGCGCGACGATGTGCTGCATCCGATGGGCGACGTGATCGAGCGCATCGCTCCAGGCAACGCGCTCCAGCACGCCCTTGCAGCGGATCATCGGATACAGCAGCCGGCTCTCGAGCCCGACGGTCTCACCGAGCGCAGAGCCTTTCGAGCACAGCCGGCCGAAATTCGCGGGATGATCGGGATCACCCGCAATCGCAGCGCCACCCGCGCCGTCGGGCGTTGCGAGCACGCCGCAGCCGACGCCGCAATAGGGACAGGTCGTCTTGGTGGTGCGGAGGCTGGGGTCGATCGCCGTCATGTCAAGCCGTCTCCTTCACGCCGCCTTGGACGGAAACGCGAGCGCGCGGCCGAACATCATGTCCGCGCGAATCCCGGCGATCTTCTCGCGAGTGCGGATCAGCTCGAGATACCAGAGCGCATCCGTGGTATCGCCAATCAGGACGGCGCCGGTGAGGCATCCGTCGGCAATGACAAGCTTCTTGTAGGTACCGCGCCTGCGGTCGGTCAGCACGAGGCTCTCGCTGCCCTCGCCGCCCATGAAGTCGCCGGCGGAAAACACGCTGACGCCGGAGACCTTGAGGTTGGTCGAGACCACGCTGCCCTGATAGGCGGCGGGTCGGCCGCCGAGATGCCGCGCCAAGACGCGCGCCTGCTCATAAGCCGGCTCGACCAGGCCGTAGCAGGTGCCGCGATGCTCCGCGCACTCGCCGAGCGCGTAAATGTCGGGCGATGCGGTTTGCATCTCGTCATTGACGACGACGCCGCGGTTGACCGCGATGCCGGCCTCCTTGGCCAGCGCAATGTTGGGCCTGATGCCGGCGGCGAAGATCACGGCGTCGGCCTCGATGCGGCTACCATCGGCAAGCTCGACGGCTTCGACATGGCGCTCGCCATGGATGCGGGCGGTCGAGGCATTGAGCAAAATGCGGATGCCCTTGCGCTCGACCAGCGTCTTGAGCAGATCGGCGGCCGGCCCATCGAGCTGGCGCTCCATCAGCCGGTCCATCAGATGGAGAAGCGTCACGGGCGCGCCGGCCTTCGCAAGGCCGTAGGCTGCCTCAAGCCCGAGCAGGCCGCCGCCAACCACGACGACGCGCTTCTTCGCGGCCGCCAGCGTCAGCAACAGGTCGACATCGCGCGTGTCGCGAAAGGTATGGACACCGGCGAGATCGGCGCCCGGCACGTTGAGCCGCAGCGGCGTCGATCCCGTGGCGAGCACAAGCTTGGAATATTCCATGCTCTCTTCGCCGGCGATCTTGAGCTCGCGGCGGCCAGTGTCGATCTCGGTGACGCGATAGCCATAGCGCACGGTGACACCGCGATGGCGCCACCAGTCCGCCGGGCGGAGCTCAATCTCGTGCGAGCCGGTCTCGCCGGCCAGCACGGAGGAGAGCAGCACGCGATTGTAAGCGAGCCGCGGCTCATCGCCGATAACGGCAACCGCGTAGCGGCCGAGCGCAGTCTTGGCGAGTTCATCGACCAGACGCGCGGCCGCCATACCGTTACCGACGATGACCAGCGGTTCACTCACAAGGCATCTCCTATTCGGCGGCCTGCGACTGTGCGCCGTAGGCTTCGGAAATCATGTAGCCGGACAGCACGCCATAGGCGTCGGTCCAGGCGGTTGCGAGTTCGCCCGTCCAGGCCTCGCCGAGGCCCTTCTCCAGGGTCCAGAGCAAGGTCGCGCCGACCACGGGATAGTGCTCGGCCTTGGCGCCATAGGCGACGTGACGCTTGGCGAGCGCCGAGGCCGCGGGAAGAATCGTCTCGAGATTCGACAGGCCGCTGACGACAGCAGCCAGCATGCCCATCAGCTTCTTGCGCTGCTCGGTCATGTCCTCGGGAAACATCGCACGCACGGACGGCGCCACTTCGAACAAGCGGTCGTAGAACAGCTGCGAAGCTGCTTCGGAAATCGGCGCGACCTTGGAAAAGCTTTGCTGCACGAGGGCGATCTGCTGAGGTGTCATGATGGTTTCCTGTCTGTTTCGGTCTGCCTTTGTCCGCGCCGTTGCGGAGAAAGCTCATGGATCAAACGTCATCAGAGCGGCTTCTCCCCGCGTGCGGGGAGAAGCGAGTTTCGTAACGCGCGATTACACGCGCGCTTCGGCGAGGCTTGGCGCGCCTTCCGCCTGCGGGCTGCGACGCAGGTAGAACCACCAGGTCATTCCGAGGCAGATCGCGTAGAACGCGAGGAAGATGGCGAGCGCGACCTGCGGTCCGCCCGTCATCGCGATCGACTTGCCGAAGCTGCTCGGGATCAGATAACCGCCAACCGCACCGACCGCGCCGATGAAGCCGACAGCCGCACCGCTCTCGATGCTCGCGGTCTTCAGCGCGAGAGCGCGCGCCCCATCGCCCTTGCCGCGCACCTTGAACAGGTTCTCCTCGCGGAAGATCGAGGGGATCATGCGGTAGGTCGAGCCGTTGCCGATGCCCGTCGTCAGGAACAGGATCAGGAACATCGCGAGGAAGCCGGTGAAGTCCTTCTCTCCGACGAAGTACAGCACGCCGATCGTGGCCGCCGCCATCGCGATGAAATTCCAGAAGGTGATGATGGAGCCGCCGACCTTGTCGGCGAGCCAGCCGCCGAACGGACGCGACAACGAGCCGACCAGCGGACCGAGGAACGCGATCGAGATCGTGATCGTCGGAAACTGAGTCTTGATCAGCAGCGGAAACGCCGCGGAGTAGCCGATGAACGAGCCGAACGTCCCGATGTAGATGATGGCCATGATCCAGGTGTGCTTGCGCTTGACGATCGCAAGCTGGTTCTTGATCGACGACTTGGCCGAGGTCAGGTTGTTCATGAAGAACACCGCGCCGATCACCGCGATCGCGATCGGCAACACCCACATCAGGCCGGCGTTCTGGAGATAGACGCCGCCGACCGGCGCTGCTTGGAACAGATTGATGACGGCGAGCGTCATCAGGATCGGCGTCAGCAGCTGCACGCTGGAGACGCCGATATTGCCGCCGGCCGCGTTCAGGCCGAGTGCCCAACCCTTCATCCGGTCAGGAAAGAAGAAGGAGATGTTGGTCATGCTGGAGGCGAAATTGCCACCGCCGAGACCGGCCGTCGACGCGATCAGCAGCATCAGCCAGAACGGCGTTTCGGGCTGACCGACGAAATACGCAAGCGCCAGAGTCGGGATGAACAGCACGGCTGCGCTGAAAATCGTCCAGTTGCGCCCGCCGAACGTGGTGACCGCGAACGTATAGGGAAAGCGCATCAAGGCGCCGATCAGGCCCGGCACAGCCACGAGCTGGAACAGTTCGTCGGTCGAGTAATGGAAGCCCGCCTGCGGCAGCTTGGTCGCGACGATGCTCCAGATCAGCCAGACCGAGAAGCCGATGTGCTCAGCGACGATCGACCAGATCAGATTACGCCGGGCGACGACTTTGCCGCTCGCATTCCAGAACGCCTCATCTTCGGGGCGCCAGTCAGAAATCCACTTCGGATTGCCTTCCTTCATTGGAAAAGTCCCTTTCACTAGGAAGCGGGACACCGACTGACGCGGGGCGCAAAGATGCACGCTCGGGGAAGCCCCCCGTTTTCGGCGGTGTCACGATTTGAATGATTGCTCGGTGACGGCGTCGATGGCGTCGAGACGCTTAATTCAAGCTCCATGCCAAGTCGGCCAGCGCAAGAAATAAGAATAATTACAAAGCCTTATCTAATTGCCTAAAATATAATCACGCCTATAATTGCATCAAAAATTTGCTGGCCGCTCATTTCTTGAATGCGGATTCGCCCGTTGATTGTGCGTCGCACAAGAGTTGGGCAGGAGCCCGTTTTCGCGCCAGCCCGCCGCGGCGGCGGTCGGACGCGATGTTCTCCAGAAGGGCTATCCCCTTCCAGCACGAGCAAATTTGGGCTCGGAATGCAGCCTGCCGTGCCGGATCATCTGGCACATCGATTGCTTCCACTCTGCCTAGTCAACGATGACTGACAGTGAGCCGGAGCGCGAAGCCACCGAAGGCCACTGGGAAGCCTATTCGCTGGTCCGCCAAGGCGCGGTCATCGTGACGCTATCCCTTGCGCATGTCGATGTCGCTTTCCGGTACGCGCCCCAATCCCACGGGGCGCGAAAGCTCACTGGTCTGACAAAGGCGTCGATCCGGCACGGACCGGGTCGATCATGCACATGAGCAAAGGAGCTGTTGATGTCGTATCTCGCACCTTCGGAATTCGTCACCAAGATGGTGGACGCAGGCGAATCCAAGATCTTCATGTCCACCAGGGATACGGTCATCCGCGCCTACATGGCCGGCGCCATCCTGGCACTCGCCGCCTGGTTCGCCGTCACGATCAACGTCAACACCGGCCAGCCGATCATCGGCGCACTGCTGTTTCCGGTCGGATTCTCGATGCTCTATCTGTTGGGCTTCGACCTTCTGACCGGCGTGTTCGTGCTCGCGCCGCTCGCGCTGATCGACAAGCGGCCGGGGGTCACGCTCGGCGGCGTCTTGCGGAACTGGGGCCTCGTCTTCATCGGCAATTTCGCCGGCGCCCTCACGGTGGCCTTCATGATGGCTTTCGTGACGACGTTCGGATTCACGCAGGACCCGGACAAGGTCGGCGCGGCCATCGGCAATATCGGTGAAGGCCGAACGCTCGGCTACGCGGCACATGGCGCCGCCGGCATGGCGACGCTGTTCATCCGCGGCATGCTCTGCAACTGGATGGTCTCGACCGGCGTCGTGGGCGCGATGATCTCCACGACTGTGCCGGGCAAGGTCATCGCGATGTGGATGCCGATCCTGGTGTTCTTCTACATGGTGTTCGAGCATTCCGTGGTGAACATGTTCCTGTTCCCTTCAGGCCTGATGCTCCATGCCAAGTTCTCGATCATGGACTATTTCATCTGGAACGAGATCCCGACCGTGCTGGGTAACCTCGTGGGCGGCCTCGCCTTCACCGGACTGACGCTGTACGCGACGCATGTGCTGACGAAGCCGAAGCGCGAACCGGGTGCGAAGGCGCAGACCCGCGCCGCGGCCTGATCGTCAACAAAGGGAGCCTCGCCTGATAAGGTGAGGCTCCCTTTGCATTGGTGGCGAGGATGGACCGGGGCTTGCGAATTTCGATCGGGCAGCACTCCGACAGGGGGCGCAAGCCGGTCAATCAGGACTTTCACGGCGCCCTCATCCCGGCGGAGCCGCTGTTAGGCCTGAAGGGGATTGCCGTCGTCCTGGCCGACGGCATCTCGAGCAGCGCGGTGAGCCAGGTGGCGAGCGAATCCGCGGTCAAGAGTTTCCTGACCGACTATTACTGCACGCCCGAGTCCTGGACGGTGAAGACCTCGGCGCGACGCGTGCTGGAAGCCACGAATTCATGGCTCCACGCCGAGACGCGCCGTAGCCAATACGCCTATGATCGCGACAAGGGCTATGTCTGCACCTTCACAGCCATGGTGGTCAAATCGACCATGGCCCATATCTTTCACGTCGGCGATTGCCGGATCTACCGCGTCGCCGGCAAGGCGCTCGAGCAGCTCACCGACGATCACCGCGTCATCGTCTCGTCGGAACAGACCTATCTCGGCCGCGCGCTCGGGATCAACCCGCAAATCGAAATCGACTACCAGGCGCTCCAGATCGAGCAGGGCGACATCTTCCTGCTGGCCACCGACGGTGCCTACGAGTTCGTCGATCATCGCTTCGTCAGCACCGCGCTCGCGACGCACGCGGACGATCTCGATGGAGCGGCGAAATCCATCGTCGAGGAAGCCTATCGGCGCGGCAGCGATGACAACATCACCGTCCAGATCCTGCGCATCGACGAAGTGCCGCCGACCGGCTCATCCGACATTTTTGGCGGCACGGCCGAGCTACCGCCGCCACCGCTGCCGGAGCCGCGGGCGCTGTTTGACGGCTATCGTATCGTCCGCGAGATTCACGCCAGCAGCCGCAGCCACATCTATCTCGCGGCCGACACCGAGACTGAGGAGACGGTCGCGCTGAAGATCCCCTCGATCGATCTTCGCGACGATCCCGCCTATTTGAAGCGGTTCCTGATGGAGGAATGGATCGCGCGACGGATTGACAGCCCGCACGTCCTGAAGCCCCGCTCGCGGTCCAAACGACGCAACTATCTCTATGTCGCGACCGAGTTCATCGAGGGGCAGACGCTACGGCAGTGGATGCTGGACAATCCTCGCCCCGACCTCGAGACCGTGCGCGGCATCGTGGACCAGATCGCCGCGGGCCTGCGCGCCTTCCATCGCATGGAAATGCTGCATCAGGATCTGCGACCAGACAACGTCCTGATCGACAGGACCGGCACCGCGAAGATCATCGACTTTGGTGCGGTCAAGGTCGCCGGCGTCGCCGAGGCGGCACCGGACAACACCGAAATCCTCGGCACGGTGCAGTACACAGCGCCAGAATACTTCCTTGGCGAAGGCGGCTCTCCCCGATCGGACATGTTCTCGCTGGCGACCATCTGCTACCAGATGCTGACCGGAGAGCTGCCTTACGGCGCCCAGGTCGGCCGTATCAGAGGACGATCGGACGCGTGGAAGCTCAGATACCGTCCGGCCAGCCATGACGACCGCGCCGTCCCGGTCTGGATCGACGGCGCGCTACGCAAGGCGCTGCATCCGGATCCCAACAAGCGCCACGAGGATGTGTCCGAATTCACCTACGAGCTCAGAATCCCGAACCCCGCGTACCTCAGCACGCGGACCACGCCCCTGATCGAGCGCAATCCGCTTCTGTTCTGGAAACTGACCACGGTGGTCCTGGCCTGCGCCGTCGTCGTCCTGCTCGCCCTGCTGCACGCGCGCTAGCAGGGCCGGTCTGGGTCAGGCCGGGTCGGCCGCCTTCACCATGTGATCAACGGAGAACGATGCAGCCAGGCATCAGCGCGCAGCTGGTCCAAGACGAACCTCGCAACGTCTTCTCGCGATATGCCTCCGCCATGGAAGTTGGATAGATCCGTGAGCGCCCGGATCGTATCGCGGCTCGGCTTGTTGTTCAGGACGGAGGGGCGAACCAGAACCCAATCGAGGCCGCTGTCTCTCACGATCGCTTCCTGACGATCCTTGTCGGCGTACACTCTGCGCAGGAGAAGCGGGAAAATCAGGTTGTCGAAAAGAAAACCGCCGTGCCCGACACTGTTACCGGCTCCCATTCCCGTGATGCAGACCAGACGTGAGACTTGCTCGATCTGCATTGCGCTCGTGAGTGCACGCGTCGCTGTCGAGAGAAGCGTCACCTCTCGGAACGGGCTTGCCGGTGTGCCCAGCGCGCTTACGACGGCGTCACGGCCCTTGAGCGCCTGGCGCAGCACTTTTTCGTCACGGGCGTCTCCGACAATGAGCTTCGCCCCCTTGAGATCACGCGCCTTCTCGGCAGAACGCACGAGCACGGTGACGTCGTACCCTCGCACCACCGCCTGGCTGACGATCAGACGGCCAGTAGCGCCGGTCGCTCCAAGAACCAGTATCTTAGGTGGGGCAGTCCGGATGTCGTCGGTTTCAGAATTTTGCATGGTAGCTACCTCGAGGCGGGACGCCTGCGCTGGCGATTGCATCCTTGTTGTCATTGTCGGGTATGGCCCGCGCCCTCAGGCCGACGCCGCGATCTCGGAGGCGAAGTCGCGATAGGAACGCAGGGGACGGCCCAGGAGCGCGGTCAGACGCTCGACGTCGCCAGCGTCGGGAATCATGCCGTCCGTCAGGAAGCGCTCGCACATCAGCCGCATGTCGTAGGCCATCCAGCCCGGCATGAACTGTCTGAGGTTCTGCTCGAATCTGCCGGCGTCGTCGCCGCCATAGGCGATCGTGCGGCCCAGCCCCTCCGACCAGATGGTGGCGATATCCGCGCCGGTCAGCGTGTCCGGACCGACGAGATTGATCCGGTTGAGCGGCAGAGGCCCGGTGGCGCGCTCGCGGCGGATCAGCTCGATGGCTGCGATCTCGCCGATGTCGCGCGCGTCGATCATGGCGAGCCCCTTGCTACCGATCGGCATCGGATAGACACCATGTCCGAGCACGACGTCCTTGATCGTGAGATCGTTGTTCATGAAGTAGGCCGGCCGCAGGATCGTGGCGTTGAAGCCCATCTGCTCGATCATCCGCTCCACACCGAACTTGCCCGCGAAGTGCGGCACGTTCACGTAGAGATCGCTGTGGATCACTGACAGGTAGACGATCCGCTCGACGCCCGCCTCGCGCGCCAGGTTGAGCGCGATCAGCGCCTGCGTGAATTCATCTGCCACCACTGCGTTGAGCAGGAACAGGGTGGATACGCCTGACAACGCGCCGCGCAAGGAGTCGACATCGAGCAGGTCGCCCTGCGCGACGATGACGCCTGTCGGGAAATTGGCCTTCGCGGGATCGCGGACGAGAGCACGAACATCGGCGCCGCGCTTCACCAGTTGTTCGACAACTTGGCGGCCGACAGTGCCGGTTGCGCCGGTAACGAGGATGGTCATGGGGGTCACTCCGGTTGGGGTCAAAAGACACTCCGGAAACTAGCGATCCACATCTGGCCCGATAGACGCTATATTTAGACCTTCTGTCTCACTGGTGGAACGCATGGATCTGCTCGCCCTCGCTGATTTCAATCTCGTCGCCCGCCACGGAGGGTTCGGACGGGCCGCACGTGCCGCTGGGCGGCCGAAGGCGACCCTGTCCCGCCGGGTCGCGGAACTGGAGAGCAGCCTCGACCTGCGCCTTTTCGAGCGCGGAGCGCGCGCCCTGAAGCTCACCCAAGAGGGACGTGCACTTTACGAGCGAACTGGCGCGCTGCTGACTGAACTCGACGAAACCACGGCGGCGATCGCTTCGGGTGGCGACAGGCCGCGCGGCAGGCTGCGGATCAGCGCACCGTTGCTGTTCTCGCAAACCGCGATGGGGAAGCTCGCCGCCGGTTTCGCGCTCAGATATCCGGAGATCCGCCTTGAGGTCACGACGGAAGACCGGAGCGTCGACATGGTGGAGGAAGGCTACGACCTGGTCATCCGGGTCAATCCGGATCCGGATGAAAGCCTCGTCGGACGAATCTTTCTGCGCGACCGGCTGGTGATCGTGGCGAGCCCAAGCCTGAAACGGCCGAGGGGCGATCACGCTGTGCCGGCTATCATGCGCGGAGCGGGCGACCGCAAGACAACCTGGGAAGTGACGGTGCCAAAAGGAAAATCGCGCATCGCGGTTGATCCGGTGCTTCGCCTGTCATCGCTCGTCATGGTCCGCGATGCGGTCCGGGCGGGCGTCGGCGCCGCACGCCTTCCAGTGTCACTGGTCAGTCACGACCTCGCCGCCGGCACGCTGGTGCATTGGGGCGACGTCGACGGACCAGAGATCGCGCTGTGGACGCTCTATCCATCGCGCCGGCTCTTGAGCGCGCGCGTATCCGCCTTCCTCGACTTTATGAAGGAGGCCTTTCCGATGGGGACGCCCGACGAGCTGGCGGCCTATATCGGGAGGTGAGAAGCGGCGCGCCCGGCAGGGCCGTCAGGCCGGCTCCGCCGCCTTCGTCCCAAGCGGCTTCGGCGCCATGCCGCCGCCCGGCTTGAGGTGGAATTCGTAGGTCATCAGGTGCCATTGTCCGCTCGCCTTGCCGCCGTCGGGCATCTCAAGGTCGTTGCGCGGCTCGACCTTGGCGACGAGGTCGTCCTTGACCCCGAACACCACGTCGGAATCGAGATATTTGTCGCCGTCCATGAAGACGTGGGTGATCAGCGGCTCGTAGCCCTTGGCATTGACCAGGAAGTGCACATGCGCCGGGCGCATCGGGTGGCGCTTGGTCTGCACAATCATCTCGCCGACCGGCCCGTCCGTCGGGATCGGATAGCTGCACGGCAGAATGGTTCGGAAGAAGAAGCGGCCGTCGGCGTCGGTGATGAAACGCGCCCGCGCCGACGCGCCGACCTCGTCGTAATTCGCCTTCTGTGAATCGTAGAACCCGTCATCGTCGGCATGCCAGACGTCGACGGGGACATTGGCGAGCGGCTCGCCCTTGAGATCGGTGACGCGGCTCTGCACGAACATCCGCTCGCCGGTGAGATTATTCGGCGAGATATCGGTGCCATGAGCGGTGATCTTGTGCTCGCCGACATAGAACGGGCCGAGCACCGTGGTCTGGGTCGCGCCGTCGCGGTCACGGTGGTTGACGGCATCGACCAGCATGGAGACGCCGAGCACGTCGGACAGCAGGATGAACTCCTGACGGGTGTCGGTGCATTTCTGGCCGGTGCGGGTCAGGAAATCGATGGCGTATTCCCATTCCTCGAAAGTGAGACCGGTCTTGCTTACGTAATCGTGCAGCGACTTCATCAATTCCTGGAGCAGGAATTTCGCACGCGGATTCGGTGTCTGGTCAAAGCTCCGGACGACGGCTTCGGTGAGTTCGGTCTCGTTGAACTGGGTCATGATGCGTTTGCCTTGCATTTTTCTCGTTGGCCCGTGAAAAGTCCTGAGGGCTCCCTGGAGGCGTTCCAGACTGGAGCCTACACCAGTCGGTGGGCTCGCGTTAAGCGCGACCCGCTTGGAATGGGGGCCCCATTTCGGCTATTACCTCCTGCAGAAACTGCCCGGAGGAACTGATGCTCGCCCCTACCCCCGCCTCGCCCGAATCCGTCGGCATGTCCAAGGCCGCGCTCGACCGCGTCGATGCACACCTGAAGAACCGCTACATCGATGCCGGCCGTTTCCCGGGCACGCATCTGCTGGTCTATCGCCGCGGCAAGGTCGCGCACAGTTCGGTCCAGGGCTTTGCCGATATCGAGCGCAAGGCGCCGGTCAAGGACGACACCATCTACCGCATCTATTCCATGACCAAGCCGCTCACCAGCGTCGCCTTCATGATGCTGGTCGAGCAAGGCCTGGTCGCGATCGACGAGCCCGTCGCAAAGTACATTCCGGAATGGAAGGATCTTGGCGTCTTCGTCGCGGGCACCTCACCCGCCTTCCTGACCCGGCCGCCGTCCCGGCCGATGCTGATCGTCGACCTCCTGCGCCACACCTCCGGGCTGACTTACGGCTTCCAGCAGCGCTCCAATGTCGATGCCGCCTATCGCGCCGAGAAGATCGGCGAGGTCGAGAAGTCAGGCACGCTCCAGACCATGATCGAGGCGCTGGCCAAGATCCCGCTGGAGTTCTCGCCGGGCGAGGCCTGGAACTACTCGGTCGCGACCGACGTGCTCGGCTATCTCGTCGGCAAGATCTCGGGCATGCCGTTCGAGCAGTTCCTCAAGACGCGCATCCTCGATCCGCTCGGCATGACCGACACCGATTTCCACGTGCCGGCATCGAAAGCGCACCGTTTCGCTGCCTGCTACTCGGCAGATCCCGGTGGCGGCATGACCTTCCATGCCGGCCAGCGACGCGAGGGCCTGACGCTCCAGGACGATCCGACCAAAAGCTCGTTCCTCTCGCCGCCCTCCTTCATCTCCGGCGGCGGCGGCCTGTGCTCGACGGTCGCCGACTATCTCACCTTCTGCCGCGCGCTGCTCAACGGCGGCGAGCTCGGAGGGGTCAGGCTGATCGGGCCGAAGACACTGGCACTGATGACGACCAACCACATTCCGGGCGGCCGCTTCCTCCCCGAGGTATCGCGCTCGCTGTTCTCCGAGGCGACCTATAACGGCATCGGTTTCGGCCTCGGCTTCGCCGTCACCATCCGCCCGGCGGAGACACTGATCGCCGGCAGCCCCGGCGAATATAATTGGGGCGGCGCGGCCACGACCTCGTTCTGGATCGATCCGGCCGAGGAGCTGATCACGATCTTCATGACGCAGGTGCTGCCGTCGAGCGCCTATCCGCTCCGCCGCGAGCTGCGCAGCATGATCTACGCCGCGATCACCGAGAGCAATCTCTGACCTTCCCAACATTTGTTGCAACGGGCTTCGCGCATCATCGCGGAGCCCGCCACATCGCATCGAGAAGCCCGGATCGCCGGGCTCAGCGTGGCGGTCGTGTACGCCATGTGTCTTCTGCTCACCGCCATCAGCATGAGTTGAGACGGCGGCGATTGCGCCGCAAAAATCCTGTCTGGCCTGCTCGCCGGATGTGAAAATCATGGCGCAGCGCAAATCCTGCCCGTATGGTTTGACAAAATCATAATCCGGCGTCGCAGCGCTGGAACCGGGACGCCTGCGTTGTCAAAGCTCTCTTTGCCGGTCCGGCTCGCTCTCCTGGTGACGGGAACGATGTTGCCGTTGATCGTTTTCGCCGTCGGCCTCGCCTATTCCAACTATCGCCAGGACCGCAGCGACGCGACGCGCCGGGTGCTCGAGACGGTGCGAAGCATGCGCCTCGTGCTCGATTCCGAGGTGCAGCGGATGACGGGCGGCCTGCAGGTGCTCGCGCTTAGCGAGTCCTTGCACAGGGGCGACTTCGACAGTTTCCGCCGCTCGGCAGTCGGGTTCATCAGCCAGTATGGCGAGGACAGCGTCCTGCTGCTGGCCGACAAGTCCGGGCACCAGCTGTTCTCGACGCTGACGACCGACACGGCGAGCCTGCCGCCGCGCAACAATCGCGATATCGTCGAACGAGTCTTCGCGAGCAAGACGCCGCAATTTTCCGATCTGTTCACCGGCTCGTCCAAGAAGCGCCCGATCGTCACGGTCGAGGTCCCGGTGCTGCGTGACGGCGAAGTCGTCTACACGCTCTCCTTCAGCCCGCCGATCGACATCTTCCAGCACCTGGTCGAACGGCAGCGCCCCGACGAGCAGTGGACGGTATCGCTGCTCGACAGCAAGGGCGTCGTGTTCGCGCGCGCCCCCAATCCGAACGAGACTTTCGGCAAGCAGGCTTCGCCGTCGCTCTATGAGGCGATGTTCCGCGCACCCGAGGCGGTTCTGTCGAGCGTGTCGCTCGACGGCGTGGCCCTCGCCTCGGCCTATGCGCGATCGCGGCTGACCGGCTGGACCGTCGCCGCCGGCGTCACCGAGAGCTCGCTAATCGCGCCGCTCTGGCGCGACATCGCGATCACCAGCCTGATCGGCGGCGTGCTGCTGCTGGTCGGCCTCACCTTTGCGGTCAGGATGGCGACCACGATCGCGCGCGGCGACATGCTGCACAATCTGCTGATCGAGGAGCTCAACCACCGCGTCAAGAATACGCTGGCGCTGATGCAGGCCATCGCAGTGCAGACTTTCCGCAGCGCCAGCCGCGACGAGCGGACCAAATTCGAGGGGCGCCTCTGCGCGCTGGCCGAGGCGCACAATCTCCTCAGCCAGGAGAAGTGGGCGGGCTCGGAGCTGCGAGACGTGATCGCACGCGCGCTACAGCCGTTCCTGCTCGCCAATCCCGATCGCATCAGGATGGCCGGCCCCACCGTGCCACTGTCACCACGGCTTGCCGTGGTGCTGTCGATGATCGTGCATGAAATCGCGACCAACGCCGCGAAATACGGCGCGCTGTCCAACGAGACCGGCCGGGTGACCCTGGACTGGGAGATAATGGAAGATGCGCCCAAGCCGCGGCTCCGGCTGATCTGGACCGAGACTGGCGGCCCGCCGGTGACCGCCCCGGTGCAGCGCGGCTTCGGCTCGCGCCTGATCGAGCGCAGCGCGCGCGACCAGCTCGGCGGCGAGGCAACGGTCGACTTCCTGCCGCGCGGCGTGGTCTGCACGGTCATCTGCGCGCTGGACGAGGAGCGGTGAACGCCTACCCGATCGTCTGCAGCGCCGGAAATGTCTCCAGCAGCCAGATGCTCACATTGGAGACGGCGCCGGTGAGGAAGCCGACGCCGGTGATGACCATCAACACGCCCATGGCGCGCTCGACATTGACGAGCTGGCCCTTCATGCGCGCGAACAGCTTTGAGAACTGCTCGATCATCAGCGCCGCGATCAGGAAGGGAATGCCGAGGCCGGCGGAATAGACCGCGAGCAGTCCCGCCCCCTTCGTCACCGTCGCCTCCGCCGCGGCGATCGAGAGGATCGCGGCGAGGATCGGGCCGATGCAGGGCGTCCAGCCGAAGGCGAAGGCGAGGCCCATCACATAGGCGCCCCAGAGACCGACGGGCCTTGGTGCAGTCAGGCGCCCCTCGCGCATCAACAGGCCGATCCGCGTCAGCCCGAGGAAGTGCAGGCCCATGATGATGATGACGATGCCGGCCAGGATCGACAGTTCCGCCGACCAGGCGCGGATCAGCCCGCCGACCAGCGAGGCGCTGGCACCGAGAGCCACGAACACCGTCGAGAATCCGAGCACGAACAGCAGCGCCGCCATCATGATCGCGCGCTTGGAGGTCGACGCCGGCTCGTCGCTTTCGACATGCTCGATCGTGGCGCCGGTGAGATAGATCAGATAGGGCGGAACCAGGGGCAGGACGCAAGGCGAGAGGAAGCTGACGAGGCCGGCAATCAGCGCCGCCGTAATCGAGACATTTTGCATGATGCAGTCGGAGCCATCCCGGGCCCTCGGGCAGCGCTCCGGGAATGGGCGCATGGCCGGAGCCAAACCGGCTCTGGTGTAGCCGATGCCGGGGAATGCGCAACAGAGGCGCGATCAAACCAAGGCTCCTCCCGATGCCGTCTGCGATCACAGATGCGGCATCGGGACGCGCACAAATCTCGCCAAAAAGCGAGATTCAGCGGCGCGGCTACTTCACCACGCGGAGCAGCGGACGCCGGGGCTGGTCCTGCGTCTGCTTGGAGGGGGGCAGCGGCTCGCTGGCAGCGCTCCGCAGCATTTCGTCGCACAGCGCCTTGAGGTCCGCACTGTCAATTCCTTTGAGCTTCATCCTGACATCGAGGATGACGATCGAGAGCAGCTCAGCCGACTCACGGCTGTTGCTCTCGTTGAGAACCTTGCGGCACTCCTCGAGCGTCTCGAGCACCGACTGCAACTGTTTGTCTGAATGCGACACGGCGTTCTTTCCGTTAGTTCGGGCTGCGAGACGTGCTTGAAACGATCCCCTTGGCCCCCAAAGCGAGCCAAGGATAGCATGAGGAGTCCGCGCCCTCGAAGATGATTTCAATGTGTTTCTGCGTCGAAACCGCAGTTCCAGATGGCTTTGCAAAGCGGCGCAAGTCGGAATGGCGAGAGCTGAAACGCTTGAAGCTGAAACGCTTGAAGCTGAAACGCTTGGAGCTGAAACGCCTGGAGCTGAAACGCCTGGAGCTGAAACGCCTGGAGCTGAAACGCCTGGAGCTGAAACGCCTGGAGCTGAAACGCCTGGAG